>CAZAWA010000026.1:0-21915 GCA_964488675.1 uncultured Oxalobacter sp. | reverse complement strand
CGGGCGGCACCACGCGGAACGTGTCGAAGGCCTGCATGCCCCACTTGATGAAGCGGTAGCGCTCGGCATTGCGGCGAAATTCCAGGCGCATGTTGAGGTCGAGTGCATCGGCCACCCCGTAGTGGTCGACCTGCACCGAGTGATCGACCACCAGGTCCACCGGCACCAGCGGCTCGATGCTTTTCGGTTTTTTGCCCATTTTTGCGGCGACATTGCGCATGGCCGCCAGATCGGCCAGCAGCGGCACGCCGGTAAAGTCCTGCAGCAGGATGCGCGACACCACAAACGGGATTTCATCGACGCGCTCGGCATTTGGCTTCCAGTTGGCCAGTTGCCGGACATGATCCTCGGTCACTTTCAGGCCATCGCAATTGCGCAGCACCGACTCCAGCACGATGCGGATGGATACCGGCAGGCGGGTGATATTTACGCCAAGCGATTTTTCCAGCGCTGGCAGTGAGTAATAGCGGCCTTTTTGACTTTTCGAGAGCTTGAAATCCTTGACGGCATTCAGGGTGCTACGGGACATGACTTCTCCAGACGGAATGGCAAAGGTTGTGATATTGGTAATAATTCCGGCAACGACAGGCGACAACTGGCGAGAATTGAAAATAAATAATTAGGTTGAGGACTTCAGTTGTTTCGCGTCCATGCATTCATTGGCGAGCTGTCGTCCCTTGTGCGCGTCCAGCAACATGCCCTTGGAGGGGATGCCGACCCAGACCAGGCCGCTCTTTGGCCCTTCGAAACGGTCTGCTCCGGTGGTGGTGCTGACACGGACCAGATTGTGCAGGCGGTTGCGCCACCGGATGGTGATCTGCTTGTCGTCGTTCGGTTTCCTGTGTATGGTCACTTTGTCACCCATTTCGCAGGTGTAGTGCGTGCTCGCGAGGCCGCTGGTGTCGACCTTCTCATCTTCCTTGTCAGAGCTCTGCTCGTCCTTATTGGCGACGACTTTCTTTTTCTTGACCGCTTTTTTCTTTACGGCCTTCTTGGGTGCGACTGGCTCGGTTTGTGCGTGCGAAACCGGCAATACGAGGGCCAGACCGGCCATCAGAAAGAGTGCTGAGAGGAATTTGGTCATGAGAGTTCCCTTATGCAAAAAACAAGGCGGCTGCCCGCAAAAATCAGAGCGTATTATAAGGCGTATGCGAGGGATGCCGAAATGATCGGTCAAGTCAGACCGAAACTCGGTTCGGCAAGCATTCCGCACAACAGGTGTAAGACCCGAAGCCGGTGCGATTGGTTCCCCCCGTGGCTTGGGCTCATGCGCGATTGCTCCGGAAAAATTCGCGTTTTGCCGGTTCGAGCGCCAGTTTGAGCGCTCGCTGGCACGCACCATGGTTGTGCGTTGTTAAATTTGTGAAAAATAGCATCAGGATGAGTCCCTTCGTGCACAGTTATCCGTTATCATTTAGAGTTTAGTTATTTTCGATGTCTCTCTTTCTACGGATGCGCCATGAACAAATCTGAGACCAAAGTCGCGCTGATCTTTGCCGATGGCACCCCGTCGGTTGAGCTGCCGGTTTACAAGGGCTCTATCGGCCCGGATGCGATCGATATTCGCCCGCTTTACCGTGCAGCAGGCAAGCTCACCTACGATCCGGGCTTCATGTCTACCGCCTCGTGCGACTCTTCCATCACCTACATCGACGGTGAAAAAGGGGAGCTCCTGTATCGCGGCTATCCCATCGAGCAACTGGCGGTTCATTGCGATTTCATGGATACCTGCCATCTGCTGCTGAGGGGGGAATTGCCCAATGCTGCCGAAAAGCAAGTCTTCGTAACCGAGCTGAAGCAGTATTCGATGGTGCATGAGCAGATGCAGTTTTTCTTCCGCGGATTCCGCCGCGACGCTCACCCGATGGCGGTGCTGGTTGCGACAGTAGGCGCGCTGTCGGCGTTTTATCATGACTCTCGCGATGTCAGCGACCCGGTGCGTCGCGAAACTTCGGCTCTGCGCATTGTCGCTACCATGCCGACACTGGTCGCGATGTCTTACAAGTATTCAATTGGCCAGCCTTTCGTCTATCCCCGTCACGAGCTGTCGTACGGCGCGAACTTCCTGCGCATGATGTTTGCGACGCCCGCCGAGGATTACAAGGTCAACGAGGTGCTGGCGCGCGCGCTTGATCGCATCATGATCCTGCATGCCGACCACGAGCAGAACGCCTCCACCTCCACGGTGCGCATAGCCGGTTCGAGCGGCGCCAACCCCTTCGCCTGCATTGCCGCCGGCATTGCTTCGCTTTGGGGGCCGCTGCATGGCGGCGCGAACGAGGCCACGCTCACGATGCTTCAGGAGATCGGTACCGTCGACAAAGTGCCGGAATTCATCCGGCATGTAAAAAACCGTACGGCAGGCGTCAGGCTGATGGGCTTCGGCCACCGCGTGTACAAGAGTTTCGACCCGCGCGCCGTGCTGATGCGCGAAACCTGCCATGAAGTGCTGGGCGAACTGGGTCTGAAGGATCACCCCTTGTTCAAGGTCGCGCTGGAAATCGAGCGGTACGCGCTGGAAGACGACTACTTCGTGTCGCGCCAGTTGTACCCGAATGTCGATTACTACTCGGGTATCGTGCAATCCGCGCTGGGCATACCGACCTCGCTGTTTACCGGGATTTTTGCGATGGCGCGCACGGTTGGCTGGATTTCGCAGTGGAAGGAAATGATTTCCGACCCGGATCACAGAATCGCGCGTCCGCGGCAACTGTATACCGGCGAACCGCGCCGCGATGTGAAGCCGGCCCACGAACGAGGTTGACCCAGGGAAGCACTGATTAATCCATGCGCGGGTAACAGCGATTAAATCAGTGCTTCCTCGGCATTATCGCTCGCAGTCTTGCAAAATGTTTTTATTTTTGCGGGACGGCGCGTTATGATGGACAAAGTTGAAGTGCGTCAACAAGGAGCCACCCGGTTCCGGCTACACTGAACCTACAATTTGCAATCTGCCATGTAATGCAATCCGCCATCCGGTCAGGCCGAACGGCGGAGGGGTGACCCGCTAATCTCGCGAAGCGCGAAGAAATGTGAGCAAAATGATGCAGGAATACACGACCAGCGCCTGCCTGTCGGCGGGCAATGCACCGTACATCGAGGAGATGTACGAGACTTATCTCAACAATCCCAATTCCGTCCCCGACAACTGGCGCGCGTGGTTCAACGCGATGCAGCATGTCCCTGCGTCCGACGGGTCGAGTCGGCATGATGTGCCGCACACGCCGGTTGTCGCATCCTATGTCGAGCGCGCAAAGCACGGCCCCTTTCGAACGGTGGTTGCGCCCGTCAGTTCGGTCATGGATCGCAAGCAGGTGGCGTCCCAGCAGTTGACGGCTGCCTATCGCATTCTCGGTTCGCGCTGGGCCAATCTCGACCCACTTCAACGACAGCCGAGGCCAGACATTCCTGAACTGGAACCGGGCTTCTATGGCCTGGGCGACGCTGACATGGATTTGGTGTTCAATATCGGCAACACTTATTTTGGCGTCGAAACGGCATCTCTGCGCGACCATATCCATTTTCTGCGCGATACCTATTGCCGCTCGATTGGCGCCGAGTTCATGTATATCAGCGATCAGGGTCAGAAACGCTGGATGCAGCAAAGGCTGGAATCATCGCGCGCGACGCCTGATTTTTCCGATGAAAAGAAAAGGCATATTCTTGAACGCATAACGGCGGCCGAGGGTCTGGAACGCTACCTGCACACAAAATATGTCGGGCAGAAACGATTTTCGCTTGAAGGGGGCGAGAGTTTCATTGCGGCGCTGGATGAAGTGATTCAGCGCGCCGGCGCAAAAGGCGTGCAGGAAATCGTCATTGGCATGGCGCATCGTGGCCGTCTGAATGTGCTGGTCAACACGCTGGGCAAGATGCCCAGGGACCTGTTTGCCGAGTTCGAGGATCATCAGGTAGAGAATCTGCCATCTGGCGATGTCAAATACCATCAGGGATTCACCCGTGACATCGCGACGCCGGGTGGGCCGGTTCATTTGTCGCTGGTATTCAATCCATCGCATCTGGAAATCGTCAACCCTGTGGTGGAGGGATCGGCACGCGCGCGCATGGATCACCGCCAGGACGCGGATGGCTTGCAGGTGTTGCCGCTGCTGGTGCATGGCGATGCCGCATTTGCTGCGCAGGGCGTGGTGATGGAAACGCTAAACCTTGGACAGACGCGCGGTTACAGCACCGGCGGCACTGTGCATATCGTCATCAACAACCAGATTGGATTTACCACTTCCGATCCGCGTGATGCGCGCTCCACGCTGTATTGCACGGATGTCGCAAAAATGGTCGAGGCGCCGGTTTTGCATGTGAATGGCGACGATCCGGAGGCTGTGGTTTTTGCCGTGCAGATCGCGCTCGATTTCCGCATGGAATTCAGGAAGGATGTCGTGCTCGACATCGTGTGCTACCGCAAGCTTGGCCACAACGAACAGGACACCCCGGCGCTGACGCAACCCCTGATGTATAAAAAAGTAGCGCAACAGCAGGGCGTGCGCCGTTTGTACGCCAGAAAGCTGGCGGCGCAAGGCATCATCTGGCAGGGCGAAGAAGAGGATGTATTTGCGTCCTTCCGCAAAGAGATGGACTCCGGTGTGCTGGACATGGATCCCGTGATTGCCAATTACAAGAACCAGTCGTCGGTTGACTGGACGCCATTTCTGAATCGCAAGTGGACTGATGCAGCGGACACCGCTGTACCGACCGAAGAGCTGGCGCGACTGTCCGAACGCATCACCAAAGCGCCGGATGGTTTCGAGCTGCACCCGCTGGCAGAAAGAGTACTGAGGGAACGACAGGCGATGGGGCGCGGCGAGATGGCGCTTGACTGGGGCATGGCCGAACACCTTGCCTTTGCCTCGCTGCTTTCGTCAGGCTATTCCATTCGGCTGTCTGGTCAGGATTCGGCGCGCGGCACATTTGTGCACCGCCACGCTGTATTGCATGACCAGAACAAGGAGCGCTGGGATGTTGGCACCTACACGCCTCTGAAGCATGTGTCCGACAGCCAGGCGCCCTTCACCGTTATCGACTCGGTGCTTTCCGAGGAGGCTGCGCTGGGGTTTGAGTACGGCTATTCGACAGCCGTACCGAATACGCTGACGATCTGGGAAGCGCAGTTCGGCGATTTTGCGAACGGCGCGCAAGTCGTGATCGATCAGTTTATTACCTCTGGCGAAGTCAAGTGGGGGCGCGCCTCCGGACTCGTCATGCTGCTGCCGCACGGTTACGAAGGGCAAGGGCCGGAACATTCCTCGGCGCGGCTGGAGCGATATTTGCAGTTGTGCGCCGACAATAATATTCAGGTGGTGCAGCCGACGACGGCGGCGCAAATATTTCACCTGCTGCGTCGCCAGATGATCCGCCGCTTCCGCAAGCCGCTGGTTGTGCTGACGCCGAAATCGTTGCTGCGGCACAAGGATGCCGGCTCGCCGCTTGCCGATTTGGCCAAAGGATCGTTCAGAACCGTCATTGGCGAAACGGACGAGTCGATCGAAGCCGGCAAGGTGCGCCGTCTGCTGCTTTGTTCTGGCAAGGTCTACTACGATCTGGTTAATTCGCGCCGGGAACGCGACCGGAAAGATGTCGCCATCCTCCGGATGGAGCAGCTTTATCCCTTTCCGCACAAGGCATACGCCGACGAACTGGCGAAATACCCGGATCTGGCAGAGCTTGTCTGGGTGCAGGATGAGCCGCAGAACCAGGGCGCGTGGTTCCAGATCCAGCACAACCTGCTTGGACAGATGGAAAGCGGACAGAGGCTGGCATACGCAGGCCGTCCGGCCAGTGCCTCGCCCGCAGTCGGCTATTTCTACAAACACATTGCGCAGCAAAGGGAGTTGCTGGCAGCGGCGTTTGGCAAGTTGAAGGGCGCGATCGTCACCAAATGATGTGAGAAAGAACCGTTGAGCCAGAATGATTGGAGAAAAGCATGGCTTTGTTTGAAGTGAAAATTCCGCAGTTGTCGGAGTCGGTCGCGGAGGCGACTTTGCTGCAGTGGCACAAGCAGATCGGTGAAGCCGTCGAGCGCGACGAAAATCTGATCGACATCGAAACTGACAAGGTGGTGCTGGAGTTGCCCGCGCCGGGTGCTGGCGTGCTGACGCAGATCATCAAGGGAGAGGGCAGCAAGGTGGCGGCGGGCGAACTGATCGCGATGATTGACAGCGACGCAGCGCCAACGGTTGTTCCTGAAAAAAAGCTCGCTTCGCAGCCGCTTCGTGTCGAGCAGGGGAAGGCCGCGCCCGCCAATGTCGCCGCCATCATGCCGGCTGCGGCCAGAATGCTGGCGGCCAGCAATCTTTCGCCCGCGCAGATCGTCGGAACAGGCAAGGGCGGGCGCGTGACCAAGCAGGATGTGATCAGCGCGATCGAAAACAAACCGGCAATGCCGATGCAGCCTGCGTTGCGCACGGTCGATTTGCCGGTCAATCTCGATCTGGGAGACCGGCCTGCGGATCGGGTGCCCATGAGCCGCTTGCGCGCGCGCATTGCGGAGCGCCTGCTGCATTCGCAACTGACTACGGCGACATTGACGACTTTCAACGAAGTCAACATGCAGCCGGTGATGGATTTGCGTAACCGCTACAAGGACAAGTTCGAGGAAGAGCATGGTGTCCGGCTTGGCTTCATGTCTTTCTTTGTGAAAGCGTCGGTGGCGGCCCTGAAAAAATTTCCGGTGGCCAACGCATCGATCGAGGGTAACGACATTGTGTATCACGGCTATTTCGACATCGGCATTGCCATCAGTTCGCCGCGTGGGCTGGTGGTTCCGGTTTTGCGCAATGCGGATCAGATGTCGATAGCTGACATCGAACGGAAAATCCTTGAATTTGGCGATCAGGCCAGAGATGGCAAACTCACGCTGGAAGACCTTACTGGCGGAACCTTCTCTATTTCCAATGGGGGCGTGTTTGGTTCGATGCTGTCGACGCCGATCATCAATCCGCCGCAGTCCGCGATACTCGGCATTCATGCAACCAAGGACAGGCCAGTGGTAGAAAACGGGCAGATTGTGATCCGTCCGATGAATTATCTGGCGCTCTCTTACGATCATCGGCTGGTTGACGGCCGGGAGGCGGTGCAGGCGCTGGTGGCCATCAAGGAGGCGATGGAAGATCCGGCCAGATTGCTGCTCGACATATAGGAGGGAACTCGAATGGAACAGCAGTTCGATGTGATCGTTATCGGCGCCGGCCCCGGCGGCTACATTGCGGCGATTCGCGCGGCGCAGCTCGGTTTCAAGGTTGCCTGCATCGACGACTGGAAGAACCCGAAAGGTGGCCCTGCTCCCGGCGGCACCTGCACCAATGTTGGTTGCATTCCGTCCAAAGCCTTGCTGCAATCTTCCGATCACTTCGAGCATGCCGGACATAAATTCGCTGCGCATGGCATCGATCTCAGTGGGGTAAAGCTGGATCTGGCGCGCATGCTGGCACGCAAGGACGATATCGTGCGTCAGAACAACGATGGCATTCTTTTTCTGTTTCGCAAGAACAGGATTTCCTTCATTCACGGCCGGGGTGCATTTGCTGGCACTGAAGGCAGTGCTTATCGCATCCGAATCAGCGGAACGCGGGAGGAAACCATCATCGGCACGCATGTGATCGTCGCCACCGGATCGTCTCCACGGCCCTTGCCCGGCGTGGCCTTTGATGAGGAAAAAGTGCTGTCGAATATCGGAGCGCTCTCGATGACGGCTGTGCCGAAAAAACTGGGCATCGTCGGCGCTGGTGTAATCGGCCTGGAGATGGGGAGCGTGTGGCATCGGCTGGGCTCCGAAGTCTCGTTGCTGGAAAGCGCGGTGGATTTTCTCCCGGCGGCCGATCGGCAAATCGCCGAAGAGGCTTACCGGCAGTTTGCACGGCAGCGCCTGGCGATCCAGTTCGGTGTCAACATCACAAAAGTGGATGCGGGTGCCAGGGGCGTGACTGTTGAATATCTCGATCTTCAGCGCAAGCCGCAGAAGGCTGCTTTTGACAAATTGATCGTCTCGATCGGTCGCGTGCCGAATACTGCGGATTTCAATGCGCAAGGCGTCGGTCTGTCGCTGGACGATCGGGGTTTTGTCATGGTCGACGAAAACTGCAGGACGAATCTGCCAAATGTCTGGGCGGTCGGAGATGTGGTGCGCGGGCCGATGCTGGCGCACAAGGCAGAGGAGGAGGGTGCGGCTGTCGCCGAGCGCATCGCGGGGCAGCATGCCATTGTGAATTTCAACACGATTCCGTGGGTCATCTATACCTCGCCGGAAATTGCCTGGGTTGGCAGGAACGAGCAGCAACTGCAGGCGGAGGGCACTGCCTACAAAGCGGGCGTGTTTCCGTTTCTGGCCAATGGCCGGGCGCGCGCCATGGGTGATACGGTTGGCATGGTCAAGTTTCTGGCCGATGCCGCAACGGACGAGATTCTTGGCGTGCATGTGATTGGGCCGATGGCCTCAGAGATGATCGCGGAAGCAGTGGTGGCAATGGAGTTTCGCGCGTCTGCCGAGGACATTGCCCGCATCTGTCATGCGCACCCGACCCTGTCGGAGGCGATGAAGGAAGCCGCGCTGGCGGTCGGCGGCAGGGCGTTGAATTATTAGGAAGCACTGATTTAATCGCCGAAAATCGGGGTCGGAGTCGAATTTTGCGCCGAATATTCGAGGCAAGCGACAACGCACGGCTGTCAGACAGTTTTGAAGGGTGGGGTGGTGACGAGAATGATGAATTCATATTTTTTCAGGCAGGTTTTTATTTGTGCGTTGGCAGCGGCAGCGCTGTTGAATATGCAGGCTTATGCGCAGAGCGCGGCATCCGCCTCGGCGCCGCAGGTTTCAGCGCCGCAGGCCTTGGCACCGAAAGCGCCGGCGCGCAAACCGAAAATCGCAGTTGCTGCAGACGAATCGGTATCGCCAGCAAGCCTCAAGGCGCGCTACCCGGTTGGAAGCATCACGGCTGTCGAGCAGGCTGATCGCGCGGTGGCAGAGGTGAAAAAAGGGCGAGAGTGGATAGAGACGCGATTCAAGGCGGAAGAAAAGTCTTGCTACGACCAATTTCTGGCAAATCGATGCGTGACGGAGGCCAAGGATCGCCGTCGGATCTCGCTGGCGGCGATCAGGCCGATTGAGGTTGAAGCCAATCGTTTCAAGCGACACGATGCCGTGCTCAAGCGCGACAAGGCACTGGAGGCCAAACGACTGAAGGAGGAGGGCAGGACGCGGTCGGATGTCGACACACATACTCAAACATTCGAATCCAAGCAGCAACAGAGGCAGCAGAAGGAGCCGACCGCAGCCGAGAAGCGCGCGGAGAATGAAGCGGCATTTCAGAAAAAGGTTCAGGATCGGGAGGCAGCACAGCGCAAGGTGGAAGAAAAGAGAGCCAAGACGGCGCTTCGACGCAAGAAGAAGGCAGATGCTGCGGCAAAAAAAAAGGCGGCGCCTTCAGCGCCGCCGCCTGCCGTGTCGGAGAAGTGATTCGGCCTATTTGAGAGTTTGTTTTTGCCGTTTCGTCATACCGCCGCCACGGTCTGCGGATCGCGAACGGGTGACGGGCGAACGCGAACGGGAAGCCTTCGATGATTTTTCGACCGCAGCCGGTTTTTGGGTGGATATCAGTTTGACGATGGCGAACGAGCAGTTGTCGCCGTTTCCCCTGGCGCGCTCGCGCGCCTTTTTGATGAGCGCCTCTGATGCGTCGCGGGGGGTGTTCATCATGATCAAAGGCCCCAGTTCCGCTTCGGAAAAATAACTCCAGAGTCCGTCAGAGCACAGCAGGAAAGAATCGCCCGGCTGCAGGTTGACATAGTTGCCGATGGTGGTGAACGGGTCCACCCTGCCGCCCAGCCCGTTGACCAGCAGATTGGCGAGGCGGTGGGTCTTGGCCTGCTCGCTCGTGATTTCGCCTTTTTTTACCAGTGTTTCCACATGTGAATGGTCGACGGTGCGCTCCCGGAAGTTCGGGCCGCTGAAGCGATACAGGCGGGAGTCACCGGCGTGTGCCCAGATGGCTTTTCGATCGGGTGTCAGCATCAGTGCCACCATCGTGGTGTGTGGCTGGTTGTCGGCGGCCATGCCAATCAACTTGATGACGGTGTGCGCTTCCTTGACAATGGTTTCCAGAAGTGATTCGACAGTGTGCGTGAGCGGGGAGAATTCATTCATCTGCAACTTCGCCGTATGGATGATTTGCTCGGCAGCCATCGCTCCGCCCTTGCTGCCGCCCATGCCGTCGGCCAGAATGGCCAGCAAATAACCGGATGCCCTGGGCGCAGAAAGCAGGGCGACCCGATCCTGTTGCTCCTTGCGGTCGCCGATGTGCTGTGCGGTGCCAGCTTCGATGATGTACTGGTTCATGCTGTGTGACGGTAGGCCTGTTGAACGGGGTGCAAATACCGGCAAATGATTTTTGCCCATTTTGCGCATGATAACCGCATCCGGTGCAGAGAATGGCTGTCGGCCATGGTGTACCATTGCGCATTCGGCGCTAGCGTCGCTTTTGTCACCCGCATGAGGCAACGGTTCCATCTTGAGTAATGACAATCCGATACCGCCGCCAGGACAGCACGATGCCGATATCGACAGCCTGTTTGCGGCCTCCGGGCCGCTGGCCAGCGCGGTTGATTCTTTCCGGCTGCGTGAATCACAGACAGACATGGCGAAGGCGGTTGCGCACGCCATTGATTCAGCCGAAGTCCTGATCGCCGAGGCCGGCACCGGCACCGGCAAAACCTTTGCCTATCTTGTTCCCGCCCTGCTTTGGGGGGGCAAGGTGATCCTGTCGACCGGCACGAAAAATCTGCAGGATCAGTTGTTTTTGCGCGACATTCCGACCGTTCGCAAGGCGCTGAATGCGCCGGTGACGGTGGCCCTGCTGAAGGGGCGCGCCAATTATCTGTGCCACTTTCATCTTGATCGCACCATCAAGAACAACCGGCTCACTTCGCGCGAGGATGTGGGCTATCTGCGTGCTATCTCGCGATTTTCCAAAACCACGCAAAGCGGCGACAAGGCCGAACTGGCAGCCGTGCCCGAAGGCGCGCTGCTGTGGAGCCTGGTCACCTCGACCCGCGATACCTGCATGGGGGCGGAATGCCAGCATTATCAGGACTGTTTCGTGATGAAGGCACGGCGCGAGGCGCAGCAGGCTGATGTCGTGGTGGTCAACCATCACCTGTTCTTTGCCGATGTGGCGCTCAAGGACAGCGGCGTGGCGGAACTGCTGCCGACTGCGAACACGGTCATCTTTGACGAGGCGCACCAGCTGCCGGACACGGCGACCCTGTTTTTCGGCGAATCGGTCTCGACCTCGCAGGTGCTCGAACTGTGCCGCGATGTGCTGGCCGAAGGTCTGGTGCATGCGCGCGATGGTGCGAAATGGGCGGAGGTGATCGCCCCGGTCGAGAAGGCGGCACGCGATTTGCGCCTGACATTTCCGCAGGATTTTGCGCGGCTGGCCGTCAGCCAGATCGCACCCTCGAGCGCGTTCTATCCCGCGCTGCAAAAGCTGAAAGACGAACTGGTGCCGATGATCGCGACACTGGAAAATCAGGCCGAGCGCGCAGAGACGATTGCACAGTGCCGCAACCGCGCCATCGCGCTGAAAGAGGCGCTGGATCGATGGAGCGCCAGGCCGGCAGACGAGAAGGGCAACGCAGATACCGTGCTCTGGGTAGAGGCGTTTTCATCCTCGCTGCAATTGCACCAGACGCCTTTGTCGATTGCGCCGATTTTCAGCAAGCAGCGTGAAGGCACGCCGCGCGCCTGGATTTTTACTTCGGCAACGCTGGCAGTGAAAAACGATTTTCGCTATTTTGCCTCGCAAATGGGGCTGGGCGACGAAGCGGCGCGCACCTGGCCCAGCCCGTTCGATTACGCCCAGCAGGCCTTGCTGTATGTGCCCACGGGTTTGCCGGAGCCCAACTCACCCGACTACACCGACGCAATGATCGAGGCGGCGCTGCCGGTGATCGAAGCGGCAGGCGGACGCGTGTTCGTGCTGTGTACCACGCTGCGGGCAGTCAACCGCGCGGGCGAACGGCTGCGCGAGGAATTCAAGGCGCGCGAGTGGCCGTTCCCGCTTTTCGTGCAGGGCGAAACCGGACGCACCGAACTGCTGGATCGCTTCCGCGAGGCGGGCAACGGCGTGCTGGTTGGCAGCCAGAGTTTCTGGGAAGGCGTGGATGTGCGCGGGGAGGCGCTGTCGGTGGTGATCATCGACCGGCTGCCATTCGCCCCGCCGGATGATCCGGTGCTGGCGGCGCGCATCGCGGTAATGGAAAAGAGCGGCGGCAACGGATTCATGGATCACCAGTTGCCCGAAGCGATCATCAGCCTCAAGCAGGGCGCGGGCCGGTTGATCCGCGACGAAGCCGACCGCGGTGTGCTGATGATTTGCGACCCAAGACTCATCGCCAAGCAGTACGGGCGGCGCATCTGGCAAAGCCTGCCGCCGTTCAGGCGGACGCGGGAACTGGCGGAAGTCGCGGCGTTTTTTGGCCCTGACAGCGCCGGATAACGGGCGCAGAAAAATCGGGGTCAGCAGTTTTTTTACGCGAAGCGTAAATTACTCTGACCCCGATTTTCCAGTGACACTGCCCGCTTTTTTGATAATAACGCGTCGCGTTATTATTTGCCTGAAAGCGGGTTTGTGCAGCCTCCAGACGCCGCAGAATCCCTGGTTTGCACAAAAAATAGGCAAATAATCGCGCTGAAAACACGATTTTTGATGGAGTATATAGCTAAATTAATCTTTCAGCCTTATCCCGCGCGCCGGAGAAAAAATGCCCCCTGGGGGTATAGATGTTTGTGGCTCCCGATTTCCCGCCGGTCTAGTCCGCCCACACCACCCAGCCGTTCCAGGCGCTGACGATCACGAAAATGCCAAAACCGATGCGATACCAGGCGAAAACGGTGAAGTCGTGCGTGCTGATGTAGCGCAGCAGCCAGCGCACACACAGGAACGCCGAGATGAAGGCTGCAAACGAGCCGATACCGAATAGCGGCAGGTCGGCGGCGGACAGGATTGCGCGTTCCTTGTACAGGGAGTAGACGCCGGCACCGAACAGTATTGGCATCGCCATGAAGAACGAGAATTCAGTCGCCGCCTTGCGCGACAGGCCGAACACCAGGCCGCCGATAATGGTCGCACCGGAGCGGCTGGTGCCCGGAATCAGCGCGAACACTTGCGCACAGCCGACCTTGAGGGCATCGAGCGCGGTCATGTCGTCGACCGAGTTGATGCGGTACTCGACGGGGTTGTTTTTGTGGTGGCGCTCGACCCACAGAATGACGATGCCGCCGATGATGAAGGCCAGCGCGACTGGGACCGGCGAGAACAGCAATTCCTTGATCTTGCGATGGAACATAAGCCCGAGGAGGATGGCCGGCATGGAGGCGATGACGACATTCGCTGCGAACTTCTGCGAAGAACGGTCACTGAACAGGCCGCTCAGCACCGACCAGATTTTGGCGCGGTAGACCCAGACCACCGACAGCATGGCGCCCGACTGGATGGCAATCTCGAACACTTTTTCCTTTTCGCCGGAAAAGTCGAGCAGGCTACCCGCCAGGATCAGGTGGCCGGTAGAGGAAATCGGCAGGAATTCGGTGAAGCCTTCTACCAGGCCCATGATGAAGGCCTTGATGGCGAGGGTGATGTCCATGATTTGGGTGCAGGGTGCGGAGTGCGCTTTGCGGGAAAGTCGCTATTGTAGCGGCTTGTCCGGCTTACTCATAACGCAGCGCTTCGATCGGCAGCAGCCTGGACGCCTTGTGTGCAGGATAAAATCCGAAAAATATCCCGATGCCGCCGGAGAATCCCACGGCAAGCAGGATAGCCTTGAACGGAAGTTCCGTCGCCCATCCGGCGAATTTGCCAATGATAATGGAGCCGCCCACGCCCAGCACGATGCCAACGAAGCCGCCGATCAGTGACAGCGTGACCGCTTCGACCAGAAACTGGTTGAGGATGTCCTTGCCGCGCGCGCCGACTGCCATGCGCAGGCCAATTTCGCGGGTGCGCTCGGTGACCGACACCAGCATGATGTTCATGATGCCGATGCCGCCGACCACCAGCGAGACGGAGGCGACCGCCGCGAGCAGTAGCGCCATGATGCGCGACGATTCTTCCTGCGCCTGCAAAATTTCCGTCAGGTTGCGGATGGTGAAGGCGTCTTCCTGCCCCGGCTGGGTGCGCTGGCGCTGGCGCATCAGATCGCGGATTTTTTCTTCGGCATCCTTCATGCTCGCTCCTTCGAGCACCTTCACCTGGATTACGCCGACGCGGCGCAGCTTGCCCTGTGTGGCGCCGAAAAGCCGGTTGCGGTGGGTCGAGATCGGGATCATTACGACATCGTCCTGATCCTGCCCGAGCATGCTTTGCCCTTTTTTCGAGAGAACGCCAATAATCGTAAACGGCACATTCTTGATACGCACGCTTTGATCCAGCGGATCGGCGTCGCCAAATAATTGTGTCGCAACCGACTGGCCGATGATGACTACCTTGGCAGAACCAGCCAGTTCCGCCTGTTCGAACATGCGCCCGCTGGCCAGTGGCCATTCGCGCACATCAAAATAATCCGGCGTCACGCCCTGAATCTGCGTTGACCAATTGTTGTTGCCGGCGATCATCTGCGCCCCACCGCGATTGGACGGGGCGGCAAACTGCACTTCCGGCACCTCCTTGGCAATCGCAACGGCATCGTCTTCGGTGAGGTTAAGGTTCGCGCCCGCGCCAAGGCGCACGCCGGACGCGGTCGTTGAGCCGGGCAGGATGATCATCAGGTTAGAACCCAGGCTTTTGATCTGGCTCTGGATACGCGCCTGCGCACCACCGCCGACGGCAATCATTACGATCACGGCCGCAACCCCGATGATGATGCCGAGCATGGTCAGGGACGAACGCATCTTGTTCAGCCGCAAGGCATTGATCGCGACACGAAAGATCGCCAGCAGGTTCATGGCTGCGCTCCCGGGTGCGGCAAGGCGGCGAGGGCTGCAGCGGCGTCTTCCGGTTCATTGGCGACATCGCTGATGACCTGCCCGTCGCGGAAGGTGATGATGCGCGAAGCGAAGGCAGCGATTTCGCGCTCGTGCGTGACGATCACGATGGTCATCCCCTCGTGGCTGAGCTTTTGCAGCAGCGCCATGATCTCGACGCTGGTGCGCGAATCCAGCGCGCCAGTCGGTTCGTCGGCGAGGATCAGCGATGGATTGTTGACCAGGCCGCGCGCAATCGCAACGCGCTGCTGCTGACCGCCGGACAGCTCAGACGGCGTGTGCTGTGTCCGCTCGCCCAGGCCGACCTGGTTCAGGCGCTGCAATGCGCGTTCCTTGCGCTCGTAGGGTGGCGCATTGGAGTAGAGTAATGGCAGTTCGACATTCTCCTGCGCGCTGGTGCGCGGCAGGAGATTGAACTGCTGGAACACGAAACCGATGCGTTTGTTGCGGATGGCCGCGAGCGCATCGGCCGACAGGTCCGAAACCTTTTCGCCCGCGAGAAAATACTCGCCCGCAGTGGGCAGGTCGAGGCAGCCGAGCAGGTTCATGAAGGTTGACTTGCCGGAGCCGGACGCGCCCATGATGGCGACGAACTCGCCTTCCGAAATCGAGATCGACACATCGCGCAAGGCATACACGCGATGCTCGCCCATCACATATTCCTTGATCAGCTTGCGGGTTTCGATCAGGTTCTTGTTCATCGGCGCTATTGCAGTATGCTTGAATTTCGAAAGGCAGGATCGGCAGCCGGAAAAACGGGGTCGGCAGTCAAATATCGTCGGCGATATTTCGAGGCGGCACCCGACTTTCCTTAGAACATCCGCGGACCGACGGGTGGCGTCGCCGCCTTGCCTGCGCCTTGCGTCGTGCCGACGATCACTTCCATCCCCTCCTTCAGATCCGGGGAGATGATTTCAGTCATCGTGCCATCCGTCATACCGGCGCGCGCATTCATTTCCTTCGGCCTGCCGCTATCCATGATGAAGATGCGCCCGGCAGTGGTTGCGCCGACGGTCCGACGGCTGGCGGACTCGGCATTCATCGCATCGAATTTCTGCTTTTGTTCCGGCGTCAGGATGGCGGCAACCTGCTCGCGCATTTCGATGCGTGCGCGCTCGGACAGTTTCTTGCGATCACCCTCCTGTGCGTTACGCATTCCCGCCATCTTGTCGCGCAAGGCATTGAAAATGGCGTCCAGCCTGGATTTTTGCTCATCGTTGAGGGCAAGATCCTGTTCGATGCGCTCGCGTTGCGCTTTGGTCTGCGCGGCGGCATCTGCGCTGGATTTTTCCGGGCTTGCCCTGGCCTGTGCGGAAGTGCCGGAAGGCCTGAAACGCAGCGCCGCATTCGGCACGCGCAGGACATCTTCGCGGTTGTCGGTCACGATGCGCACATTGGCGGTCATGCCGGGCAGCAGTTCCTTGTCCGGATTGGCGGTGGCGATTTCAACCATGTAGGTGACGACATTGGATACGGTTTGCGCCGATTTGCGGATGCGCTTGACCGTGCCTTCGAATGCGCGCCCGGGGAAGGCATCAACCGTAAAGCTGGCTTTCTGTCCTTCGCGGATGCGCCCGATTTCCGCCTCGTCGATTGAGGTGTCAACCTGCATGTCGGCCAGGTTTTCGGCAATGACGAACAGTTCCGGTGATTGCAGGCTGGCGGCGACGGTCTGGCCTTTTTCGATGCTGCGCTTGATGACGATGCCGTTGACCGGCGCGCGGATGGCGGTGCGTTCAAGGTCAATTTTCGCCTGCGAGAGCATGGCTTCCTTTTGCCTGAGGCCAGCATCGGCGACGGCGACCTGGGCGCTGGCACTCTTTGCCTGCTCGGCAAGTGCGCTGTAATTGGTGTGGGAGGTGTCGCGCGCGCCAACTGAGATAAAGCCCTTGTCGAACAGCAGCAGATTGCGGTCGTAATCGCGCTTCGCATTGGCGGCGTTCACCTGGTGTCGTGTTGCCTCGGCGCGCTGCAGCTGGATTTGCGCACGCGCGGCTTCAAGGTCAGCCTGCGCTTGTCTTACCTTGTATTCAAAGGTTTCCGGGTCGATGCGCGCAATCAGTTGTCCCTGCTTCACCTCGGTATTGAAATCTGCGTAGAGTTCCTTGATTTGTCCGGAAATTTGCGAGCCCACTTGCACCGAGACCACCGCACTCAAGGTGCCGGATGCCGCCGCGCTGGCGATGATGCTGCCTTTCTCGATCCTTGCCGTTTTGTATTGCGGGGCTGAGTCGCCGCCCAAGCCAGCGATCAGGCCGATCGCACCCAGCAAAATTACAAATCCGGCAAGTACCCAGACCCAGCGCGCGCGCAACCAGCTTAGCAACCCGTCCATGACAGTCCGAAAGTAATGAGGATAGCGGCCATTTTACCTACATGCACGAATGGCCGGTTTGATGTTTTGTAACAAACTGTCTTGCAGCTTGTGAATGCCATGACGCCAACAGCACAATAAGGCGTTAGAATGCAGAGAATGAATCCTACCCGTCTGGCTCCGGAAATGAACATCGAACAGGCTCGCGCCAACATGATTGCGCAGCAAATATGCGTGGGCGGGGGAGTGCGTGCGCAGGAGGTGCTCGATTTGCTGGAAGTGGTCAAGCGCGAGCATTTTGTGCCATCGGCCTTCACCGGCTTTGCTTTTGCCGATATCGAAATCCCCTTGCCCTGCGGCGAAAATATGCTCAAGCCGACGATTGAAGCGCGGATTCTGGAGTCGGTCGCGATCAGGCAGCACGAAAGCGTGCTGGAAATCGGCACGGGTTCCGGTTATATGGCGGCCTTGCTCGCGCACCGCGCGCGCTTCGTGACGACTGTCGAAATCGAACCGGCGCTCAAGGATCTGGCGGAAAAAAATCTGGCTGACTATGCTCTCGCGAATGTCGAGCTTGTGCTGGGCAACGGCGCGGGAGGATGGGGCAGCGCGGAGGAAGCGTACGATGTAATCGTGATTTCCGGTTCGCTGCCGGTGTTGCCGGGCGCAATATTGCGTCAGGTCAAGGTGGGCGGGCGGATTGCGGCATTTATCGGGAAGGGGCCGACGATGACGGCGCAGCTTGTCACGCGCACCTCGGCGGCCGCCTTCGACACCCGGAACCTGTTCGAGACGGTTGTGAAACCCCTGCGCGGCGTGCGTGCTGGCACGCGCAGTATTTTTGAATAAGCTGGACGATTCGCACGGAGAACACGATGCGCAGAACGAGGATGCTCACGCTGGCAACCCTGATGCTGTTGGGGTTGAACGCTTATGCGGCCGATTTGCTTCAGGTATACAAGGATGCGCTGGTCAGCGATGCGCAATACGCCAGCGCGCGCGCCAGCCTCGCAGCAGGGCAGGAAAAAGCGCCGCAGGGCTTGGCCATTCTGCTGCCGGTGGTCGCCGCGTCCGGCAGCTACAACCGGGTCGAGCCGCAGGGCGAACTCAACTACAGGGTTAACAGCTACGGCATCAGCCTGACCCAGCCGCTGTTCAACTGGGCCAGCATCCAGCAATTCCAGCAGGGTCGACTCTCCGCCGCGGCGAGTGAGGCGGCGTTTGCGCAAGCGCAGCAGGATCTGGTGGTGCGCGTGGCGCAAGCTTATTTCGATGTGCTCGCTGCGCAGGATGTGATCGCTTTTGTGCAGGCGCAAAAGGCAGCGATTAGCGAACAGCTCGAATCGGCCAAGCGCAATTTCGAAGTTGGCACCGCCACCATTACCGACACCCACGAAGCACAGGCGCGCTACGATTTGGCCGTGGCGCAGGAAATTGCCGGCATCAACGACCTCGAAGTCAAACGCACTGCTCTGCAGCAAATTATTGGCAAGACACCGGCTGCACTGGATCCGCTGCGCGCGGGCGTGGTGATCGGCGCGCCAGACCCATTGAAAATCGATGTCTGGGTCAATTACGCCGAGAAGCAGAACTTCGGCGTGCTCGGTTCGCAACTGGCGCTGGAAATCGCGCAGCGCGAAATCTCGCGTATGCGTGGCGGACACATGCCGACCATTGATCTGGTTGCGAAACGCGGCCGCACCGACTCTACCGGCCCCGGCGCATCAGGTACAGGCGATGGCATCATTAATTCGGTCGGTGTCCAGTGGACGATACCGCTGTTTGCCGGCATGGGCGTGACCAGCAAGGTGCGTGAAGCGATTGCGCTGGAAGACAAGGCGCGAAACGATCTGGAATACACGCGTCGTAGCGCGGCGCAGTCGGCACGGCAAGCCTTTCTGGGCGTAACCAGCGGGCTGTCGCAAATCAAGGCGCTGGAAGCGGCAGAAGTGTCGAGCCAGTCTGCGCTGGATTCCAACAGGCTTGGCTACGAAGTCGGCGTGCGCATCAACATCGATGTCCTGAACGCCCAGCAGCAGTTGTACTCGACCCGCAAGGATTTGGCGAAGGCGCGCTACGACGCGATCATGAGCGGCCTGAAACTGAAGTCAGCGGCGGGCATCCTGAAAGAAGACGATCTGGTCAAAGTGAATGGTTTGCTCAAACACTGATCGATGGTGTGGCTTGTCAGCCAGGCGTGAATTTTGTATAATCGCCAGTTCCCCTGATTGACGGGGGATGTCAGTGGTGGCCGTAGCTCAGTTGGTAGAGTCCAGGATTGTGATTCCTGTTGTCGCGGGTTCGATCCCCGTCGGCCACCCCAAAGAATTCAAAAAAACGGCCCTGTGCAGCAACGCACGGGGCCGTTTTTTTTGCGCCGGCAGATTGAGTTCGACACTAACTTCGTCGGGACTTCGGCGCGACATGCGCAGGTTGAACCTGGAGTCGGAAAATCTCATTTGCTTCATCGGGAAACCAAGAACCGGCTCGTTGCAATATTCGTCCATCAGTGTATTTTTCAGGAAGTCCGAGTTGACGGCGTGCAGCGCTTCAAGGGCTTGCCCTGTCGTATAAATTTTTTGCCCTGCTTTGATGTGGGCAGGTTCGAAAAGGATCTTGTTGCGGAGGATGGAAGGTCACAAGACGCTGGAATTTGCCCCTGTTAAAAATTGGTTTTTTGGGTGGTGTGAGGTTTGCAACTCATTATTCGCCCAAACCCTTGTTCGCAATGCCGCACCCCGATATACTGTAAATATATACAGTTAAAAGGTGTGGGCATGACTCCTCTTTTTGTACCATCTCTCATCCAGGACATCACCCCGGCAGCGGAATCTGGGGCATCGTGCGACCTGCCCTTGCTGTCCGGCGTTGCAGCCGGATTTCCGTCGCCGGCGTCCGATTTTTTCGAAAGTGGACTGGACCTCAACGCGTACCTGATCCGGCATCGGGCGGCGTCATTTTATTTCAGCGTCGAAGGCGACAGCATGAGTGGCGCGGGCATTCTCGATGGCGACAAGGTGCTGGTTGACCGCGCGGTGGAGCCGCAGCATGGACATATCGTGGTTGCGGTTGTCAACAGCGAGTACACGCTCAAGCGCCTCTATCGTCAGCGAGGCGTGCTGGAGTTGCGCGCCGAAAATCCATCCTATTCGCCCATTCGTTTCAAGGAGGGCGAGGAGTTGCGGGTCTGGGGGGTAGTGGTTGGCGTGGTGCGGAAATACGGCGCATGAAAGCCAGTCCGCTGATTGCGCTGGTCGATGTGAACAATTTTTTCGTGTCTTGCGAACGCGTCTTCAACCCGCGCCTGCAGGGGCGGCCCGTGGTGGTGCTGTCGAGCAACGATGGTTGCGCGGTGGCGCGCTCGAACGAGGTCAAGGCGCTGGGCGTAAAGATGGGCGCGCCGTGGTTCAGGATGAAAGATCTGGCGCGTCGCCACGGCATCGTCGCGCTGTCGTCGAATTTCACGCTGTACGGCGACATGAGCGACCGCGTGGCGGCGATCCTGCGCGATTTCAGCCCCGAAGTCGAGGTGTATTCGATCGATGAGAGTTTTGTCGGTATTGACGGCTTTGTCGGCCAGTGGGGCGCGCCTGCGGCAATGGGGCAGGCGATGCGGCGGCGCGTGTTGCAGTGGACCGGCCTGCCGGTCTGCGTTGGCATTGCTTCCTCGAAAACCCTGGCCAAACTGGCGAACCATGTTGCGAAGACGCAGCCGCAATTCAACGGCGTGTGCGATTTTTCAGCCATGTCAGAAGTTGAATTGGACGCACTGCTTGCGAGTCTTGATATCGGCGAGGTGTGGGGCATCGGGCGCAAGACGGCTGACGGTTTGCGACACCTTGGCATCGCCACGGTCGACGCGCTGCGGCGGGCGCCGGCAGGGCGCTTGCGTGCGCGCTTCGGCATTGTGCTGGAGCGCATCGTGAGCGAACTGCACGGCGTGCCATGCCTGGGTCTGGAGGAAGTGGAGGTGCCGCGTCGGCAAATCATTGCGTCGCGCTCCTTCGGCGAGCCGGTGTTTGCGCTGGACGAAATCGACGCGGCGGTATCGACTTTTGTCACCCGGGCGTGCGAGCGCCTGCGTGGGCAGGAATCGCTCTGTGGTGCGATTCATGTTGTCATTGAAACCAGCCGCTTCCGCGAGCCGCGCTACGCGAACGGCGTCACGGTGCCGTTGCCTGATCCGACCGATGACACGCGGGTTCTGGCGGGGGCGGCGATTTCCGGTCTGCGGCGCATCTTCCGCAGTGGCCATGCATACAAGAAGGCGGGCGTGCTGCTGATGGAACTGTCGCCGGTGGCGCATCGTCAGCACAGCCTGTTTGACAGCGGCGCAACCGGCGAGCATTCCGGACGGGTGATGGCGGCGATGGATGCGGTCAACGCACTGTACGGGCGCGATTCGTTGCATCTCGGATCGGCCGGCACGCGACCGCGCTGGACCACGCGAGCAGACAACCGCACGCCGCGCTATACGACCGATTGGAGCGAGTTGCCGAAAGCGCGGGCTGCTTAGGGAGTAATAACGCGACGCGTTATTATTTGTCCACCAAGCGGTTTCCCGCGTTCAGATATGAAGTGCAACGCTGATTAACGGGTTGGAAGGTCAGAT
>CAZAWA010000025.1:0-22194 GCA_964488675.1 uncultured Oxalobacter sp. | reverse complement strand
CGCGAAAGGTGCGCAAACTGCACCACGGCCGCGTGCTGGCCGGATTCGCGGGCGGCACCGCCGATGCCTTCACGCTGCTGGATCGCTTCGAAGCCAAACTGGACAAGCACCAGGGCAACCTGATGCGCGCCTCGGTCGAGCTGGCCAAGGACTGGCGCACCGACCGCATGCTGCGCCGGCTCGAGGCCATGCTGCTGGTCGCCGACAAGACCTCAACCCTGATCATCACTGGCAATGGCGATGTGCTGGAACCCGAAGAGGGCGTGGGCGCCATCGGCTCCGGCGGCGCATACGCGCAATCGGCCGCGCTGGCGCTGCAACGCAACACCGACCTGGCACCGGCCGACATCGTCGCCAAGGCGCTGGAAGTTGCGGGCGAGTTGTGCATCTACACCAACATGGCGCACATCATCGAGACGCTGGAGTAAAAATCGGGGTCGGCAGTTTATTTTTGCGTGGCAAAAATTACTCTGACCTCGATTTTTACTTTAGGATTCGTCGCTTGCGACGCAATCCACCTGATTGAATGACACCGAATACCTGCATTTTTCAAAGAACCCCATGAATCTGACCCCCAAAGAAATCGTCGCCGAACTGGACAAGCATGTCGTCGGCCAAGGCAAGGCCAAGCGCGCCGTTGCCATTGCCTTGCGCAACCGCTGGCGCCGCCAGCAGGTCGGCGAACCGCTGCGCCATGAAATCACGCCGAAGAACATCCTGATGATCGGCCCGACCGGCGTGGGCAAGACCGAAATCGCGCGCCGCCTGGCGCGGCTGGCCGACGCACCGTTCATCAAGATCGAGGCGACCAAGTTCACCGAAGTCGGCTATGTCGGCCGCGATGTGGACACCATCATCCGCGACCTGGCAGAGATCGGCATCAAGCAGACGCGCGAAGCGGAAATGAGAAAGGTGCGCGAAAAGGCGCTCGAAGCCGCCGAGGAGCGCGTGCTCGACATCCTGCTGCCGCAGCCGCGCGACTTCGGCTTTAACGCCAGCCCGACGCCGATCGGCAATGAGGCCGGCAACACAACCCGTCAGACCTTCCGCAAACGCCTGCGCGAGGGCGCGCTTAACGACAAGGAAATCGAAATCGAAGTGGCCGAATCCGGCCCGACGATGGAGATCATGGCGCCCCCGGGCATGGAGGAAATGACCGAGCAGATCAAGTCCATGTTTTCCGGCATGGGCAGCGGGCGCAAAAAGTCCCGCAAGATGAAAATTGCCGATGCGATGAAGGTGCTGATCGACGAGGAAGCCGACAAGCTGGTAAACCACGACGACATCAAGCAAAAGGCCGTCTCGAATGTCGAGCAGAACGGCATCGTGTTTCTGGACGAGGTCGACAAGATCACCGGCCGTTCGGAGACCGGGGGTGCCGATGTGTCGCGCGCAGGCGTGCAGCGCGATTTGCTGCCGCTGGTCGAGGGCACAACGGTCAACACCAAGTACGGCATGATCAAGACCGACCATATCCTGTTCATTGCGTCCGGCGCGTTCCACCTGTCCAAACCGTCGGATCTGATCCCCGAACTGCAAGGGCGCTTTCCGATCCGTGTCGAGCTGGAATCGCTGTCGATTGCCGATTTCGAGCGCATCCTGACCAGCACCGATGCCTGCCTGACCGCGCAGTACGAAGCGCTGCTCTCGACCGAGGAGGTGCAAATCGTGTTCGCCGAGGATGGCATCCAGCGGCTGGCCGAGATTGCGTTCTCGGTCAACGAGCGCACCGAGAATATCGGCGCGCGCCGCCTGTACACCGTGATGGAAAAACTGCTGGAGGAAATCTCGTTTACCGCAACCGAGTCCAGGGGCGCGACCATCACCATCGACACCGCCTATGTCAACGAGCGGCTGGATGCGCTGGCAGTGAATGAAGACTTGTCGCGGTATGTGCTGTAGGGCGCAGCTGCGGAATAAATAGGGTGGAAATTAGGTAGTTGTGCTAACGCAGCGAAGCCCGACATTCGCCAGCACCGCTGGGCCGTTATTCAGCCAAACCTACTCGCTGTCCAATATTCTGCCGGTACGGTATTCTTACCGCACTATGCAGCAAACAAAACGCCATCATTTCGTCCCCAAGGTATATCTCAAAGCTTTCAGCGACCGGAAGGGGCGACTCCTCGTCTATCGCAAGGACGGCCCACCTGAGCCGCTTTATGTCACTCCTGATGCTACGCAGTTCCGTCGCTATTATTATTCGCAACCGACCACTGAAGGTGGCCAAGACAACAATGCACTAGACGCACTCTTCTCGAACATCGAAAGTGAATGGTCAGAGACTGTTGCGGTACTTCACAGGCGTGAGGATGCAAATGACAGGTTAGAAAACATTTTCCAGTTCATCGCGTTGCAGCGCGCCCGTGTACCGGCAAGCCGAGACGCGTCGGAGGCCGTATTGGCGCAAACAGTCAAAGACACAATGAAGGTCATGCTCGCGAATGGCAGGCTTCCGCCACCCCCTCCGGGACTTGAAGACCTGCCAAACCAAGTTCAAGTGTCAATCGACCCACATAGGAGCATCCATTCAATGGTGGCGATGATACAGGGCATGGAGCGGCTGTATTCGATGCTTGGCTTTGCTGCTGTACACAACGCAACCAAGCAACCTTTTCTGACCAGTGATAACCCAGTTCTATGGTTTGATCCTTCGCTGTCCTTCGCTGAACAGCGACCGTATACCATCAATCCCGATGGTGGTCCAGTGTTTCTCGTCTTTCCAGTAAGCCCAACGCTAGCGCTTGTAGGATCAACTGAATACAAAGACACATTTGGTCGACATGGCCTATTGCACAGTGATGTGCCCGACGAAGCATGGGTCGAGTCGATAAATGCACAGGTTTGCCGGTTTGCGTATGAGGCTGTGATTGCTAATAGTGCTGGCCAAGAAGCTTTAATTACGAAATACGCCGACATCTCCCCGGTGCATGAAGCGATTGCGCTGCAAACCAACCAAGGTATAGCAACCATTCACAGGCATGTGTTTGGGCGGCGAGTGGTCAAACCTAAGTGGCGAAACAAGTAGTCGGATATTCGTAATCCGCGCTTGACCCTGCGATGTATGCCACTGTCCGCTATTGGCAGCCAAATCAGACATGCCCGTCCCAGACTTTATTGGCTGCGTCTAACCTCTTTCCCTTCATTTAGCATCGCGCGACCGTCATAAACCAGCCTTAAACGCCCGCCTTGCAGCAGGCTGGCGGGCGTGACCGTCTGCCGCTCCCACGGGATATTGCCGAAGTACCAGATGCGCCAGAAACCCATGTCTGCCTGCGGATTGCTGGCCAGCAGTTCGCGGAAAGTTTCTATCCTGCCGACCTGCACGCCCACCGCCTCTTCCAGCACCTCGTACACAAAACGCGAGCAGAACTGCCCGTTCGAATGCAGGTTGAAGCCGGTGTCGTACCACACGCCCATGCGCTTGCGGCTGGCCTGCAGGATGTCCTGTTGCTGTCGCTCAGTCAGTGCTTGCGGCAGGCGCGCAATGGCAAACCGCCCTTTTTCCGATCGCGCAACGAAGCGCGAAAGGGTCGTGGTGCGCGAGAGGGGAAAGGTGCTTTCCGCGATCACCGGCTCACTGCCGGACATATCCACCACCACGCCCACATGGTTGGTCCAGCTTCCGGTCGAGTCTGCCACCTTGGTAAACAGCAGCAGAGGAATGCGGATAAATACAACATCGCCGACCCTCAGTTGCTGGCCGAGCTGTTGGATCGTTTCCCGGGATGGCGGTGCCTGTTCGGTGGAGGCTCGCGAAGCTGTACTTATGAAAACCGCCGCAGCAACCAGAGAGATGACAACCAGAGCGCGAAGCAGGCGAGTGATGTTCAAGTTCTTCATGGGCATTTCCCTTTCTTTATCCGTTTTGGCAATATTTTCATAAAGTCTTGAAAATGAAAACATTCATGGAAATAGTCGTGTTATATTTTGCCAAAGGGATTAAATACTGATACTTTATGAGCGAAATATCAAACCTGATTGCTACCACCAAACGGCTGCTCAAAGGCCAGGGTCTGACTTACCGCGATGTCGCCAAATCGCTCAAGCTGTCCGAACCCAGCGTGAAGCGCATGTTTGCATCCAGACGCCTGACCGTGGATCGGCTGGCGCAGGTCGGGGCCTTGCTGGGATTTTCACTGGCCGAGCTGGCGCAGGAGGCGGCGTCAGACAAGCATCGGATTGCCACCCTGAGCACCGAGCAGGAGACGCTGCTGGTTTCGGACATGAAGCTGCTGCTAATCACCGTCTGCGCGCTAAACCACTGGACGGTGACGGACATCACCACCGCTTATCAGCTGACCGAAGCAGAGTGCGTGCAGCGCCTGTTGCAACTGGATCGAATGCAGCTGGTCGAGCTGTTGCCGGGCAACCGCATCCGGCTGCGGGTGGCGCGCGATTTTGACTGGCTGCCGGATGGCCCGATACGGCAATTTTTTCGCGCCGAGGGGCAGGAAGACTTTTTGAGCGGCAGCTTTTCGCAGCCGGGCGAGTCAGCGACCTTCATTCACGGCATGTTCACCGATGCCGCCTTCTCGCAGTTCCAGACGGAATTGCAAAAACTCAGAATGAAGTTTTCGGAACTGCATGAGGAAAGTGCCTCCGCACCCCTGAAACAACGGTACGGTGCGAGCCTGCTGCTGGCGCTGCGCAGAAGCTGGGTGCCACCGGCGTTTGCGGCGATGCGGCGATCGGTCTGAATCAGGCCGACTCGGCCTTTTTATCGCGTGCCAGCAGCTTGGCAACCATCTCGCGCGGCGTGTCGCCGTTGAACAGTACGCTCGCCACGGCGTTCGATATCGGCATGTCGACACCGATGCTGGCGGCGAGTTCGCAGACGGCTCGTGCGCAATTTACGCCTTCGGCAACATGGCCCAGTTCGGTCACGATCGCTTCAGGCGTCTTGCCCTTGGCCAGCTCCAGACCGACGGTGCGGTTGCGCGACAGGTTGCCGGTGCAGGTGAGTATCAGGTCGCCAACCCCGGTCAGACCCATGAAGGTTTCCATGCGACCACCCAGCGCCATGCCGAGCCGCGTGATTTCAGCCAGCCCTCGCGTCAGCAGCGCCGCACGGGCATTCAGGCCAAGGTCCATGCCATCAGCAATGCCGGCGGCAATCGCAAGTATGTTTTTCACCGCGCCGCCGACTTCTACGCCGACCACATCGTCACTGGAATAGACACGGATGCTGCCGCCATGCACGCCTGAGACGGTGAGACTGCGCAAATCGGCTGATTTTGATGCAATGGTCAGCGCGCACGGCATGCCAGCAGCAACTTCCTGCGCAAATGACGGGCCGGAAAGCACCCCGGACGGAATCTGATCACCCAGCACTTCGGCCACCACCTGATGCGGCAGCAGGCGGGTCTTATCCTCGAACCCCTTGCACAGCCATACCACATTCGGAATCGGCTTGCCCTTGAGTTGTTGCACGGTTGGCCGCAGTCCGGCGACGGGCGTTGCAATCAGCAGCAAGCCGGGTTCTGCGCCAGCGATGTGCGCCACAGCCTCGTCGAGATCAGCGCTGAGGCGCAGTCCGGCCGGCAGCTTGAATCCCGGCAGGAAGTCGACATTTTCCTGTGCATCAACCATGGTGCGAATCTCGGACTCGAAACGCGACCACAGCAGCACGGAATTGCGCTCAGAAAGCGCCAGCGCCAGGGAAGTACCCCAGGCACCGGCACCAAGAATGGTAATGTTCATGTCAGTCCTGTCGGGCGGGTAATCTAAACACCCCAAACCTCATTGGCACGAACGAAGCCCGCCTGCCCGTCCCGATGGCGCACCTTGATCCAGCCTGATGCGACCGGCTCGGCCACTTCCAGCACCACGCCCTTGTCAGCCGAAAACGCCAGCGGCGCGGATTCTTCCGCCCGCGCACGGATCTTCGCATTCGCCACGGTCACAATCACGGTGCGCTTTACGCCCAGCGACCTGGTTTCAACCCAGGTCATGTCGCCGGAGAAATCGCGCACCTTCGTCCATTCGCCGGACACATGCACCACCTCGACCGGCATTCCAGGCGGCGCGACGAAGCGTTTGATTCCTTTCTGGGTCGGCGCATCGTACATCACCGCAGGCGCATCACCGATGGCCTTGAAGTTGAAAGATTGCGCCGCCACAAGGGCGGGCAGCATGGCGACAACGGCAAGCAATCGAAGTCTGTTCATGTGATCCTCCTGCTTGGCTTAGGGTTTATCTAGTGCGTTCCGGCCTGCGTCTGCTGGCGATCCTGATAAAACGCCTCGAAGTTAATCTCGGCCAGATGAAGCGGGGGGAATCCAGCGCGCGATATGACATCGGCGATATTGGCACGCAAATACGGATAGATAATGTTGGGGCAACCGATGCCCAGCAGCGGATCAAGCTGGTCTGCCGGGATGTTGCGTGCCTCGAAAATGCCGGATTGCTTGCCCTCGACCAGATAAGCTGTCTTGTCCTTGATGCTGGCGGTCACTGTCACGGTAACACTGGACTCGTACATGCCCGCTGCCAGCTCGTCAGTATCCACCTTGACCGACACTTCTATTGAAGGTGACTCCTGCTCGAGAAAAATCGATGGAGAATTGGGTTGCTCAAGGGACAGGTCTTTGAGGTAAATGCGCTGTATCTGGAATAGGGGTTGCTGTTTTTCGTCAGCCATGATGGTCTTTCTTGTGAAAATAATAGTGTGCGTTCGTCAGAATAGCTGACGGGTCATGCGCCCTGCAGTAGTGGCAGCAGGCCACCCGCCTTGTCAAGCGCAGACAGATCATCGAAACCGCCGACATGCGTGTCGCCGATATAGATCTGGGGTACCGTTCTCCGGCCGGTTTTTTCAATCATCTCTTCACGCAGCGAAGTGTCCTGATCGACGCGGATTTTCTCGATGGTTTCGACCCCGCGCGACTGCAGCAAGCGCTCGGCCATGGTGCAATAGGGGCAAACGGCAGTCGAATACATCACGACGCGTGCCTTCATGCTCTGGCCTTTCGTTTTCCCTTGCCCTTTTCGCCTTCCGTTTCGCTGGATTCGATCGGCATCCCGTCGTCCTGCCAGGATTTCATGCCGCCCTCCAGACTGGAAACATTCTTGAAACCGGCCTTCTTCAGTTGTGAGGTCGCACGAGCCGCACGCGGTCCGGTCGCGCAAACGATGACGATGGGATCGTTTTTGTACCGCTCGATCCGTCCGAGCTTGTTGGTCAGTTCATCAGCCGGAATATTGATCGCGGCACGCATATGCGCAGGCGCGTATTCCTCCTCCTTGCGCACATCCAGTATGATTACTCTCTCCTTGTTCATCTTCTGCGTCAGCAGATAAGTGGAAAGCGTCGGGCCACGGCGCTGCAGTGTCGGCAGCAGTATCAAAAAGATGCACGCCAGGGCAACACCGATTAAAAAAATGTTGTTGATAATGAAATTCACTTGATTACCTTGCTATTGGTCAACGATTTGCGAACTCAGGCATTATAAAATAGAAGCCATGGGAACCGGCGACTAAATCCGGCGTAGCGCGCTACGATGGAAACCGGTTCCATTTTGCCCCCCGGGAAGCCCAATCCTCTCCTGAGATTGTCGACCATGTATAAAATCGTACTGATGCGCCACGGCCAGTCCGTCTGGAATCTCGAAAACCGCTTTACCGGCTGGACCGATGTGGATCTCACGCCGCAGGGTATGGCCGAAGCACGGTACGCCGGCAAAGTGTTGCGCGGCGCGGGCTTTACCTTCGATCTTGCCTATTCGTCGGTGCTGAAACGCGCGATCCGTACCCTTTGGATCACGCTGGACGAAATGAACCTGATGTGGATACCGGTTGTTTGCGACTGGCGCCTGAACGAACGCCATTATGGCTCGCTGCAAGGCTTTAACAAGGCAGAAACCGCTGCCCGCTATGGGGAACAACAAGTACATGAATGGCGTCGCAGCTATGATGTTGCTCCCGCCCCGCTGGAATACAACGACCCGCGCGCCTCGTATCGTGATTCACATTATGCCAACCTCCTGCCTGGCCAAATCCCGCTGACGGAAAGCCTGAAGGACACCGTTGCACGCGTCATGCCCCTGTGGCACGAGTCGATTGCGCCAGAAATTCGTGCCGGCAAGCGCATCCTGATATGTGCACACGGCAATAGCCTGCGGGGCTTGATCAAGGAGCTGGACGGCATGAGCGACAAGGACATCACGCGCCTGAACATACCGACCGGGCAACCGCTGGTGTATGAACTGGACGCCGATCTCAAACCTCTGCGAAGCTATTATCTGGGCGACCCGGCCGCTATCGAGGCCGCAACCAAAGCCGTGGTGAACCAGGGTGCCATCAAGGGAGCAGTCAAATAAGCGGTTCTGGCATGGTGCCCGATCATTTTTTATTCGCCCGCGTAACTTTCGGGCGCCGCTCGTCATCTTTTCTTGGCGCCGGGATCGTGGCGCTGGTCACCAGCCTGCTCGCGGGTCTATTGTTTGCCGCCCAAGCGGCTCCCAAGGTAACGGATCGCAACAAGCAAAAAAAGCAGGCTGAAGCGCAACACGCAGAACTTCGCAAGAAGCTCGATTCACTCAAGAAGGAAATCTCAAAAACCGAGAGCGCGAAGGACAGCGCCGCTGATACGCTGGCGACCTCGGAAGCGGCCATATCGGACGCCAACCGTTCGCTGCGCGAACTGGCCGCCGAGCAGCAGCAAACAGAGAGCCGCCTGACTCAACTGACCGAAGAGAAAAAGCAGCTAGACCAATCGGTCCGCGACCAGCAGCAGCGCCTTGCTGCCCTGTTGCGAGAGCAATATGTGACCGGCAATGAAAACCGCATCAAGTTGCTCATGTCCGGCGACAACCCCAACCGCATCAACCGCGAATTGCAGTACATGTCCTATGTCTCCGAGGCCCAGGCAAAGCTGATTGCTCAATTGCGCACAACCCTGCAGGCCGTCGAGACCAATCGGGAAGCAACTCAGAATGCCAAGGACGAGCTTGACGAAATCGCACAGGAGAAGCGCGCGCATAAGGGGCATCTGGAAAAGGAAAAATCCCGTCGCGCAGCCGTACTGTCGAAAATTTCCTCCAGGCTGGCAGCGCAGCGCAAGGAAGCCACCCAGTTGCAACGCAACCAGGAAAGACTGTCTGCGCTGGTCGACAGGCTGGGCAAGCTCATAGCGGAGCAAAAAAAGGCAGCCGCCCGCAAGAAGCGCCCAACCAAACCCGTAGCAAAAACATCCCGACCGACCAAATCTTCTCGCGAGCAGCCGCTAGTCAATCAGGACGAGCCCTCTGATGACGATGCTGCGCCGGAAGGGGCTTTCGCCAGCCAGAAGGGCAAGCTGAAGCTGCCGGTTCGCGGCTCCATTACCGCAAAATTTGGCAACAAGCGCGATGACGGCCCTGGCTGGAAGGGTGTCTTCATCCGCACGGGTGAAGGCGCCGAAATCAAGGCCATCGCGCCCGGAAAAGTGGTTTTTGCCGACTGGCTACGGGGCTTCGGCAACCTGATCATCGTCGACCATGGCAGCCAGTACATGACCATTTATGGCAACAACCAGACACTTTTCAAACGCGCCGGCGATACGGTCAAGGGCGGGGATGTGATTGCCGGTGCTGGCAATAGCGGCGGAAACGAGCATTCTGGCTTATACTTTGAAATGCGGCATCGTGGCCGCGCTTTCGACCCGCTTGGCTGGGTAACCCTTAGGTGAAACATGCGCAGCAAACTCAAGAATGTCAGTCTTATCGTCCTCGGCATGATCGCCGGTATTGCAGCAAGCATGCAGTTTTCTGCCATGGCGCAAAAGCAGGTTGGTGCGCCGCTGCCCCTTGAGGAATTGCGGCAGCTTTCCGAAGTCTTTGGTCTCATCAAGACCGATTATGTCGAGCCGGTCGAAGACAAGAAACTGCTGACCGAAGCCATCTCTGGCATGGTGTCTTCGCTGGATCCGCACTCTGCCTATCTGGATAAGAAAGCCTTGAAGGAGCTCAAGGAAGGCACTGTCGGGAAATTCGTCGGCCTCGGCATCGAGGTCGGGATGGAAGACGGTTATGTGAAAGTTATCTCGCCCATCGAGGACACCCCCGCCTTCCGTGCCGGTGTAAAGCCGGGCGATCTGATCACAAGGCTTGATTCGACACCCGTCAAAGGAATGACGCTGGACGAGGCAGTCAAGCGCATGCGCGGCGAACCGAACACAAAAATCACGCTGACCATTGCGCGCAAGGATGAGAACAAGCCGCTGATCATCACCATCGTGCGTGAAGTCATCCAGGTAAAAAGCGTCAAGGCCAAATTTGTCGAGCCCGGCTTCGTGTGGCTGCGCGTGGCGCAGTTCCAGGAACCGACCGTGGCCGACCTGGCAAAGAAAATCAGCGAGCTGTATGCAGAAAACCCGAACATAAAAGGTCTGGTGCTGGATCTGCGTAACGATCCGGGCGGGGTGCTGCAGGGCGCAATCGGCGTCTCCGCCGCCTTCCTTCCCAAGGAAGTCGTCGTTGTTTCCACCAACGGCCAGCTGGCAGATTCCAAGGCCACCTTCTATGCCCGCCGCGAATTCTACGCAACCCGAAACTTGAGCGATCCACTGGCCAAGCTCCCAGCCGCTATCAAGCAGGTGCCGATGGTCGTGCTAGTGAACGCCGGTTCGGCTTCTGCGTCAGAAATCGTCGCTGGCGCCCTGCAGGATCACAAGCGCGCCACGATTATTGGCACACAAACATTCGGCAAAGGCTCGGTGCAGACCATCCGGCAAATCTCTGCCGATACCGCCGTCAAGCTGACCACCGCGCGCTATTACACGCCGAACGGCCGCTCGATTCAGGCAAAAGGCATCATTCCCGACATGCTGGTTGACGAGAACCCGGATGGCGACGGATTGAACGCCTTGCGCCTGCGGGAAGCCGATCTGCAAAAGCACCTTTCAAACGACAAGGACAAGAAGGCTGAAGAGGCTGCCCAGGCCAAGCGCGACGAAATTGAGGCAGAGATTAAAATTCTTGACCTTGAGAAAAAGCGCAAGCGCCTCGAATATGGCAGCAAGGACGACTTCCAGTTGACGCAGGCACTGAACCACCTCAAGGGTCTGCCCGTCAAGATTTCGAAGACCAAACCGGAAGATCGGAAGAAACCATAAATCTGCCTCGAGCTTTTGATCCAGGGCGCTTGCCGTGAATGACGAACAACTGCTGCGCTATTCGCGCCATATTCTGCTTGATGAAATCGGAATCGAAGGCCAGGAAAAAATTCTGGCTTCTCGCGCTCTGGTCATCGGAGCCGGCGGTCTCGGCTCGCCGGTTTCCTACTATCTCGCCTCTGCCGGAGTTGGCAAAATCACCCTGGTCGATAACGACACCATCGACCTGACCAACCTGCAGCGTCAGATCCTGCATACCACCGACCGTGTGGGCCGGCCAAAGGCTGAGTCAGGGAAAATGACCATGGCGCAAATCAATCCTGAAGTCGAAGTCGTCGCCCTTCAGGAGCGCGCTGACGGTGAGCGACTGAACGAACTGGTGCGCTACGCAGACATCGTGCTGGACTGCACCGACAACTTCGCCACCCGGCATGCCATCAACCGCTCCTGCGTCACCAACAAAATACCGCTGGTGTCCGGCGGTGCTGTCATGTTCGACGGCCAGATCAGCGTCTATGACATGAGGTTCGATGACGCCCCCTGCTATTCCTGCCTGTTTCCGGAAAACGAGCAGTTCCCGGATATCCATTGCTCCATCATGGGGGTGTTTGCGCCCTTGGTCGGCATCATCGGTGCGTCACAGGCAACGGAAGCCCTGAAACTGCTGGCCGGTGTCGGCCAATCTTTGCAAGGGCGACTTCTGATGCTCAACGCACGCACCATGGAGTGGTCAAGCATCGGTTTCAGCCAAAATCCGGAATGTCCGGTTTGCGGAAAAATTTAGAATCCCGCCACATTCTGACCGACATACACCTGCCATTTTTCATGTTTTGACACAAAGCCTTGTCAACAGCCTGGCGATCATCAGCGTTTAGTTAATGCGTAGAATTTTCTACGGACATAACGCCAGGGGGAACCAACATGAACAAACTGATCGCCACACTGATTGCCACGCTGTTTGCGGCGGGTACTGCCTGCGCACAGGCTCCTGCTGCCTCAACTTCAGACCCTGCCAAACCAGTCGCCTCTGCACCTGCCGCACAAAAAGGCGATGCGGTAAAGGCGGAGAAAAAAAATGCCAGGAAAGCTGCAAAATCGAGCAAAAAGACCACCAGGAAAGCTGGGGGGAAGGGCAAGAAGCCCGCAAAGAAATCAGCCAGCAAAGCCAAAAAATCTGTGAAGAAAACTACCAAGATGCCCTCCAGCTCCGCCAAGGCAAAAAAGGCAAAGCCGGCTGAGCCCAGCAATGCCCTGGAAGGCAACATGAGGTAAGCATCGCGCACTGCGACCTCAGCAACATGTATCGCAACGCCTTTGCCGCCGCGGGTCTTCTCGCCGGCGGCTTTTTTCTGGCCTGATGCGCTTTATTGTTGAGCCGAGTCCTTTTCCGGGATAATACCTGCGATGAACGGCTCTTTCGATTTCTTATTCTGATGCGTGCGCTCTATTCCCTGGCTTGGTGGCTGGCGCTGCCGCTGGTACTGATTCGGCTGTGCTGGCGCGGCCGCAGGGAGCCTGGCTACCGTCGGCACATCGCCGAAAGGCTCGGGTTTTACCGCCATGCCAGAGGCTTGCGACCCGTTATCTGGGTGCACGCGGTTTCGGTGGGTGAAACGCGCGCAGCCCAGCCGTTAATTGAGGCGCTACTGGCTGCCTATCCAGACCATGACATCCTGCTGACGCACATGACGGCAACCGGAAGGGAAACGGCGGCAGCGCTATTTGGCCATCTCGCCCCCAGACTCGCACCGTGCTTTTTACCTTACGACACCAACTGGATGGTGTCCCGCTTCCTGCGGCATTTCTCTCCCCGCATCTGCATCCTGATGGAAACGGAAATATGGCCTAATCTGGTTGCGCAATGCCAAAAGCATCTTGTTCCCGTCGTACTGGTCAATGCGCGCATGTCAGAACGCTCCTTGCACAGAGCGCGCTTTGCCTCGTCCCTCATGGCAAAGGCCGCAGCGGGACTAGCCTGCGTCGCAGCCCAAACCAAGGCCGATGGCGAACGGCTGCGGCAATATGGTGCTATCAATGTGCATGTAACAGGCAGCGTCAAGTTCGATGTGACGCCGTCTGACGCGGCCCTCTCCCTTGGCCATTCGCTCCGTGATCGAATTGGATCGCGTACAGTGCTGTTGTGTGCCAGTACCCGCGAAGGCGAAGAAGCACTGCTGCTGGATGCTCTGTCCGGGTTGACGGTGCCGGATGTCCTGCTGGTAATTGTTCCGCGCCATCCGCAGCGATTCAATGATGTCGCACAATTAATCACCGAGCGGGGGCTTGCCCTTTGTCGTCGCTCGCAACTGAACGACACCGACTCCGTACCGGTCGGCGTGCGCGTGCTGCTGGGGGATTCGATGGGCGAGATGTTTGCGTATTACGCGGCTTGCGATGTCGCTTTCATCGGCGGCAGTTTGTTGCCGCTGGGCGGGCAAAACCTGATTGAGGCCTGCTCCGTCGGCAAGCCGGTGCTGATCGGCCCACACACCTTCAATTTTGCCGCCGTCACCGAAGATGCCGTCGCTGTCGCAGCAGCCATCCGTATCGGAAGCGCTGAAGAAATGATGCAGCAGGCCAGCCGCCTGCTGACCGATATCGACCTGCGGCTCCGCATGGCAGAGAATGCCCTGTCGTTTGCAACGGAGCAGCGCGGCGGCACCGAACGCACCATGGCACTGCTGCGCCCTTTTATCGAAAACAGGAATCACTGATTTGGGCCGAGTTCACCCTAAACGGGTGAGTGCGAATGAGGCAAATCGGTTGCATGGCAAGGCACATGCGCCGCCGTGTGGTTCATTCCCCGCAAGGTGCACGAAACACCGCCAGGCGGACGATCTGCCCATTCCCTTCGGGTTGCGGCAGGATGGCGTGCCTGCTGCGTTGCACTCCTCGTGTGTGCGCACCGCCCCGCACCTTCGTCGCGCGCCTTGCCTTCCCCGCCATCCTGCCAGCATCGCATCTCATCGCTTCAGGGTGAACACGCCCTAATACGCCAGCGGCGGCTCCGCCATCAATGCAATTTGCTCGCGCAACTCCAGAATCCGGTTTTGCCAGTAATGCTGCGTGTTAAACCATGGAAAGGCCCGTGGAAAAGCCGGGTCGTCCCAGCGCCTTGCCAGCCAGGCCGAATAGTGCAGCAGGCGCAGGGTGCGCAGCGCTTCGACCAGATGCAGCTGCCTTGTGTCAAATTCGGCAAAATCTTCATAACCGGCCAAGATGTCCGCGAGCTGTCGCACCATCTCGGGCCGATCGCCCGACAACAGCATCCAGATATCCTGTACTGGCGGACCATTGCGGCTGTCATCGAAATCCACAAAGTGAGGGCCTGCCTCAGTCCATAGCACATTCCCGCCGTGGCAATCCCCGTGCAGCCGAATTGCGGGCACTTCGCCTGAGCGATCGAAACTGTGACGCACGCCGTCCAGCGCCTGTTGCGCAACGCTCCGATAGGCTGCCAGCAAATCCCTGGGTAAATGTTCATTTTCCAGCAGATATGCCAGCGGCTCCTCACCAAAGCTGTGAAGGTCCAGCCTCGGCCTATGGGCGAAGGACTTGAGAGCGCCGACAGCGTGGATGCGCCCTATGAAACGCCCCATCCACTCCCGGGTAGCCCTATCATCGAGCTCAGGCGCACGGCCGCCCTGCATGGGGAAAACGGCAAAGCGAAATCCGCCAAATGCATGCAGGGAGCGCCCTCCGCTAAATCGCATCGGTGGCACAACCGGAATTTCACTGTCGGCCAGCTCAAACAGAAACTCGTGCTCTTCGCAAATCGCGGCGTCGTTCCAGCGATCAGGTCGGTAAAATTTGATCACAACGGGCGGACTGCCCTCGACCCCTACCTGATAGACACGGTTTTCGTAGCTGTTCAAAGCCAGCAGACGACCATCACCGTTGATGCTGACACTGTCGAGCGCGTCCAGCACGCAATCGGGGGTCAGCGCATAAAATGAAAATGGCGTTTTGTTTGACATGACGCACATTTTACGGATTAATATCCGGTGCACTGCTGAATATTTTGTTCACTTTTCCTCGTTGCGAGTTAAACTTGGGCGATCTTATAACTTTCCCAACCTTCCCCATGCCTATCAACGACGACCCCCTTTCGGACGAAGAATTCGACGAACTCGATGAATTCCTGTTGTCGGATCGCTGCCCCGAAGACGCGATGACCATGGATTCGCTGCACGGCTTTTTGACCGCAATTGTCATTGGCCCTGAACAAATCGCCATGTCCGAGTGGCTGCCGCATGTGTGGGGCTCGGAGGCCGAAGGAGTCCCCAAATTCCTTTCCAGTAACGAGCAGGAGCGCATCACGGAACTGATACTGCGTTTCATGCACGAGATCGCCATCACCTTTGAAGTCGCGCCCAAGGAATACGAACCCCTTTTTTGCGAGCACGAGTGGAGTGGCAAGCAATTGATCGATGGCGAAGGCTGGGCAATGGGATTCTGGGAAGGCATCAACCTGCGCCCTGCCGCATGGGAGCCGATTTGGTCTTCGGACATGGCGCCCTTAATGCAACCGGTTTATCTGCTGGGAGCCGATGACATTGACGAAATCGAAGAGCGGTTGATCGACGACCCCGTCAAATGTCACAAGCTGGCGATCGAAATAGAAGCCAACATCCACCCAATCCGACGCTTCTGGCAAGACTACCTCCGGGCCACCCCCCCAACCGATAAGTCTGATGAGCGCAGGGTGCTTGGCGGAAAAGGCCCTTGCGCCTGCGGCAGCGGGAAAAAATTCAAGCAATGTTGCGGCGCTGAGCCGGTTCTGCACTGAATTAGGTCGTGTTCACCCTAATCAGTCGTCAACCGGCAGAGAAACCGTCAACACCGTTCCATGACTGCTGCTGTCGACGCTGAGTTCGCCCCCTAGTATGTGAAGCCTTTCGCGGATGCCTACCAGGCCAAAGGATCTTTGCTCGCCCTTCCCGGCCTGCATCATCCCGATGCCATTGTCGGCGATAGTCATGATCAGGTAATGCGGCTTGCGCTGCAACTCTATCCGCACGCGACTCGCCTTTGCATGCCGAAGCACATTGGTCAGGGCTTCCTGCAAAATGCGGAAAAGAACCGTCGCCACACTGTCGTCCAGTTCCAGATCCTCATCATCCGCTACCAGCTCGCATGCTATCCCGCTTCGTCGCTGGAACTCCTCTGCCTGCCACTCCAGCGCTGCATACAAGCCCAGATCAAGCACTGACGGTCGCAAGTTGTTGATGATCGCGCGTACGCTTTTCATGGTTATGTCGATGTGCTGGAGTATCGCCCCTACCCGCTCCTCCAGCTTCGGATGCTCCGCTTCTGTATGGCCCAGCATTGAGACATCGATGCGCAACACCAGCAGATGCTGGCCCAGCTCGTCGTGAATTTCTCTTGCTATGCGCTTGCGCTCACCCTCCCGGATGCGATCCTGATGCGCAACAAGCTGGCGCAACATTTCCTGAGATTGCTGCAATGCCTCCTGAGTCTGACTGCGCTCCGTGATTTCGGAATTGAGACGACGGTTCGCCCGCACCAGCTCTGCGGTGCGCTCGAATACCCGGTTCTCCAGCTCTATGCGCGCCCTGCGCAATGCATTTTCTGACTTTTTGCGCTCCGTAATGTCATGCATGAAGGCGCAATACTCAACGCTTCCGTCACTGTTGACAATGGTCGTTATCGCCACCTCAATCGGGAATTCCCTGCCGTCTTTGTTCATGGCAGTGACTTCGAAGTGCGAATGACGCACCAAACCTTCTTCCCCTTCGACAAATTGCTTCACACCCTCCATGTAAGCAATGTGGTATAGCGCCGGTATGATGATATCGATTAATGGCTGACCAATGGCTTGCTGCCGCGACCAGCCAAAAGTTATTTCAGCCCGCGTATTCCAGTCGATGACCATCCCGCGCTCATCCATTTGAACGACCGCATCCATGGCTGTCTCGATGGTCACACGCAACTTTTCCTGACTCTCCAGGAGGGCTTTTTCCGCCTGTTTGCGACGAGTGACATCGTGCACAATGCAATAAATACAGGTGCTTTCCTGCGTGGTGAGGGTGGATCGATATATCTCCACATCACGAATCTCGCCATTTTTCAGTCGGTGTCTGGCGGTGAATTGTCCGGAATTTCCCTCCTCTACCTGCTGCTGCAGGCTTGTTTGAATCTCGTCCGCGGGTGAGATATTGATGGCGGCAATGTTCATGGTGCGCAATTCTGCGACTGAATATCCCCAGAATTTGGCTGCCACCTCGTTGACATCGATGATTTTTCCAGTGACCGGATCCAGTATGTAAGCTATCGTCGCATTGTCCTCGAACATCTGACGATAGCGCTTTTCCCTGGTTATCAGATCATGATTCATTCTTCTGGCCAGCATGATCGCTCGCCGGTTGCCGCTGGAAAGCTGCCAGACCAGCAACGATATGAGAACAGATGTCACCACGCCGACGATCAGAATCGCTACTGACTTGGTGTCGTTTATTCTCCCCTCAAAGGCCGGTGTTGAATAGGTTGTCACCGTAAATGTCTTGTTTGAAAACGGGATAACTCTGCTTGCCTGATATTTTGCCTCCGGTCTGGCATAAGCCTTGGCCTTGCCGGTCTCGCTTTGGTAAACCAGCGATTTTTCCGATTGGGACTCACCCGCAAATATGTTGAGCGAGATGCTGCCGAAGAAGGGCCCCATCGTATCGCCCATGATGCCGCGCACCATGTCGTCCATGCGAAAGGCCAGTTGAACCCAGCCAACCAAGTTGGCTTGGCGCTGTTCCTGTGTTTCGCGAGCCGCCCCATTTCGATATTGCGGCGCAAACACCAGAAAGTCCCCCTGCGTTTCTTTTTCGCCAGCCGTAACAAGAACAATTTTGTCGGTGATGGCCGAGCGCCCGCTATCCCGCGCCTGCTCCATGGCGTGGCGCCGCAAACTCTCAGAGTAGACATCGTACCCAAGCACCGCCCGGTTCTGTTCGGAGGCGGGTTCCAGGTACAGAACCGGCGCATACTGCTCGCGCTCGCCCTCGGGCCATATCCGGTAGTCAGATGTACCGCCCGCTCTGGCGAGGCGCTCAAACGGCTCCCTATCTTTTGCAGCAATCAACTTCGATACGGCCACACTCCTGATGCCGGGGTAATTTTTTTCGATCTGGATGGATTCGATATAGGCTTTGAATTCCTGGCGCGTCACCACGGACGAAGCGGTGAACAGACCGACTGTCCCCCGCAGGATCAGTTTGACATCCTGAACCCGCTTTTCAATTCGGCTAACGGTTTGGTTGACGCGGAAATCGAATTCTTCCTGCAGTCTTTTTGATGCGTCATTCCGGGCAGACTCCCAGGCCAGCAGGGTAATGCCCAAGCCGACGAGCAGCACCAGCCAGTGCGCAAACCTGAAGGCCTTAAGCTTTCTCATGCGTTGCCGGAGCGACGAAATCGTTCATGTCGGGACAAACTCAGACGGTGATCAGTGGAAAATGTAAAGAATATAACATTGTTGTGCACATGCAAAACCATCCGTCCTATTCTCGCCACATCGTTGTGACAGGCTGCGGCCTGAAGCGGCCTACGGCTGGATGAAATGCTCCCGGTAGTAGCGCAGCTCCTCAATCGATTCGAGAATATCTGCCAGTGCCGTGTGCTTCTGGTGTTTCTTGAATCCGCTCATAACCTCCGGCTTCCAGCGGCGGCACAATTCCTTCAAAGTTGACACATCGAGATTGCGATAATGGAAAAAGGCTTCCAGTTTAGGCATGCTCCGCACCATGAACCGCCGATCCTGACAGATAGTGTTGCCGCACATGGGCGACTTGCCCTTCGGGACGAAATGGCGCAGAAAATCAACCAAGGCCACTTCGGCCTCGGCCTCGGTCATCCTCGATGCCTTCACGCGCTCAATCAGGCCGGAACGCCCGTGCGTACCCTTGTTCCAGGCATCCATGGCGTCAAGCACGGCGTCAGGCTGGTGGATGGCAAATACCGGCCCCTCCGCCAGAATGTTCAGGTTGGCATCCGTCACCGCCACGGCGACTTCGATGATCCGATCCTTGTCCGGATCGAGGCCCGTCATTTCCATGTCCACCCAAATCAGGTTAAATTCATTCGGACGCGATGGCTTTGCCTGATCATTCTGCACTGGCAACTCGGTGGCTTGTGACATAATCCCCCTCTATCATTTTAAGTCGCATTTTCTCACAACGATGTCGCCCTTTGCCTTTTCGGCTGTTTTTGTTTTCTTCCTGCTGGCCTCTCTGCTTGCACGCCTGTGGCTGGGCGCGCGCCATGTCCGTCATGTAATGGCGCATCGCGATGCCGTGCCCGCTCAGTTCGCGCAAGCCATATCACTTGAGGCGCACCGCAAGGCTGCCAACTATACCGTCGCGAAGGGGCGCTTTGGGCGGGTTTCTTTTCTGGTGGGCGCCGTCATTCTTCTTGGCTTCACGCTGCTGGGCGGACTGCAAGCCCTGTCCGATGCCATTCTGCCGCTGACCGGTCCTGGCATGAAGCACCAAATCGCCCTGATTGCCGCCTTTGCCGTTATCTCAGGCGTCATTGACCTGCCCCTTGAGTATTACCAGCAATTCGTGCTGGAGGAACAATTTGGCTTCAACAAGATGACACCCCGCCTGTTCGTTGCAGATACCCTGAAGAGCATTGCCATCGGTATCGGCCTGGGCCTGCCGCTGCTCTGGGTCATTCTGTCCCTGATGGGCAGGGCCGGCGACATGTGGTGGCTGTATGCATGGCTTTTCTGGTGCGCGTTTCAAATTGCGATGCTGGTGCTGTATCCGACGGTAATTGCGCCAATCTTCAACAAATTTGTGCCACTGGAGGATGACCACCTGCGAACGCGCATTGAAGCGCTGATGCAGCGCACCGGATTCGCATCGAAAGGCCTTTTCGTAATGGACGGTTCTAAGCGCAGCACGCATGGCAACGCTTATTTTTCCGGCTTTGGTGCGGCCAAGCGCATCGTCTTTTTCGACACCCTGCTGGCCCGCCTGTCGCCGGCTGAAATTGAAGCCGTGCTGGCTCACGAACTCGGCCATTTCAAGCGCAGGCACATCGCCAAACGCATGGTGCTGAGCTTTGCACTTTCACTCGGTTTTCTGGCCTTGCTCGGTTACCTGAAGACGCAGTCATGGTTTTTTGCCGGACTCGGTGTCAATCCGCAAACCGCAAGCACGGATGCCATGGCGCTGCTGCTGTTCCTGCTGGCGCTGCCCATATTTTCCTTCTTCCTTTCCCCGCTTATGGCGCTCAGTTCACGCAAGCACGAGTACGAGGCAGATGCCTTTGCCGCGCAAGTCACCAGCGCCAATGACATGGTGTCGGCGCTGGTCAAGTTGTATCAGGACAATGCCGCCACGCTGACGCCCGATCCGCTGCACTCGGCTTTTTTCGATTCGCATCCCCCGGCCAGCCTGCGGGTCGGCCGGTTGCTGGCGCACCCGGAAAATCCGGCATGAACCGGCGCACCGCCACCGTCATTGCCGCACATGGCCGCAATTTTCTGGTGCAGGACGCCGAAGTCAAACTGCAGTGCGTCACGCGCGGCAAAAGAACCGATATTGCCGTGGGCGACCTCGTCACCATCCAGACCACCTCTCCCACGCAGGGCGTGATCGAATCCGTCAGCGAGCGCCGCACACTGCTGTTCCGATCCGACCAGTACAAGTCCAAACTGCTGGCTGCCAATGTCACGCAACTGTTTATTGTGGTGGCAACCGAGCCCAGTTTTGCCGATGATTTGATTTCTCGCGCGCTGGTTGCTGCCGAGGCTGCTGGCGTTGTCGTGCACCTCGTCCTGAACAAAATCGATGTCGTTGACCAGCTCCCTCGTGCTCGCGAGCGCCTGCAGCCGTATGCAGCCATCGGCTACCCGGTGCATGAAGTGTCCGCCCTTGCCGATCCCGATGGAACCCGTTCAAGCTTGCTGCCATTGCTGCAGGGGCAAACAACCATCCTGATCGGTCAGTCCGGCATGGGCAAGTCTTCGCTGATTAACTTGCTGGTACCGGATGCTGACATTGCAACAAGAGAAATTTCTACCGCCCTTGACACCGGCAAGCACACAACCACCTTTACGCGTATGTACACGATCGACGGTGCAACAGCCGTCATCGACTCCCCCGGCTTTCAGGAATTTGGCCTGTATCACCTGACGGAGGGGATGCTGGAACGCGCCTTCCGTGACTTTTCTCCTTTTCTGGGTAATTGCCGCTTTGCCAACTGCCATCATCTGGCCGAGCCCGACTGCGCGATCCTGACCGCCGTCAAGAGCGGGGTGGTTTCTCCCATGCGACATGCCCTGTACGCACAACTGGTGCATGAGTCTTCGCAAAAGCTGTACTGATGGGCATCCGGGAAAGCAATGCTTTAATCCACGCCGCCCTAACTATGGCAATGCCCTGATATTCACTTATAATCAAAGATTCAATGCCTCTGGCGGCGGGTGCCACTTTGCCTATGACAATCAAACATTTTCTGCAGCTTGCCGATTTCACGCTGGACGAGTTCGAGCATGTGATCTGCCGTGCGCATGTCATCAAGCGCAAGTTCAAGAATTACGAGCCGTATCACCCGCTGGTGGACCGCACATTGGTCATGGTGTTCGAGAAAAGCTCGACCCGCACCCGCCTTTCTTTCGAAGCCGGCATCCAGCAACTCGGTGGCAACGCGATTTACATCAACACCCAGGACAGCCAGCTTGGCCGCGGCGAACCGGTAGAGGACGCGGCGCAGGTCATGTCGCGCATGTCGGACATCATCATGGTGCGCACTTTCGGCCAGAACATCATCGAACGATTCGCCGCCAACTCGCGCGTGCCGGTCATCAACGGCCTGACCAACGAACATCACCCCTGCCAGGTGCTGGCTGATGTGTTCACCTTCATCGAGCATCGCGGGTCAATCAAGGGCAAGACCGTTGCCTGGGTCGGCGATGCCAACAACATGCTGTACTCGTGGCTGCAGGCGGCGCAGATTTTCGGTTTTCATGTCAATGTCTCGACACCCAAGGGCTACGACATTGATGACAAGCAGGTCACACCGGGCAACACGCACTTTACCCGCTTCGACAATCCCTCTGACGCCTGCGTCGGCGCCCATCT
>CAZAWA010000024.1:0-22725 GCA_964488675.1 uncultured Oxalobacter sp. | reverse complement strand
TCGGCCTCGGCCACGCAATCCGGCGTGCCGCGCAACACCAGCACATCGCCCGCCAGCAGCACCATATTGTGAGTGGGTTTCAGTTTTTCCTTGCCGCGCCGCACCGTTTCGACATCAACGCCCAGCGAGGGCAAATCGAGTTCGGTTATGGTCTGGCCGACAGCCCTTGCCTCTTCGGGCAGCGTGACGGAGTGCTTGCGCATCTGCCCCGCCTGTTCCGGCGTCTCATCTGAACCCTGGAAGTAGCTGCGCAAGGACGCATAGCGCTGCTTGCGGGTGTCCTGGATGATGCGCAGCACGCGCTTGGTGGGCACGCCAAGCGCGCGGATGGTGAACAGGGCGAGCACCATGCTGCTTTCGATCGCTTCCGGCACGATTTCGGTCGCTCCGCCCTCCTTCAGCTGCTCGAAATCGCTGCCGTCCAGACTGCGCACGACTATCGGCAGATTGGGCGCCAGTTCATGCGCAAAATGCATCACCCGCAGCGCCGAGGGGGTTTCGGCGTAGGTGATCACTAGCGCCGCCGCGCGATGGATGCCGGCCGCAACCAGGCTTTCGCGCCGGGTCGCATCGCCGTACGACACTTGCGCACCGGCCAGCCCGGCATCGCGTACGCGCTCCGGATCGAGATCCAGCGCATGGTAGGGGATGTTTTGCTCTTCCAGCAGTTTCGCCAGACTCTGCCCGGTACGGCCAAAGCCGGCGATGATCACATGGCCTTGCGTCGAGATGGTGCGGCTGGCCAGACTGGTCAGCGCCAGTGACTGCGCCATCCATTCGCTGGCGCTCAGCTTCATCACGATTGCATCCGATTTCGCTATCAGGAACGGGGCGGCAAACATCGACAGCACCATCGAGGCGAGGATCACCTGTATGAACACCGGATCGACCAGATGCAGCCCACCCGCCTGATTAAGCAGCACGAAGCCGAATTCGCCTGCCTGCGCCAATGCCAGGCCGGTGCGCAGGCTGACGCCGAGCGAAGACCCGAAAAATTTGGCCAGCCCGGCGATAAGCGCAAATTTGAAAACAATCGGCCCGGCGAGCAGCAGCAGAATAACCCACCAGTTGTCCAGCAGCACCTGCACATTGAGCAGCATGCCGACCGAAACAAAAAATAACCCCAGCAGCACATCGCGGAAAGACTGGATATCGACCTCGACCTGATGCTTGTATTGCGTCTCCGATATCAGCATGCCGGCGATGAAGGCGCCCAGCTCGAGCGACAGGCCGGCGCGCTCGGTAATCCACGCAGCGCCGAGCGTGATCAGCAGCAAGTTCAGCATAAACAGTTCCTGCGAGCGGCGCTTGACAACAAGCGTCAGCCACCAGCGCATTAATTTCTGCCCGATGAACAGCAGGAGCACCATGGCGAGCACTGCCTTGCCAAAAGCAAGCACCAGCGTGTAGGCCAGATCGTCGGGCTTGGTTGCCAGCGCCGGCACCAGAATCAGAAGCGGAACCAATGCCAGATCCTGGAACAGCAGAACGCCGAAGATGCGGCGGCCGTGCTCGGTTTCCAGTTCCATCCTTTCTGTCAGCAACTTGGACACGATGGCCGTGGATGACATCGCAAACGCGCCGCCGATAGCGAACGCGGCCTGCCAGGTAATGCCGGCCAGCCGGGGAAGCAGCGCTGCGCCCAGCAGGCCGAACACCATCACCGCCGCGATCGACAGCAAAACCTGCGACAGGCCGAGCCCGAACACGATCCGCCGCATCGACATCAGCTTCGGCATGGAGAACTCCAGGCCGATGGAAAACATCAGGAACACGACGCCAAATTCGGACAGGGCATGCAGCGTCTCGCTATCGGCGACAAAGCCGGGCGTGTGCGGACCGACCAGAATGCCAACCACCAGATAGCCGAGAATCGGCGGCAACTGCAGCATACGAAACGCCACCACCCCGACAACGGCGAAAGCGAGCAACACGAGCGTAAATTCAAGGGGTGTGTGCATGAGGGCAGGATGGACAGTCAGGTGACATTGTAACGCCAGTGCGGCTATTTTCAGCATGGCAGGGTTTTTGCTTTTAGGAATTCGTTTATACTTCGCTCATGAGAGATTCCGCCCCTGAAACCCCGCCCCCTGCCTTCGATCCGCAGCGCTCGCTGCAACTTGCCGGCGAAACCCTGCAAATCGAGGCGGATGCGCTGCTGGCGCTGAAAGAAAGGCTGGCAAACGATGCCAGCGGCAGCTTCGCGCAGGCCGTGGAAGTTCTGCTGAAGTGCGACGGGCGCGTGGTTGTGTCCGGCATCGGCAAATCCGGTCACATCGCGCGCAAAATCGCCGCAACGCTGGCATCGACCGGCTCGCCGGCACTGTTCATCCATCCGTCGGAAGCTGCTCACGGCGATCTGGGCATGATCAAGTCCAAGGATGCCTTCATCGCGATTTCGTATTCCGGTGAAGCCGAGGAGTTGACCGCGATTGTTCCAATCATCAAGCGCATGGGCGCGCCACTGATCGCGCTGACCGGCAATCCGGAATCCAGCCTGGCACAACTGGCCAATGTGCATCTGAACATCCGCGTTGAAAAAGAAGCCTGCCCGCTCAATCTGGCACCGACCGCCAGCACCACGGCGACGCTGGCATTGGGCGATGCGCTTGCGGTCGCGCTGCTCGATGCCCGGGGCTTCCGCGAGGAAGACTTTGCGCGCTCGCACCCGGGAGGCGCACTTGGCCGTCGGCTGCTGACGCTGGTGAAGGACATCATGCGCACCGGCAACGCGATGCCACGCGTCAAACCGGACACCTCACTTATCTCGGCGCTGATGGAAATCTCGCACAAGGGGCTGGCGATGACCGCAGTCGTCGATGATGCGGAGCGCGCCGTTGGCATCTTTACCGATGGCGATCTGAGGCGCCTGATCGAATCGGGAAAAAACCTTGCGGCTCTGACCATGGCTGACATCATGCACAAAAATCCGCGCAGCATCGGGCCGAACCAGCTGGCGGTTGACGCAGTCGGCGTGATGGAGCAGCACCGGATCAATCAGCTGCTAGTGTCCGATGCCGATGGCATATTGGTCGGCGCACTCCACATTCATGATCTGACACAGGCAAAGGTGATCTGATGCATACCGAAGCGATAACTCGTGCAGCAAGAATCAAGCTGATGATCTTTGATGTCGATGGCGTGCTGACCGACGGCGGCCTGCATTTCGGCGCGGAAGGCGAAATCATCAAGCGTTTTCATGTGCATGACGGGCAAGGCATCCGCCTGCTGCAGGACTCCGGCGTGCAAACCGCGATCATCACCGCGCGCCAGTCGCCTATCGTCACGCGACGGGCTACGGATCTGGGCATCCACTTCGTGCAGCAGGGCGTCCACAACAAGCGCGACGCACTGGAACGCTTGCTGAAGCAAACCGGCCTGACGGCAGATGTATGCGGCTTCGCCGGTGACGATGTCATTGACCTGCCAGTGCTGACACGCGTCGGCTTCGCGGTCGGCGTGCCGAACGGGCATCCGGAAGTAACTGCCCGCGTGCATTTCGTCACGCAGGAGGCAGGCGGCAATGGCGCCGTGCGCAATGTCTGCGACTTCATCCTGCGCGCGCAGGGCAACTACGACAAGGCGCTTGCGCCTTTCCTTGAATGAGCAGCGCGCGCTCAGCCCTGCGTTTTCGCCTGACCGTCGTTCTGGCGCTGGCCGGATTCATGGCGCTTGGCAGCTTCTGGTTGGGCATGGTGATCAAACGAAGTGCAGCAGATTCGCAATCGACCGAACAAAGAACCGAACCGGATTATTTTGTCTACAACTTCAACTTCGTGAAAATGCTGCCAACCGGAAAGCCGCAATACCACCTGACCGGAACAAAACTGACGCACTACCCTGCTGACGATTCCCTTCTGATCGACCTGCCGGTCTACAGGAGCCTGGACGAATCGCGCCCGCCGCAGACCATGCGATCGAATAGCGCCATCGCGAAGGAAGACAGCACCAAAGTGCATATGTACGGCAATGTAAAGGGTGACCGGCCTGCGACGGCGACAACCGAATCCCTGCGCATCGCCACCGAATATCTGCTTGTTTTTCCGGATGAAGACTCGATGCAAACCGACAAGCCGGTCATTATCCAGCGAGGCAATTCCACCATGCACGGCGTAGGAATGTTCGCCAATAATGCCACCGGCGAGATGCGACTGCACCGCCAGACCCGCGTCACCATGGCACCCAGGCCATAACCCACCAGCGAAACAGCCCATGAAATCCCTTCCCCTCATTTTGCTTCTGACCCTTGGACTGGCCGTGTCCACAGGCGCGCGTGCAGAGAAAGCCGACGCCAGGCAACCGACCCATGTCGAAGCGGATCAGATGAACTACGACGATGTGTCGCAAGTCAACACCTTCACTGGCAATGTGCGAATGACGCGCGGCACACTGATCATGAAGGGACACAAGATGGTTTTGAAGCAGGACCCGGCCGGCTATCAGTACGGCACGCTCTACGCGCCCGCTGGCGGGCAGGCGTCTTTTCGCCAGAAGCGCGATGGCGGCCAGAATCTCTGGGTCGAGGGCTACGCAGAACGCATGGAATACGATGGCAAAACCGAAATTTCCAAACTGTTTACCCGCGCGAAGCTGAAACGGCTCGACGGGGCAAAAGTGACAGACGAGGTGGATGGCGAATTCATTTCCTATGATGCCAAGACCGAATTTTATTCGGTTAACAACTCCGCAACCGGCGTCAGCAAGCCGGGCGAAGGACGCATCAAGGTCGTGATCCAGCCCCGCGAGGAGAACAAAGAAAAAGCCAAGGTAAAAGGCAGCGACAAGGCAAAGTCCTGGAGTTCGGACAAGTCAAGCATCGTTGACGCGCCCAGGAGCCAGGATAGTGAAAAGGGCAGGTAACATGGCAAACAGCACCTTGGTCGTTCAAGGCCTGGAAAAATCCTATGGGCAACGCACCGTTGTTCATGATGTGTCATTGAGCGTTGAAAGCGGCGAAGTGGTCGGTTTGCTCGGCCCGAACGGTGCTGGCAAGACCACTTCGTTTTACATGATTGTCGGCCTGGTACCATCAGACGGTGGCAGCATCCACCTTGACAGCACCAACATTTCGCGACTGCCGATCCACCGACGCGCCAAGCTCGGCCTGTCATACCTGCCGCAGGAGGCGTCGGTCTTTCGCAAACTGAATGTCGAGGACAATATCCGCGCCGTGCTGGAATTGCAGCAGGATGAGGGCAAACCCCTTTCCAGGAGCGAAATGGATGACCGCCTGAACCGTCTGCTGGCGGAACTTCAGATCGAAAAAATACGGGGCAATCAGGCTATGTCTCTTTCCGGCGGCGAACGGCGGCGGGTGGAAATCGCGCGCTCGCTTGCGACCAACCCGCGCTTCATTCTGCTTGACGAACCCTTCGCCGGCATCGACCCGATTGCCGTGATCGAAATCCAGCGCATCGTGCGCTTTCTGAAGGAGCGCGGGATCGGCGTACTCATCACCGATCACAATGTGCGCGAGACGCTCGGCATCTGTGATCGCGCATACATCATCAACCAGGGTTCGGTTCTGGCCAGCGGCCATCCGGAGGAAATCATCGCCGACGAGTCAGTTCGTCGCGTTTATCTGGGTGAGCATTTCCGGATGTAGCGGAAACATCGCAATGAAACAATCTCTCCAGCTCCGCACCTCGCAACACCTCGCGTTGACACCGCAGTTGCAGCAATCAATCCGCCTGTTGCAACTTTCAACGCTGGAATTGCAACAGGAACTTGAGCTGATCATGCTGAACAATCCGCTGCTGGAAAGACTGGATGATCCGCTTGATCGCTCGCTGCGGCTACTGGCCGACGGCGCCATCAATCAACAAGGATCGGCTTCCGAAAGCGCGTCAGAATCATCGCCTGGCGATGCAACCCCGGAAGCTTCGGGTGGCGCCGATGATCGCCAGAATGCCGACACGCCTGATTCTGACTGGAGTTTTGAGGATGCCTCACGGCCCAGCAAATCACCGGACGATGAAGACTCCCGCCCGCAAATTGAGGCGCATCACGAAACGCTGCGCGAACATCTGCTGGAGCAAATGCGCCTTACCGTGCGCGGCCAGCGCACCCAGGCATTGGTCACGCTGCTGATTGACGCGCTCGATGACAATGGCTACCTGCAGGAATCGCTCGAAGACATCCTGTCCTGGCTGCCACCTGAACTCGGCATCGATGTGGATGAGATGTCGGCTGCGCTCGCCCTGCTTCAAAAATTTGAGCCGATTGGCATCGGTGCGCGCAGCGTGTCGGAATGCCTGGCGATTCAGATCCGGCAATTGCCCCGCATTCCGTTCGTGACACGCAAAATGGCGCTGGCTATCGTTGAGCACCATCTTTCCCTGTTTGCACAACGCGATTTCAACAGGCTGAAAAAGGCGCTGGATTGCGATGATGAAGATCTGCGCGAAGCGCAAGTCGTTATTCGTCAGTGCCACCCGCACCCGGGCGCAGCCTTTGCCAACGATGTTGCAGACTCCGTCGTGCCAGATGTGATCGTCAAGCGCGGCAAGAATAGCTGGCATGTCGAACTAAACCAGGAAGTGATTCCTCGCTTGCAACTAAATTCGATGTATGCCGGCATCCTGAAAAATAATCGTGGCGATGCGACTCTTGCCTCGCAGTTACAAGAAGCAAAATGGCTAATCAAAAATATGCGACAACGCTTCGACACCATCCTCCGTGTTGCGCAAGCTATTGTCGAACGTCAAAAGAACTTCTTTTCGCATGGCGCAGTAGCCATGCGCCCACTTGTGCTGCGTGAAATTGCTGATACACTGGGGCTGCATGAGAGCACCATTTCTCGTGTTACCACCCAGAAATACATGCTGACCCCGCATGGAATGTTCGAGTTGAAATACTTTTTTGGCAGCCACATCGCCACAGAAGCAGGGGGTGAAGCATCTTCAACGGCGATTCGTGAACTGATAAAGCAACTGATAGGAGCCGAAGACCAAAAAAATCCCTTTTCCGACAGCAAAATTGCAGAGATGCTCGGAGAACAGGGCATGGTCATTGCGAGACGAACTGTCGCAAAATACCGTGAAGCCCTGAAAATTCCTCCAGTGAATCTGCGCAAGTCTTTGTAGTTGTTTTTTTAAGTCGTTTCGTCCTGCATTGTTACAGGATATACGGGCAGGGCAGGATTCAAACCGGCTGCTTCATTAGGAGAATTGTATGAATCTCACCATCAGTGGGCATCATCTCGAAGTGACTCCCGCCATACGGGAATATGTAAAAAGCAAGCTTGACCGTATCACAAGAAGATTTGAAAATGTGATTGATATTTCGGTCATCCTGAGCATAGACACCCTTCCGGAAAAGGAAAAGCGACAAAAGGCAGAAATCAACATGAACTTGAGCGGCAAGGCGATTCATGTGGAAAGCGTCTCGCAGGATTTGTATGCTGCCATTGACCTGGTAATAGACAAACTTGACAGAACCGTTCTCAAGCACAAGGGCAAGATCAAGGATCACACACGGGAAACCATCAAGCACATGCCCGAGCCAACACCATCGACCCCAGTCTGATACGGAGAGAGAAATAAAAAGGGCGCCTGAACAGCCGAGGCGTTCTATTAAAGTGTTGAAGCCTTAAATAATCCCCCGTTCGCGGGGGATTATTTTTTGGAATTTTCTGATTTTTGCGCCGATGTTGTTGAGTTACTATTATTTTCGGCACAGCTGTTGGAGAATATACGGGCTGGTAGCCGAGCTCATATCTAACCTTTTGGGGTTAAAGATTCAACAATCGCATCTGCTGTCGCTTTGTCGGTGGCTGTGAAAGGGAAGCTATAAGCGGCATCCCACTCCGTTTTAAGGCGCAGCGTCCGATCCTAGTTGACGTTACTCTCCTGAAGTCTTAAAAATTTACTAAAACTGGTACCGTTGCCGCAAGGAATGTTACATTAGCAAGGGTGTTTCTTTTAAGGCTAGATATTCTGATTATCTAGTATTCAATGTTGAGCAAGATGTCTGATGGTAAGAGATTTGCTAATACGGGATTTTGGGATTGATCTTCCGATATCTGGCGGGAGGGGCAGCAGTATTGGCGATCCGATCATTATCAACACCCAGTCTGCACATGAGGCAAGCTGGATAGAAATGGAATATGTAAGGTGTATTTGTGCCCGATTTGGTTGGCATTGGAGAGCAATAGGACGTGAAATAATTGATGATGCAAATGGCAGAATTGAGCGCCTATCTTGTGAAGTGAAATATCCTGAAGATGATCAGGTCATTACTGAAAGGAGAAATTTTTACTTCGATATTTCAGAGGTTGATCTTCAAGGCGCGCACACCACTCCAATCTGTGGAATTAACTTGGGTGATACCGGTATGGGTCTACCGTATCAGCTTGAATGGCTTCACTACGATAATACTGTCAACTTTGAAGATGAGCAGCCAGGAATGGGGGTAAGTGCCGAGTACAGCGCTCAGAAATTTAAGGTGTCGATTTATGTGTACAACAAGCAAAAGAGCCAGATTGATTCCCTAAAAAATCGTGAGGAGTATGAAGATGAATTTTCGCAATCTGTAAGCGAACTCATATCCTTCAATCCAACAGCCATATTGTTTGACGAAGGTGAAAGACAAAATGTGCTTCTCAATGTCTTTGATGTCGATTCTTTTTATACGATTATTACGCTTTCCACTTTAGGAAACAATTTTGTAAAAATTCGAGCTACATTAGAACCTTCATTCTATGGGTATGTATTTGATTGCTTTTGGGAGTCTGTTAACAGAATCCTGGAAATAGTGGACGAGGCATATAGATTTACCCTTGAGAGAGTGCCGCATTGATTAAAGTATGCAATAAGTACGGTTACCCCAAGTGTCTGTAACTAAATTTGATGTGAATTAAATTTATTAATGTTGAGAGGATTTTATGAGAACCTTAGGAATTGCCTTGGCCATATTGCTCTTATCTGTTGGCGTAGCGAGTGCTGGCCCCAACGATCTTTATATGGTTATAAAAGGCGAAAAAGATCCTGTTCTGTCAGTCGTTAGTAAGGCGATAGATGCTGAATTTCCAGATGGCGTTCGCACAAATGAAAACGGCAACATCGGATACAAAGTTGAGTTTCGCTCTTTTTTTAGTGGCAAAAGTGGCGTGCGAGTATATTTAATACCAATGGCAGATGGCGCAGCTACTGAAGCGACAGCGTATCGTTTGCAATTTGGGTTCATGGCCCAACGTGGAGATGGGTTGCGACACGTAAATGCGCTAAAAGAGCAAATTACTAAAATCGCTAATCAGCAAGGAAATGTATCAGTTGAAACCAATCATGATGCTTATCGAACGCTTTGGGTTCAAAGTGAAGAATGCGCGAAGAAATTAAAAAACGACCCTGATTTGACTCTAATAGCAAATAAAGTAGGACTGTCTAGCTCTGATCAGACAAGTTTATCCATGATGACTGATGAATCTAAGCCGACGGCAGCTGAAAAAAAAGTCATATCGCAATGGGCAGAAAAAAGAGAGAAATGCTTTTCCATGGCAAAAACCTGGATGACTTTTTTTCCACCAGACCCTCGAGCGTTATTAGTGCTTGAAAACTACGAAAGTGGTAACCAACTGCTTCTGAAACTTTACAAGGGAAATATAACTTATGCCGAATACAATAAAGAAAGAAAAGCGCTTACCCTTGCCGCTAGGCAGAGACATAATAATGTCAGTGTCCAACTCAACAAAGAGCAAGCAAATGCACAAGCAAATGCTTCGGAGCGAGAAAGATTGTATCAACTGGAGAGGGAGCGTATTGCAGTCGAGCAGCAAAAAGCGAATGCTATGCAGCTTGAGGCCACAAAGATTCGTGTACCCCCATTACCAATATCGAATTCAACAAATTGCACAACAAGGGCAGTCGGCAACACATTGCAGACCAATTGCAACTAATAATCAGACGCAATACGATGCCAGTTTGTGTTGAACTTTCCGCACACTGATAATGCAGATGTACAGAATCAACACTTTAATTGAGCGCCTCGCCTGAACAGCGCCCTTTTTTCGTTTCGGCCTCAGCTCTCCGCCACTTCGAACAACCTGCGCCGCTCACTGATCGCGTAACGATCCGTCATGCCGGCAACATAATCCGCTACCCGGCGCGCCTGAGCCTCCGGCGCCCCCTGCAAGACCTGATAATCTGGCGGCAACATGCCGGGGTCACCCATGAACGCGCCGAACAATTCGGCAATTATGCGCCGCGCATTGTTGGTCATACGGTTGACGCGATAATGGCGATAGAGATTCTCATGCAAAAACAGTCTCAGCTCGGCAGTCTCGGCACGCATTGCATCGGAGAAGGCAACCAGCGGCGGTGAATTTCTCACATCCTCGACGCATTGCGGGTTCGCATCCTTGATGTGTGCCCGGGTCGTGCGAATGGCATCTTCGACTTGTGAATTGATCATGCGGCGCACGGTTTCGTGGATCGCGCGGCGCGCGCCAATACCTGGCACAGCCTTTTCCACTTCGCGCCGGTGCCGCGCATAAATGCCGACCAACTCCAGTTGCGCCGTCACCAGCAATCCGGACCGCAATCCATCATCAATGTCGTGATTGCTGTAGGCGATTTCATCGGCCAGATTGGTCAATTGCGCCTCAAGGGAGGGTTGCTGATTTCGAAGAAAGCGGGCTCCAATCTCACCCAGTTTTTGCGCGATATCGGGCGAGCATCGCTTCAATATGCCCTCTCGTGTTTCGAACATCAGGTTCAGGCCGTCAAACGCGCCGTAGCGCTCCTCCAGCGCATCGACCACCCGCAGGCTTTGCAGATTGTGCTCGAATCCGCCGTAATCCTTCATGCATTCGTTGAGCGCATCCTGACCCGCGTGGCCAAACGGCGTATGTCCGAGATCGTGTGCCAGCGATATCGCCTCAACCAGATCTTCATTTAGACGCAGGTTTCGAGCCATCGAGCGCGCAATCTGCGCCACCTCCAGGCTATGTGTCAGACGAGTGCGAAACAGATCGCCCTCATGGTTCAAAAAGACTTGCGTCTTGTATTCAAGTCGGCGAAAGGCTGCCGAATGGATGATGCGATCGCGATCGCGCTGGAAGTCTGTTCGTGTTGCGGACGGCGACTCGGCATGGACGCGACCGCGTGACGCGGTCGCTTGCACTGCATAGGGGGCAATTGTGCTCGAATCAGCCATCCTGTTTGGCGCAGGCAATCAGTGTGGCTTCGAGCAGGCTCTGAGGCGCTGCCGTAATTACGGGTGACCCAAGAGGCTTAAGCAATATGAATTTGATTTCGCCGCCTGCAGCCTTTTTGTCAACCTGCATCATTTCAATCCAGCGTGAGATGGCAAAATCGGGAGCGACTACAGGCAGTCCCGCCGCCCTGACCAACGCCTTGATGCGGTTTTTTGATATCTCGTCAATAAAGCCCATGCGACACGACAAATCGGCCGCCATCACCATGCCGCAGCCAACGGCTTCACCGTGCAACCATTCGCCATAGCCCAGGCCCGCCTCGATTGCATGGCCGAAGGTATGACCGAAGTTGAGTATCGCACGCAAACCGCCCTCCCGTTCGTCCTGCCTCACCACCTCCGCCTTTATTTCGCAGGAGATTTTGATCGCATACGCCAGTGCCGCCGGATCCTTGGCGATCAGTTTTCCGATATTCTTTTCAATCCACTCAAAAAAACCGGCGTTCGTAATAGCGCCATGCTTGATGACCTCTGCCAGTCCGGCCGAAAGCTCCCGTGCCGGCAAAGTCTCCAGCGTCGAGGTGTCCGCAATCACGCACTGCGGCTGGTAAAACGCCCCAATCATGTTTTTGCCGAGGGGGTGATTGATGCCGGTTTTTCCGCCAACCGACGAATCGACCTGGGCAAGCAGGGTGGTCGGCATCTGGATGAACGGCACGCCGCGCATGTAGCTTGCTGCGGCATAGCCCGTGAGATCACCGATCACCCCACCGCCAAGCGCAATGAGCGTTGTCTGGCGATCGCATTTTTCCGCCAGCAACACATCAAAGACCTTCATCAGGCTTTCCCAGTTTTTCTCCTGCTCGCCGTCAGGCAGCACAATCGAAATCACCTGCTTGCCACCCGCCTCAAGCGCATGCTTGAGACTTTCCAGATATAGCGGCGCAACAACCGTATTGGTAATGATCGCGACTCGCTTGCCAGCAACGCGCTTTGCGATCAGGTCGGCATCGCCCAGAAGCGACTGCCCGATTTCAATTGGATAACTGCGGTCACCCAGTTTGACTTCCAGATGGATCATGGATTCCTGCTGCCCGTTCATTCGATTTCCTGTTGTTGGTTGCTCTCGAGCGATTCTACGCTAACGATGCCTGTTGCTTCTTCCTTATAGTCCGGAAGTTGTGCAATTATGGCCTGCACCATCGCGTGCGCATTCGGGCGGCCGGTATCAATGGTGAGGTGGGCGATTTCACGATAGAGCGGCTCCCTCTGAAGCGCCAGCTCTTCGAGTTTCTTGCGTGGATCTGCTGTTTGCAGCAAAGGCCGATTTTTATCATTGACCGTTCTTTGCAGAAGGCTGCTTACGCTGGCTCGGAGATAAATAACGGTGCCGCGCTCCTTCAAGTATGCCCTGCTCTTTGGATCGAGAACCGCGCCGCCACCCGTTGCCAGCACGATGCCATGTCGTTCCGTCAGGTCGCGAATCACCTCAGCCTCACGACGCCGGAAACTCGCTTCGCCCTCGATCTCAAATATCAGGGGAATCGATGCGCCGGTGCGCGCTTCAATCTCGTGATCAGCATCGACAAACTCCATGCCCAGGCGCTTTGCCAGTGCCCGGCCAACCGTTGTCTTGCCTGAACCCATCAATCCGACGAGAAAAATGTTTTTTGTAGTCATGTCCCTCAAATTATAAAGCCGGGAAAACCCGGCTTTATAATTTTTCTATTTCGGCTGTCGCCCTGACATGACCTTGGGGGTAAGGAAAATCAGCAACTCCGTCTTGTTGTTGGTGCGCTCCGTACTTTTGAAAGCATTTCCGAGAATCGGTATATCGCCCAAAAACGGGATCTGGCTCACCTTGTCGCGCTGCTCCATCTGGAAGATGCCGCCGAGCACCACCGTTCCGCCATTTTCGACCAACACCTCGGTCTGAACATGCTTGGTGTCAATGGCCACCCCGTAAGTCAGCTGGATATCGAGACTCGGATTATCCTTGCTCACATCAACCGTCAGGATGACATTGCCGTCCGGCGTAATTTGCGGCGTGACTTCCAGCTTCAGCACCGCCTTGCGGTATTGAATGGTCGTTGCACCACTGCTGCTCGCGGTCAGGTAAGGGATTTCCGTTCCCTGCTCGATCAGCGCTTTTACCTTGTCGCCCGTCACCACCCGTGGGCTGGAAATGATCTTGCCCTTGTTGTCGGCCTCAAGTGCGGACAGTTCGAGGTTCAGGAATCGGGTCGCGGCAGAATTGAACAGGCTGACCCCCAAAGTGCCCGCCGGATTGGTGCCGATGAGGTTGGCTGGCAGATTCACCGCCGTTCCCGCCGTGGTGGTTGTCACGCCCGTGGCCTGTGGCAGGTTGCCGTAACCGCTGCCGACCGCCGCATTTCTCCATCCGTCACCGAAAAACCCCAGCTTCGCGCCCAGGTTGCGACTGAACTTGTCATCCGCCTCGACGATGCGCGCCTCGATCATCACCTGTTTCTGGGCAATGTCAGTCTTCTCGATCAGCTTGCGAATTTCTTCCAGCTTGCTTGGAATATCGGTAACAAAAATCTGGTTGGAGCGCGGATCAAGCACCGCGCTGCCGCGCTTGGACAGCATGCTGTTCTTGTTGGACGGATCAGTGGTGCCGTCCTCGCGGATGCCAAACACCCGCCTGAATGCCTGCGCCTTCTGGTAATTCAGCTGGAACACTTCCATCCTGATCGGCTCGAGTTCGGCGATCTGGGATTTCTGTTCCAGTTCCAATTTTTCCTTGGTCAGCAACTCATCCCGGGGCGCAATCCACAACACCGAACCATTCTTGCGCATGTCGAGCCCTTTGGCACGCATCACGATGTCCAGCGCCTGATCCCACGGCACATCCTTCAAGCGCAGGGTCAGATTGCCGCTGACCGTGTCGCTCGTGATAATGTTGAGACCCGTGAAGTCGGCAATCACCTGCAGCACAGCGCGCACTTCGACATTCTGGAAATTCAGCGACAGCTTCTCGCCGCGGTAACCCTGCGTGCCCTGCGTCAACTTGTTCGGGTCTTCCTTGATCGGCTTGATTTCGACCACCAGCTGCGCATCGCTCTGATACGCGCTGTATTCCCAGACGCCGGCGGTCTCAATCAGCATGCGCACATTTTCGCCCTGCTGCTTGGTGGTGACGCTGGTGGCGGGCGTGCCAAAATCGGTCACATCCATGCGCCGGCGCAAAGCGTCAGGCACATTCGCTTTCAGGAAGTCAACCTCGACGAAGCGTCCCTTCTGACGCACATCGACTGCAATGTGATTGCCGGGCAAGTCGACAATGATGCGCCCCTCGCCGATCGTGCCACGACGAAAATCGATGTTGCGCAATGTCCTGTCGGCCACGGTCGAAGCGGAAATCGGCGCCGGCGTTACAACGGCGGCTGGCTCTGCTGCGGGTGACGGTGTTGCAGCAGGTGATGGCTGCGCACTGGGTGGCTTCGCCTCCACCTCCACGGCGGCTGCGACCTGCCTCTTCTCTGGCAAACCCGGCGATTTGTCGATCGTCACTGTGACGACATTGCCCTGCACCTCGGTCGAAAAATTCAGCGGGTTTTTCAGGTTAAAGACCAGTCGCGAGCGATCGCCTGCCTCGACAATGTTCACGCTGCGCACCTCGCCCAGGCTGATGTCCTGTATCGACTTGCCGGTCGCATTGCCCGTGCCGGCGAAATCGACTGCGACGCGGGCCGGGTTCGTGATAGCAAATCCGATTGGCTGCTTTTCTGGCGGGTTCTTGAGAGTTACCTTGACCACCACGCCCGAGCCTTGCTGAAGCGCCTCAACCGACTGGATCGCATTGTCTTGCGCAAATGCCAGCCCGCAAAACAGCGACAGGCAAAAAACAGCAAAGGTTCTTGCTCGCCGATACACCTTCGCAATTTCCGTCATAAAAAATCCCTTGCCTTGAATATTTGTCGAAGCTGTCATGATTTGCTCTCCTGCTGTTTTCCACCCTGGCTGCTTTCCTGCAGCTCCAGCCTGGCCTTGCGCTCAACCCACTCGCCGGATGCGTCCTGAACAATCTCCTTGAGATCGACTCCGGTTTCCGTAATGTTGGTGATCATGCCAAAGTTCTGCCCGACATAATTGCCCACCTTTGCCTGAAAGACGGCTTTGTCGATTTGCAAAATTGCATAAGTCATGCCGGGTTTTTGCAGGATGCCCACCATCTTTACCGTATCCAGCGGGTACTGCTCAAGCGGCTCGCGCCGTCTCTCCAGATCCGGCTTGATGCCTTTCCCGGACAGCGCACGCAACTTGGCAATCGCTGCCGAGAGTTTAACCGGATTGAACGGGTCAACACTGTCTTTGCGCCCATAGGCAAATGGCGCAAATGTCTTGGGCTCGGCTATCTTGGGAACAAAAACCTTGGTCTCCCTTTTTGCCTGCGCCATCCATTCCCGAACTTCTGCATCCTGGCTGCAACCCGCCAATAGTGCCGACACCCCAAACAAGGAAATACACATTAAACGGGATAACCGAGAGCGCATCATTTTTTGCCCCCTTTCTTCTTGGCTTCTTCCGCCTTGGCCTTGCGCTGCGCCTCGATTTCATCCTTGTCCAGATAGCGGAAGGTCTTTGCCGTGGCATGAAGAATCAGTCCGCCGTCCTTGCCAGTGCTGATGTTCAGATTATTCAGGGTCACAATCCGGGGGAGGTTCGCCACATCGCTAGTGAATGATGCGACATCGTGGTAGCTGCCGGATACTTTAAGCTCAATCGGCAGTTCTGCGTAATAGTCCTTCACCACCACCTGCCCCGGCTTGAAAAGCTCAAACTGCAAACCACGGCCCAGGCCAGCCTGGTTGATGTCAGATAGCAGCGCATCCATTTCTGCCTTGTTCGGCAATTGCTTCTCGAGCGTCTGCACATACTGTCCGACCTGCTCTTTTTGCTTGCGCAAAGCCTCCAGGTTGACCGCCTGCTGAATCTTGCTCCTGTACGCCTCCTTCAGTTTAACTTCATCCTGCGCGCCCTTGTCGAGTGCTTCAAGACGGCCATCCCAGTAGAAAAACCAGCCGACAAACAAGACCAGCACCAGCACCCCAAAAACGCAGAAAAGCTGCGGAATGATCGGCCACTGACCCGGTGGCCGCCCCCGCAATCCACTGAATTGCGTCTTGAAGGAATTTGAAATAATTGTCAGTTTAGTCGCCATGGCGCATTCCCGATATCATCGTTTGGCCGTGCTGGCACTGGCAGCGCCCCCCGCAGCGGCCGCACTGGCTGCCGAAGGAACGCTGGCTCCGGGTTTCGCGCCAGAAGGCGACGCGGTGTCTGATGGGACTCCAGCAGACTTCTCTGCAGTCGCCGCGGCAGCGGCATCCTTGTCCCGCGGTCGCTTGATGCCGACATTGACCGTGAAATCAAAAACCTTTTTCATGTCGCGGCCCTGGCCCAGGGTAACTGACTTGATTTCGATCAGGTCGGGCTTTTCCAGCCACGGCGAATTGTTGCCCAGATTGCGCAGGAATTCGGATACGCGCTCATTGGACTGGGCATAACCCGCCAGAACCACGCGCTGACCATCCTGCTTCAGCGATTTCAGGTAGATGCCTTCCGGCGTCTGCAACACCAGTTCGTCCATCAGGTAAACCGGCTGGTTGCGATCCGCCTGCAAATCCTCTACTGCCTGCTGACGCGCCTTCAGGGAGTCAATTTCCTGCTTGAGGGTTGCGATTTCCTTGATCTGCACATCCAGGCGCTGGTTTTCCTGCTTGAGGACACTGTTGCGCTGATCCTGCCTTGCAATCAGCGCCTCGAGAACACCGCCAACGACGACAATGAGGAAAATACCGGCGATAGCGCCCAGCACCAGCAGTGCATAAAAGCCTTTTTCGCGCTGTTTGCGCTTTTCCTCACGATGAGGCAGAAGGTTGATCTTGATCGTCATCAGTCGAACCTCCGCATCGCCAGCCCGCAGGCAACCAGATAGGCGGGCTCTTCCTGTTGCAGCTGCCGCTCCCGGATTCTGGAAGAGAGGCGCATGCCCCTGAAAGTATTGACCACCGAAGTTTTCACCTTGGTTCTGTTAGCAACAACCTCATCGAGCCCCTGTATGATCGCGCTGCCCCCGGCCAGGAAAACATGGTCGACTCGCGTGTAGGGAGTGGATGTGAAGAAGAACTGGATGGCGCGCGTCACTTCCTGGGCAATGGTTTCCATGAACGGGCGGAGAATTGTTTGTTCGTAGTCACCGGGCAACTCACCGGTTTTTTTCTTCAGCTCGGCCTCGTCGAACGACATGCCATAAGCGCGGACTATATCCTGCGTCAGCTGGTTGCCACCAATCGGCTGCTCGCGTTCGTACACCGCCTGGCGATCGACCAGCACGGTGAAGTTGGCAATCTGCGCCCCCATCCGGAACAACGCCACAATCTGGCCCCGTTCAGTGCTAGACGACATATGAGACATGACTCGCTGAATCGCTGCGCGCGCAGCGTGGGTGTCGATGTCCATCACCATAGGCTTGAGACCGGCGCCCTCAGCCACCGCCACGCGATCCTCGACTTTTTCCCTGCGCGCCGCCGCCAGCATGACCTCGACATCATCGGAAGAGTTGGGTGCGCGGCCAATCACATCAAAATCAAGGTTGACCTCATCCAGCGCAAACGGGATGTACTGACTGGCTTCCGACTCGACCTGAGCCTCCATCTCTTCCTCGCTCAATCCTCCGGCTAGCACCAGTTTCCGAGTGATGACCGCCCCTGACGGCATGCCGAGAACGGCGGCTTTTGCGCTCGTTCCGCTTTTTCGCCAGACGCGATGGACCGCATCGGTCACATGCTCGATATTGTCTATGTTGCCGTCCACAATGGCGCCGCGAGGCAGCGACTCGGATGCATAGCATTCAAGCGTGTATTCCCCCTTGTCGCTCCGCGACAACTCGACCAGCCTGACACCTGAAGTACTGATGTCCAATCCAACCATCGGGGGGTTCTTTTTGGAAAACAGAGCTCCAAAATCAATTTTCAAGTGCGATTCTCCCTAAATCTTGGTTTTCACCGCTGATCAAGTTGATATGCTGCATTGCATCGTAGCAATAAGTCCTTGATAGTGTACAGATATTTCAATGTCGACAGCCATTATTTCGTTGTTAAAATCCCACGATTTCATCATTCGCGCAAACTTTCGATCAAAGGGCCATGCCTTGTGAAATGTGCGAAGAGGGGGGATATGGTTTGCATGTCGGTATAATGCGTGATCTTTTTCGGATTTTTCGGCACCTTTCAAGCATGTCCTCAGACACTTCCGCAGCACCGTCACCAGCCCCCAAACGCAACTCCATCTGGTTGCGCCGTTTCCTGTTCGGCTTCCTGGCCATGATGGCCGCTTTTGTCGTTGTCGGCGCACTGGTGCTGACATTTGCATTAACCGTTGCCTACCCCAATCTCCCGTCACTGGATTCGCTCACCGATTATCAGCCGAAGATGCCGCTGCGGATTTACACGGCCGACAATGTGCTGATTGGGGAATTCGGTGAGGAGCGCCGCAACCTGGTGCGCATCAAGGACATCCCGGATGTCATGCAGAAAGCCGTGCTGGCAATTGAGGATAACCGTTTCTATCAGCATAGCGGGGTGGACTACATTGGCATCCTGCGCGCTGCGTTGCGCAATGTAACCGGCGGCAGCCGGCAGGGCGCATCAACCATCACGCAGCAGGTCGCTCGCAACTTTTTCCTTACCAGCGAACAAACCTACAAGCGCAAGCTGTATGAAGTCCTGCTGGCGTGGAAAATCGAAAAAGAACTGACCAAGGATCAGATCCTCGAAATCTACATGAACCAGATCTATCTGGGACAGCGCGCATTCGGCTTTTCTTCGGCGGCGCAAATCTATTTCGGCAAATCACTCAAGGAAATAACGGTTGCAGAGTCAGCGATGCTGGCCGGACTGGCGAAAGCGCCATCAGCTTTTAACCCGGTTGCCAATCCGACGCGCGCCAAAATTCGCCAGCAATACATCCTGCAGCGGATGCATGCCTCCAGGTACATCACCGACGCCGAATATGAGCAGGCGAAAAAGGAAGAGCTGAAGGTCAAAACCGACAGCAGCCAGTTCAGCGTGCATGCCGAATATGTCGCTGAAATGGCGCGCATCCTCATCTACGAACAGTACAAGGAAGAAACCTATACGCGCGGCCTGAATGTCTACACGACCATCACGAAAGCCGAGCAGGAAGCGGCGTATCAGGCACTGCGCAAGGGTGTGATGGATTACGAAAAGCGGCATGGCTATCGCGGCCCCGAAGGCTACATGGAGATCCCGCGCGACAAGGACGAGGCTGCCGACGCGATTGAAACGGAGCTGGCCGATTATCCGGAAAGCGACGAACTGGTGCCCGCTGTCGTGATTGAGGCAACCCCGAAGCTGGTGCGCGCGGTGCTGTCGTCCGGCGATGAAATAAGCGTCACCGGCACCGGCCTGGATCTGGCGAAGACGGGGCTAGCAAGCACTGCCTCGCCGAACAGACAAATCAAGCGCGGCTCCGTCATCCGTGTCGTGAATGACGGGAAGAACTGGGCCGTCACCCAGATGCCCCAGGTTGAGGCTGCATTTGTCGCCATCAACACGAACGACGGCGCTATCCGCGCACTTGTTGGCGGTTTCGATTTCAATCGCAACAAATTCAACCATGTGACGCAGGCGTGGCGTCAGCCGGGCTCGTCGTTCAAGCCCTTCATCTATTCCGCGTCCCTGGAAAAAGGGCTGTCACCAGCCACCATCATCAATGACTCCCCGATTACCTATTCCGCCGGACAGACCGGCGGGCAGGCATGGGAGCCGAAAAACTACGACAACAAGTACGCCGGCCCGATGTCGATGCGCACTGGCCTGACTCACTCGAAAAATATGGTGTCTATCCGCATACTGGACAAGATTGGCGCACAGTACGGGCAAGAATACATCACCCGCTTTGGTTTCGACGCTGAGAAGAACCCGCCTTATTTGACGCTGGCGCTGGGTGCGGGCGCGGTCACGCCACTGCAGATGGTCACAGCCTACTCGGTATTCGCCAACGGCGGTTACAAAATCAACCCGCATCTGATATCAAAGGTAACCAGTACGGCCGGCAAAACCCTGTCGCAGGTCACGCCCGAAAAAGCGGGTAACGAATCCCTGCGCGTCATCGACGAACGCAATGCCTTCATGATGGACAGCATGATGAAGGATGTGGTCAGGCGCGGCACGGCAGCCAGAGCCGGGCAAACGCTGGCACGCCCCGATCTTGCCGGCAAGACAGGCACCACCAACGACTCGCACGATGCCTGGTTTGTCGGTTACCAGTACCGCATCGCCGGAGCAGCGTGGATCGGCTATGACCAGCCACGCAATCTGGGCAGCCGGGAAACCGGCGGAGGACTGGCGCTTCCGATCTGGATTGGATACATGCAAAAAGCGCTGAAAGACATTCCGGTAGAATCCCGCGCCGCGCCAAAAGGACTGGCGCAGAGCGGCGGCGAATACCATTATGTCGAGAATCCCCCTGGCGCTGGCGTGCGCAGCATCGGAGTCGATGAGAGACCGCCTGCCTCCCTCGACAGTTTCCCGTGGGATGGCAATGTTGATGCGTTCGACAGCGACCGTGGGGCAAAACCGAAAGCCGAAGAGCCGCCTGTCAAATCCCGGTGAGCGTAACGGCGCACTCCGCCTGCATGCTCACCATTTCCGACAGCGCGGAGAACAGCTCGCCACCATCGCGCGTATCGACCCATTTGCCTTTGCGCCACCGGAAATGAAAGCCGCCTGATTTCGCCGCCACCCAGATTTCCTGCATGGCTACCTGGCTGTTGATGATAATTTTCGTGCCGTTGTTAACAAATTCAATTTCCAGCACATTGCCGCTGCGCGCACATTCAATGTCGATGCCCTTACCAGCAGACGCATCGTCTAATGCGTCCTCTATTTGCGACAACGCGACTTCCGCCAGCTTCAGAAATTCCGATTCGTTCATGCTACACTCCCATATCTTTCGGTCTGGCTGAATTCTACTCGTGAAAACCTATTTCCCTGCGCTTGGCATTGCTGTGATTCTTGTGTTTGCAGGCACGCTCGTCGCCTGTGGCCAGCGCGGACCGCTGTACATGCCAGGCGAAAAGCCGGCGAAAAAATCACCGGCAACCGGCAAACAGACCACCCCCACGCTGCCCAATGAACGCATTACAGTCAAGCCCGAGCCGACTCCCCCGGGCAAACCCTCGTCACCGTAGACCATGTCAACTTTTTCTTACCTGAACGGCGTGCTATGCGCCGAGCGCGCGCCCCTGACTGACATCGCCAGGCAGTTCGGCACGCCCGCCTATGTCTATTCCAAACAGGCGCTGACGGACAATTACGCGGCCTATGCAAACGCCTGTCGCCAGTTCGGTCAGGGAGACGACCCGGCACTGATTTGCTTCTCGGTCAAATCCAACTCGAATCTCGCGGTGCTAAACCAGCTTGGCCGTCTGGGTTCGGGGTTCGATATCGTATCCGGCGGCGAACTGCTGCGTGTGATCGCAGCCGGCGGCGACCCGCGCAAAGTGATTTTTTCAGGCGTCGGCAAATCGGTTGATGAAATCCGTCTTGCGCTTTCGCATGAGATTCTTTGCTTCAATGTGGAATCACTGCCAGAACTGCATCGTCTCAATGATATCGCCCGTGAAATGCGCAAACAGGCACCGGTGTCTTTCCGCGTCAACCCGGATGTGGACGCGAACACCCATCCCTATATTTCGACCGGACTGAAGGAAAACAAGTTCGGCATCGGCTACCACGAGGCGCTGGACTGCTACCGTATCGCCGCCTCGTTGCCGCACATCGCCGTCGTCGGCATCGACTGCCATATCGGTTCGCAACTGCTGGATGACGCGCCACTTCTGGCTGCGCTGGAGAAAATGATCGAACTGGTCGACCGCCTGGCACACGAAGGCATCCGCCTGCACCACCTTGACATCGGCGGTGGCATCGGCATTACCTACAATGAGGAGCAGCCGGTCAAAATTGCCGACTACCTGGAACGCCTGTTCTCACGGGTAAACCATTGGCGACTGCACACGCATCAGGGCCGACCCATCCAGATCATGTTCGAGCCGGGCCGCTCCATCTCCGGCAATGCCGGCGTACTGCTGACCGAAATCCAGTACCTGAAAGACGGGCCGGTAAAAAATTTCGCCATTGTCGATGCCGCCATGAACGACCTGATGCGGCCGGCGATGTATGAAGCCTGGCATCGCGTGCTGCCGGTTGTACAGCGCGACCTGCCGTCAAAGACCTGGGATGTCGTCGGGCCGGTATGCGAGTCCGGCGACTGGCTCGCGCGCGAACGCGCGCTCGCCGTGCAACCCGGCGACCTGCTGGCAATCATGTCGGCCGGCGCCTACGGGATGACGATGGCGTCGAACTACAACACCCGCGCCCGCGCTGCCGAGGTCATGGTCGATGGCGACAAGGCACACCTTATCCGCAGACGAGAAAGCGCGCCCGACCTGTTCGCGCTGGAGTCCGTGCTGCCGTAGGCCAAATCTGGCGGCCATTAAGCTCCTCCCAGACTAATAACGCG
>CAZAWA010000023.1:0-23553 GCA_964488675.1 uncultured Oxalobacter sp. | reverse complement strand
GCGCGCTTCAATGGCCAGTCCTGCATGATCATCGGCCACCAGAAGGGCCGCGACACCAAGGATCGCGTTTACCGCAACTACGGCATGCCCAAGCCCGAAGGCTATCGCAAGGCGATGCGCCTGATGAAGCTGGCGGAAAAATTCAACCTGCCGATTTTCACCTTCGTCGATACGCCAGGCGCGTTTCCCGGCATTGACGCCGAAGAGCGCGGTCAGTCCGAAGCGATTGGCCACAATCTGTACCTGATGGCGGATCTGAAGGTGCCGCTCATAGCAACCATCATCGGCGAAGGCGGCTCCGGCGGCGCGCTGGCGATTGCCGTCGGTGATTCGATCCTGATGCTGCAGTATTCGGTGTATTCGGTGATTTCACCGGAGGGCTGCGCATCGATCCTGTGGAAAACGGCGGAACGCGCCAATGAAGCGGCGGATCAGCTTGGTCTGACCGCACATCGCCTGAAGGCAATCGGCCTGATCGACAAGATAGTCACCGAGCCGATGGGCGGCGCACACCGTGATCCAAAGCAGATGGCCGCCATGCTCAAGCGTGCGCTAGCCGACACACTGCGACAGTTTCAGGGCGTCAAGACTGAAGAGTTGCTGGCAGCCAGGATGGAAAAGATTTTGAATTACGGCCAGTACAAGGACACGACCAGATAGATCATGCGAAATGGTGGAACGGCTCTAGTCGTCGAAACCTTCAGGCGCGCGCTGGATGGCATTTCAGCGCGCGTTTTTGTTTTTGCGCCTGATGCGGCAAAAACCATGGCGGTTGCCTACAGCGGCGGTCTTGATTCTTCGGCGTTGCTGTACCTGGCGCAAGCTTATGCGGGCGAGCGCGGGATCGCGCTGTCGGCCTTCCATGTCAACCACGGCCTCAGCCCGAATGCGAACGCCTGGCTTGCGCATTGCCGTAATGTCTGCCAGCAGCTTGGGGTGTCCTTCGATGCGCGTCAGGCGAGCGTTGTGGATAATGACGGGCAGGGTGTGGAAGAAGCCGCGCGCGTCGCGCGCTATGCAGCGCTGGGAGAGATGTGCCGGCTGCATGGCGCGCCGCTCCTGCTGACGGCGCACCATCAGGACGATCAGGCAGAGACAGTGCTGCTGCAAATGCTGCGCGGCGCCGGACTGGCCGGATTGTCCGGCATGGATGAGATGAACATTGCGCCGGAACTGGTCGGCGATGACGCGTTGATCGTCGCGCGGCCCCTGCTTTCGGTTTCGCGCAGTGCGCTGGCGGCCTTCGTCAAAGACAGCGGACTGCAACATGTCGAGGACGAATCGAATCGCAACCTGCGCCACCCGCGCAATGCGTTACGAAACGAGGTATGCCCGCTGCTGGCGGCGCATTTTCCTGCGTATCGCGCCTGCCTTGCGCGCAGTGCGCGGCACGCGCAGTCGGCGCAGCGCCTGCTAAATGAGCTTGCCGCACAGGATTTGGCGGCCTGCCTTGAAGGCGGCGGCCTCAATGCGGAACGCGCCGGGGAGTTGAGCTCCGATCGCATCGCCAACCTGCTTCGCCACTGGCTGGCCGATAACGGCCTGCGACCACCGTCGACGGCCTGGCTGCACGAGGCGCGGACGCAACTGCTGGACGCGCGCGCGGATGCGCAGCCCTGCGTGAGCCTTGGTGATGTTGAATTGCGGCGCTATCGCAAGCGCATTGTGATTACACCTGCAGCGAAAGCAGGAGCCGAGATTGCGCCAGTTGCATTTCGCTGGCAGAGCGAGGTCAGCCTGCCATTTCCGGCGCATGGTGGCACCTTGCACTTCGAACCGGCCGACACGGGTTTCGATCCGGACTGGTTGCGCGCACAGCCTCTGCGCATTCAGTTTCGCTCAGGAGGCGGAAAGCTGAAGCTGGCGCCGAACCGTCCGACCAGAAGCCTGAAAGATCACTATCAGTCGTTTGGCATCCCGGCCTGGGAGCGCGCGCGCCTGCCACTGGTGTTCGCCGGGGAGTTCTTGTTGTTTGCTGCCGGCATTGGTCAGGATTGCCGCTGCCCGGTTACGGATGGCGGTATCCGCCTGCGTTGGCAAATGGACTAGTATGAAACAATATACCCCCGGAGAGTAATATTTCTCCGGCACGCCGGATATACTAAATTGCCATTTTCAGGCATATACTCCCGGCAAAGTTGCGTTTTTCGGCCATGAACAGGCGCATTTTTTGTGTCCAGCAAGTGTTTTTGGGAAGCAAAATCGCTCGCAGAGGCGTTTTTGGGCCCAATAATAACGCGTCGCGTTATTACCTGAAAACGACGGCCGGGCCAATATTGGCGAAAATGGCGAGGTAAACGAGTTTTTCTTGTACGCTGTTTGCGTGTGTGCTCTTGTTATTTTGTGCTTGCAAAGGTAAAGTTCAGGGCTGATTTTTGACTATCTTTCACTTCATATGGCTTTAATCGTCCACAAATACGGCGGAACCTCGATGGGTTCAACCGAGCGCATCAAGAATGTCGCCAGACGGGTCGCGAAATGGCATGACGCCGGTTACCAGATCGTCGTGGTGCCGTCGGCGATGTCGGGGGAGACCAACCGCCTGATCGCGCTGGCCAAGGAGATTACACCGCAGCCAGATCAGCGCGAACTGGATTTGATTGCGTCCACTGGCGAGCAGGTGTCAATCGGTTTGCTGTCGATGGCGCTGCAGGCGCTGGGCAAGCAGGCGGTGGCCTACGCCGGCTGGCAGGTGCCGATCCGCACTGACTCTGCCTTTACCAAAGCGCGCATCCAGTCAATCGATGACGAGAAAATCAAGCGCAATCTGAACGATGGCAAAATCGTCATCATCGCCGGCTTTCAGGGCGTGGATGAGAACAACAACATCACGACGCTGGGTCGCGGCGGCTCCGACACATCGGCAGTCGCTGTGGCAGCGGCAATCAAGGCGGACGAATGCCTGATCTACACCGATGTTGACGGCGTGTACACCACCGATCCGCGCGTGGTGTCCGCAGCGCGCCGCTTGAAAAAAATTACATTCGAGGAAATGCTGGAAATGGCATCACTCGGCTCGAAGGTGCTGCAAATCCGCTCCGTGGAGTTCGCCGGGAATTACAAGGTGCCGACACGCGTGCTGTCGTCGCTGACCGATCCGATGATCCCGCTGGAAGAAGAGGCGCAGTCTGGCACACTGATTTCGTTTGAGGAAGAAAACAACATGGAACAAGCTGTCATTTCAGGCATTGCCTTCAGCCGCGACGAAGCGAAAATCACCGTTCTGGGCGTGCCGGATCGGCCCGGCATTGCGTATCAGATCGTCGGCGCAATCGCTGATGCCAACATCGAAGTGGACATGATCATCCAGAACCAGTCCGTGGACGGCAAGACGGATTTTTCCCTGACTGTGCCGCGCGGCGATTATGCGCGGGCGATGGAGATCCTCAACAGCAAGGTGAAGGAACAGATTGGCGCAACCAGCATTGTTGGCGACACGCATGTCTCGAAGGTGTCAGCCGTTGGCGTTGGCATGCGCAGTCATGTTGGCATCGCGGCAAAAATGTTCAAAACCCTCTTCGAGGAGGGAATTAACATCCAGATGATTTCCACTTCAGAGATCAAGATTTCGGTGCTGATTGACGAGAAATACATGGAACTCGCTGTGCGTGCGCTTCACAAGGCATTCGAACTCGAAGATAGGTGACAATCGCGACGATGGCGAATTCGCAAGCCCCGGAATAGGGGGTTTTGTTGTTTCATTTCCCACCCCCTATAATCCCTGTATTAGCGGTTACCGAGCAGGAGTTCATCATGCCTTACAAAACCATACTGGTGCACCTGGATGAATCGAAGCGCGCATCCGAGCGCATCAAACTGGCGTCACAGATAGCGATTGCCGACAATGCGCATTTGATCGGCGCCTCGATGATTGGCATAGAGACACAGTCCTATCAGAATACGAACATAGCCGAGAGAGACCCGAACTTGGTCAGGCACATTGAATTTTTGCGTGAGCGCGCATCGATGGCCGTCGAGCAATTCGAACCGATCGTGCGTCAGATGGGGGTGGCGTCTTACGAAGGACGGGTGGTGGATGGCGAAGTGGCCTACGGCATCAGCCTGCAGGCACGCTATTGCGACCTGCTGATAATCGGCCAGACGGACACGGACGAGCCTGCGCCATCGGTGCCGCCGGACTTTCCGCACCATGTCCTGATGCATTCCGGACGGCCGGTCATGATCGTTCCCAGCAAGGGCGAGTTCGCCAGCGTCAGAAAGAAAGTGCTGGTTGCCTGGGATGCCAGCCGGGGCGCGACGCGTGCGGTGACCGACGCCATCCCTTTGCTGCAAAATGCGGAAGTGGTGCAGGTTGTGGTATTCAATCCGGAAGCCAGTTCGGCCACACATGGCGAGGAGCCGGGCGCCGATCTGGCGCTTTATCTGGCGCGCCACGGTGTCGCGGTGGAGGTACTCCAGCGCCAGACCGGCAGGGATGTGGGCGGCGCGTTGTTGTCGCTGGCAAAAGAGCTGTCTTCCGACCTGATTGTGATGGGCGGGTATGGACATTCGCGCTTCCGCCAGATGCTTCTGGGCGGCGTAACGCGCTCGGTGCTGGCTGGCATGAGTGTTCCGGTCATGATGTCGCACTGATTCGAGGTTTCCTAAAACGACAGCCTGGGTTACAATCCATGGTTCACGGCAATTGCTTTTTGGAGTGCGCTTCAGCTAGAGGAAGTTGGCACCCCATAATGCCGGACGGAGAGAGAATTTCATTTTTAACGGTTGTGCAAGGACAGTAATGAAACGGGTTGATGATTTCCGCTTGCGATTGGGCAAAAAGGAACTGGTTCCTATCGTCATTGGCGGGATGGGTGTGGATATTTCCACAGCCAGACTGGCGTTGGAAGCCGCGCGTTTAGGCGGCATCGGAACCATTTCCGATGCGATGGTGACGGATGTCTCCGACAAGCTTTTTGACACCAGCTTCACCAGGCAAAAGACCCGCCTGTACCGGCACAACATCGACAACTCCGACAAGTCTGCGATTCAATTCAACCTTGGATGGCTTGAAGAAGCGACCCGTCTGCAGGTGAGCAAAGTGATGGAGGCCAAGCGCGGTGAAGGTCTGATTTTCACTAATTGCATGGAAAAGCTGACGATGAATGCGGCGCGCGACACCTTGCGTGTGCGTTTGACTGCGGCGCTGGATGCCGGTATCGACGGCATCACGCTGAGCGCCGGCCTGCATCAGAATTCATTCAAGCTGATGGAGGACCATCCCCGCTTTCGCGATGCCAAACTTGGCATCATCGTGTCCTCCGTGCGCGCTTTGCAGATATTCTTGCGCAAGAACGCAAGGCTGAGCCGACTGCCCGACTATGTCGTGGTCGAAGGCCCGCTGGCTGGGGGTCAGCTCGGTTTTGGCATGGACGACTGGGCGAAGTACGATCTGGCGACCATCGTGGCCGAGATTGCGGCCTATCTGAAGGCGGAAAATCTCGACATCCCGCTGATTCCGGCAGGGGGAATCTTTACCGGTTCGGATGCCGTCTCCTTCCTTGAAAACGGCGCTTCGGCGGTACAGGTGGCTACGCGCTTCACCGTGGCGAACGAATGCGGCCTGCCGGACAAGACCAAGCAGGAGTATTTCAAGGCGAGTGAATCGGACATTGAGGTCAACGGCATTTCACCGACGGGCTATCCGATGCGGATGCTGAAGAGCTCGCCGGCGATCGGTTCCGGTGTCCGCCCCAATTGTGAATCCTACGGCTATCTGCTGGACGCGGGCGGCAAGTGCGACTACATCACTTCCTACAACCGCGAAATCAAACTGCATCCTGATGGCAAGAACCTTTCGGTGATGGACAAGACCTGCCTGTGCACGCACATGCGCAATTACAATGTCTGGACTTGCGGCCACTACACTTATCGCTTGAAGGACACCACCAACAGGCTCGCCGATGGCAGCTACCAGCCGCTTAGCGCCGAGCATATCTTCCGCGATTACCAGTACAGCACCAGCCAGAAAATCATGCTGCCCACGCTTCAGGCCGCATAATCCTGAACAGCCCGCTTCGATTCATTTTTCTCGCCAGTTTCAGCAATGCCTTGTCCTTCGTGATCAGGCATTGCGCCTCGGCGTCCCGCGCCAGTTCCAGAAATTTCTGGTCATCCTTGTCGGTGCAAACCGGTAGAGCCGTCAGGCGCGGCTCCGGCGCGATGCATGCAATCAGTGCATCGAAATCAGCGATGGCCTGCCTTTTCGATCCGGCATCCAGCGCCAGATTCTGATAATCCAGCACGCGCAGCCACTCGTTGCGGCAATTTTCGCTGGTCACTGCTTCGACCGCAGCGCTTTTCAGTGCGGTCAGCAGCGCACCCCAGCGCGGATCGCGGAACACGAACAGATCAAGACAGACATTTGTGTCAAGAACCACGCGTTTGGTTATGATGTCGCCGGTTTGCATTGTTCAATGATGCCATGCTTATTGTGCTTTCGCCCGCCAAATCGCTGGATTATGCCTCGCCTGCGACCGCCAAAAAATTCACGCAGCCCGAATTCATGCCGCAGGCAGCCAGGTTGATCGGCATCCTGCGCGAATTTTCTCCGGCGCAAATCGCCAGCCTGATGAAAATTTCCGATCCGATCGCAGTACTTAACGCCGGGCGGTTTGCGTCATGGATGCCGGAAGCGACAACAGAAAATGCCAAGCAGGCAGCGCTGGCGTTTAGTGGCGATGTGTATCAGGGGCTGGACGCGGCATCGCTGAATGCACTGCAACTGGCCTGGCTGCAGGCGCATGTTCGCACTCTGTCAGGCTTGTATGGCATGTTGCGCCCGCTCGATTTGATGCAGCCCTACCGTCTGGAGATGGGAACGAAACTGAGCAATCCCGTCGGTCGTGACCGGTATGTTTTCTGGGGCACAGCCATCACAGAGGCGATCAACAAGACACTGCGTCAGCAAAAAGCGAAGGCGCTGATCAATCTGGCTTCCGAATATTTCAAGGCAGTGCAGCTAGCGTTGCTGCAAGTGCCGGTGATCACTCCGGTTTTTCAGATTGCCGCGGCGTCGAACGATAGCGCATGGGTGTTTAGGAGAGGGAAATAAGGGAACGAAAAACAGCAATCGGCTATTTCAGTCCGCTGTTTCGATTGAGTGAACTTTGAGTCGGGTTCCCGGCTTGAATTGGTACACGGTCCCGCAGTACGGGCATGCCGCCTCACTCCCATGCGCCAAGTCGAGAAACACGCGCGGGTGCGACGACCATAGCGGCATCGCCGGATTGGGGCAGTGGGCGGGCAAGTCTTTTTCGTCCAGTTCGACGATGCCCGCCTTGCGGTCTTTGTTGTTCATGCCTTTACCGGCGTCAGCCAATGCTGGTACTTCGGCACTTTGCCTGCGATCGTATCGAAGAATATTGATTGCAGTTTCTCGGTGATTGGACCGCGCGAACCGGAACCAATCTCGCGCCTGTCGAGTTCGCGGATCGGCGTGACTTCAGCGGCGGTGCCGGTGAAGAAAGCTTCGTCGGCGCAGTACATCTCGTCGCGCGTGATGCGCTTTTCGATGACTTCGATGCCGAGGTCGCGCGCAATCGTGATGATCGAGTCGCGGGTAATGCCGTCGAGGCAGCTTGCCAGGTCAGGCGTGTAAATCTTGCCCTTGTTGATAATGAAAACATTTTCGCCAGCGCCCTCGGACACATAGCCCTCGGTGTCAAGCAGCAGCGCCTCATCATAGCCGTCGGCGGTCGCCTCCTGGTTGGCGAGGATCGAATTGACATAGTAGCCGCTGGCTTTGGCGCGCACCATGGAAACATTCACATGATGGCGGGTGAAGGATGAGGTTTTGACGCGGATGCCTCTTTTGAGACCCTCTTCGCCAAGATAAGCGCCCCAGGTCCAGGCTGCGATGGCGACATGCACTTGGTTTTCTTTGGCTCCGATGCCGAGTTTTTGCGAGCCCACCCAGATGATGGGGCGGATGTAGCAGGATTCCAACTCGTTTGTGCGCACGACTTCTTTTTGCGCTTCCATCAGCGTGTCAAGATCGTATGGAACAGCCATCTGGAAAATTTTGGCGGAATTCAGCAGGCGCTGGGTATGTTCTTGCAGACGGAAAATGGCTGTGCCCTGCACCGTATTGTAAGCGCGCACGCCTTCAAACACGCCCATGCCGTAATGCAGCGAATGGGTCAGTACATGAACGGTGGCGCTGCGCCAGTCGATCAGATGCCCATCCTTCCAAATTTTTCCGTCGCGATTTGCCATGCCCATGGTGGAGTCTCCAAAAATATTCTAAAAGGAGAATTTTAACGGATTCCGTTCGGCTGGCATAAGAAATCGCTTTAAATATTGGGCCTTTGCTACGGTTTCAAGGAGGGTTGTGAACATCAAAAAAGCATATTTTGCTGGCGCAGGCTGCGGTAAAATGGCCGTTTTCGAATAATGGACATCCATTCCATGCAAGCTGCACTTAAATTCAGGCGCCTCACTGATCTGGCGGACCGCAACGAACTGAAGGGGAAGCGGGTGTTTATCCGTTCCGATCTGAATGTGCCCCAGGATGCCGCTGGCAACATCACCGAGGACACGCGCATTCGTGCCTCCATGCCTGCCATACAACTGGCGCTCAAGGCAGGCGCAGCCGTCATGGTGACCTCTCACCTGGGTCGGCCGATCGAGGGTGAATTCAAACCGGACGATACCTTGGCACCGATAGCAAAGCGCATGTCCGAGTTGCTGGGGCAGACGGTTGAGTTGAAGCAGAACTGGATCGATGGTGTGGATGTTGCCCCCGGACAGGTGGTGCTGCTGGAAAATTGCCGCGTCAACAAGGGCGAAAAAAAGAATAGTGACGATCTGGCGAAAAAAATGGCTTCGTTGTGCGATGTATTTGTGAACGATGCATTCGGAACCGCGCATCGCGCGGAAGCGACGACGCACGGGATCGCCAAGTTCGCGCCGATCGCGTGTGCCGGGCCGCTGATGGCGGCAGAACTCGATGCGCTTGGAAAGGCACTGGATCATCCGGCCCATCCGCTGGTGGCAATCGTTGGCGGCTCCAAGGTCTCAAGCAAGCTGACCATCATGAAATCGCTGGCCGACAAGGTGGATAACCTGATTGTCGGCGGCGGCATCGCGAATACTTTTTTGCAGGCGTCTGGCCTCAAGATCGGCAAATCGCTGGTGGAGCCGGAATTGCTGGACGAGGCGAAGGCGATCATTGACATGATGGCCAAGCGAGGCGCATCCGTGCCGCTGCCGGTCGATGTCGTGTGCGCCAAAAGCTTTGCCGAGAGCGCGCCAGCCATTGTCAGGAATGTCGGCGATGTCGAGGATGACGACATGATTCTCGATATAGGGCCGAAGACGGCGGCGATGTTGGCGGACAAGCTGGCTTCGGCAGGAACGATAGTATGGAACGGCCCGGTTGGCGTATTCGAATTTGAGCAGTTCGGTGGCGGCACAAAAACGCTGGCAATGGCGATTGCAGGCTCGAACGCATTTTCGATTGCGGGCGGCGGCGATACGCTGGCGGCGATTGCCAAGTACGAAATCACTGACAAGATTGGCTACATTTCGACAGGAGGTGGCGCGTTCCTGGAATTTCTGGAAGGCAAAGTATTGCCAGCTGTCGATGTGCTGATGCAGCGAGCACAGTAACAATCACATTATCTAGACAAGGAGAGGGAAATGCCCATCGTATCCATGCGCCAGTTGCTCGATCATGCTGCCGAAAACGGCTATGGACTGCCGGCGTTCAATGTGAACAACCTGGAACAGGTTCAGGCAATCATGGCCGCAGCAGATCAGGTTGGCGCGCCGGTCATCATGCAGGCCTCGGCTGGCGCGCGCCGCTACGCAGGGGAAGCCTTCTTGCGGCACCTGATTGAAGCAGCGGTCGAGGCTTATCCACATATTCCGGTGGTGATGCACCAGGATCATGGCCAGTCGCCGGCAGTGTGCATGGCGGCAATTCGCTCCGGCTTCAGTTCGGTGATGATGGATGGTTCATTGATGGAAGACGGCAAGAGTTTGGCCAGCTACGAATACAATGTGCAGGTGACGAGAGAAGTGGTGAAGTTTTCGCACGCGATCGGCGTGACGGTCGAAGGCGAACTCGGTGTGCTGGGTTCGCTGGAGACGATGCAGGGTGACAAGGAAGACGGCCACGGCGCGGAAGGCAAGATGACGCGCGAACAGTTGCTGACCGATGTCGATCAGGCAGCGGATTTCGTGCAGCGGACGCAGTGTGATGCGCTGGCGATTGCGATTGGCACCTCACACGGCGCATACAAATTTACGCGCAAGCCGACCGGCGACATCCTCGCCATCGACCGCATCAAGGAAATCCACGCGCGTATTCCGAACACGCATCTGGTGATGCACGGTTCGTCTTCCGTGCCGCAGGAGCTGCTGGCGGAAATTCGTGAATTTGGCGGCGACATGAAAGAGACTTATGGCGTGCCGGTGGAAGAGATTCAGCAGGGAATCAAGCATGGCGTACGCAAGATCAACATCGATACCGACATTCGCCTGGCAATGACGGGCGCGATTCGGCGTTTTTTCATGCAGAACCCGTCGAAGTTTGATCCGCGCGAATTCATGATTCCTGCGCGTGAGGCGGCGAAGAAAGTATGTGTTGACAGATATCTGGCGTTTGGGTGCGAGGGGCAGGCGGCAAAGATCAAGCCGATACCGCTGGACAAGATGGCGGAGATTTACAAAAAGGGTGGATTGGCGCAAGTCGTCAAATAGTTCCAGTCCACATAAAACCGATAACTGCATGGCCTGGCCGTATTCTCGTACTGTCTTCGGTCAGGCGCCTTGTTCTTGCTTCCCGTGTAGATTGGGTGAGGCGTTGAGCAATTTCAACTTGTGTGAGGGGATATGTCCGAGAAAAAATTGGTAGGAATTGTGATGGGTTCAACTTCCGACTGGGAGGTGATGAAGGAGGCGGCTCAGGTGTGCAAGGATTTCGGTGTCAGCTATGAGGCGCGCGCGCTGTCAGCGCACCGTTCGCCGGTCGAACTGGAAGAGTGGATTTCGAATATGGAAGCCAGCGGTTGTCAGGCATTTATTGCCGGTGCTGGCGGTGCCGCGCATCTCGCGGGTGTGGTGGCAGCGCAGACGATCCTGCCGACCTTCGGCGTGCCCATGCCATCGAAGTACATGAAAGGGCTGGACTCTTTGCTGGCGACAGTGCAGATGCCCAAGGGCATCCCGGTGCCTACGCTGGCGATTGGCGAAGCTGGCGCGGCGAATGCAGCGCTGGCAGTGGTTGCCATGCTGGCGCTGCACGATCCGGGCATGAGGGACAAACTGGTGAAGTTCCGCGCATCGCAGTCGGAAAAGGTCAAGAACGCGACTTTGCCAGAATTGGGCTGAGGAACGAACATGTCAGGTTTGCTCGAAACGAATATCAAATCGCTGCCTTTTTTGCATCGCGGCAAGGTGCGCGACATTTATGCCGTCGGCGACGACAAGCTGCTGGTTGTCCAGACTGATCGCCTGTCGGCCTTCGATGTGGTGCTCGATGATCCGATTCCGGAAAAGGGCAAGATCCTGACGGCAATGTCGAATTTCTGGTTCAGGAAATTCGGCCACTTGATGCCCAACCACATGACTGACATCGATCCTGCCTCGGTGGTTGCGCCGGAAGATCGTGACCAGGTAGAAGGCCGCGCAATCGTCGTGAAAAAGTTCAAGCCGCTGCCGATCGAGGCAATCGTGCGCGGTTATATCATTGGCACCTGCTGGAAGGATTACCAGAAGACGGGTGCAGTGTGCGGCATTTCCTTGCCTGCAGGCTTGAGGGAGGCGCAGAAATTGCCAGAAACGATTTTCACGCCATCAACCAAGGCGGCGGTTGGCGACCATGATGAAAACATTTCATTCGCGGAAATGGAAAAGCGCGTCGGCACCGACATCGCGCGGCAGGTGCGCGATCTGGCGATAAAGTTATACACAGAAGCGGCGGAATATGCGGCGACCAAAGGCATCATCATCGCTGACACCAAATTCGAATTCGGACTGGATGCAGATGGCAAGGTGCACCTGATCGACGAGATACTGACACCGGATTCATCGCGTTTCTGGCCGATGGCAAGCTATCAGGTTGGCAGTTCGCCGCCTTCATTCGACAAGCAATTCGTGCGCGACTGGCTTGAAGCGCAAGCATGGAACAAGCAGGCGCCGGCGCCCAGGTTGCCTTCGGAAGTTGCGCAAATGACCGCCGAGAAGTACGCCGAGGCACTGCGCTTGTTGTCGTGCTGATGAACCCGAATTGCGGCGTTTGGCGGCAACAGCCAAAATGACAGTTACGCCCGATACCGTCCGTCAGGCTGCCGCGATTCTTGAGTCAGGCGGTCTGGTCGCCTTTCCAACTGAAACCGTGTATGGCCTTGGTGCTGATGCGGAGAATCCGACAGCGGTTGCCCGGATTTATGCAGCCAAGGGCCGACCCTCGGATCACCCCCTGATTGTGCATCTGCCGCCTGAGGCCGATATTGCCTATTGGTCGGACGAGACACCTGAGGTTGCTCGCAAACTGATCGCGGCTTTCTGGCCGGGGCCATTGACCCTGATTTTGAAAAAAGCCGCGCATGTTCCGGGTGCCGTAACAGGCGGGCAGGATTCGATAGGTTTGCGTTGCCCATCGCACCCGGTGGCCCAGGCACTTTTGCGGGCGTTCAAGCAGGGCAGGGGTGGTGTGGCGGCGCCGTCGGCCAACCGTTTCGGCCATGTCAGTCCAACGACCGCGCAGCATGTGCGCGACGAGTTTGGCGGCGATGTACGCATTGGCATGATTCTCGACGGCGGACAGAGTGAGGTGGGCATCGAATCGACTATTCTCGACTTGTCGAGGCTGGCAACGCATGGCCCGGTGCTATTGCGTCCCGGGCATATCGGGGCGGATCGCATCGCAGAAGTCATCGGCGTGGTGCCGGGCGCGCCCGACGCGGACGCCCCGCGCGCCTCCGGTTCACTGGATGCGCACTATGCGCCGCGCACGCCGCTCGCTCTGATTGCTGCCAATGAGATTGAAACACGGTTAATCCAGCTGAAGATGGCCGGGAGGCGCGCTGCGGTGATGTTCCACTCTGCGCCTAGTGTAAGCAGCACAGTCTTGCAACGACAGTTGCCGCCCGATCCCGCTGGTTATGCGCACGATTTGTACGCAGCACTACGCGCGCTGGACGAAGCGGGCGCTGATGTCATTCTCGTGGAAGTCCCGCCCCAGGACGCGGTCTGGCATGGAGTCAATGATCGCCTGCATCGAGCAGCGCATGACTCATCCGGGCTGTTGGCGCAACTCACCGGCGCCCAAATGAAATAACCGCATGGCGTTTCCGTCATGCGGCCCATGTATTCAAGCAGTATCCGGGGAAGTCAGACCCCCAGAGGCGCGTTGTATCTGATCGGGGGCAACTCGGCTGCGACCGGCTCCTTCTTCAGGCGGTAAATCAGAGTCGGTATCTGTGAAGTCGACAACACCTTGGTTGCGACGCTCCCCAGGAGATTGTGTCCCCAGCCTGCGCAGCCGTGAGATCCCATGAAAATCATGCTGCATTCATTTTCTTCCGCCGTCTGGACGATGGTGCGGGCGGTGGCATTTGAAATTTTGGTAATGCCGGTAAATTTCACCCCGGCCTTTTCGGCCGCATCTTGTATCGGTTGCATGTAGTATGCGCCAGCCTTCATCACCGTGTCGACATACCCCTCTTTGCTGACGGTGGTTTGCTGCACGCGGATATCGGAGAAGTCAAAAAGCGGATTCTGCATTTCGCGGGACACATACACCCCAACAATTTCCGCATCGACTTTTTGCGCCATCGCCACGCCTTCCAGGGCGGACAAGGTGCCAAGTCTGGAGCCATCGGTAGGAATAAGAATTTTTGTTAACATAATTTCACCTGTATGGAAGTGGAGGGCGTCAATTCCTTTTGATTCGCTTTCCAAGACATCCGTAGCCTCATGCGCCACCTTACTCATTGTGCTGTCAGTGGTTTGCCATTCAAACCAAATTCGAAGGGAAAATGTCCTGACTCATCGTGCGGCACATCCTTGCTTCTGCCACGGTTTCATTCTTAAGTATTTCCATTTTGCCGTCAACGCCGAGTGTGCCAGCCGTTGACGAAAAGCAAAAGCATGGTGCAAATAAACCACGGTTCAAAACGCAGTGCGATGAGCCTTTCGGTGCTGGCCTTTGCCCGGCAGATTTTCCTGATTCCATGCATAATGCAGAAAAATAACGAGAGTGCTTGCAGTGTTGACAGGAGGGGTTATGGCGGTTGAAACGGCTACGCTGGGCGGTGGATGTTTCTGGTGCACGGAGGCGGTGTTTCAGCAGTTGAAGGGCGTCACGCGTGTCGAATCCGGCTATACCGGAGGAAAGGTGGCCAACCCCAATTATGAAATGATATGCACCGGCGCCACGGGACACGCCGAGGTGGTGCGGCTGGATTTCGATCCGGCGGTTGTGAGTTATCGTGACATTCTGGAAGTGTTTTTCACGGTTCACGACCCAACAACACTCAATCGCCAGGGTAATGACAGTGGTACGCAATACCGTTCGGTCATTTACTACCATTCCCCGGAGCAGGAAAAGGTTGCGCGCCAGGTGATTGCCGCGATGGCGCATGTCTGGGATGCGCCGATCGTTACGGAACTCAGTCCGGCAACGACTTACTACAGGGCCGAGGACTATCACCAGAATTACTTCCGCCAAAATCCCAATCAGAGTTACTGCGCGTTTGTCGTCGCCCCGAAGGTCAGCAAATTCAGGCAAACTTTTGCCGACCGGATCAGGGGCGACGAATGATTTTCTATGAATACATGTAACGGCGCGACATCGGCAGCATCGCGACATTGCGGCCGGCTTTCACGCAGACGACCTGGTAAATGGCGATGAGGTCATTCACAAACGCATAAGCGCATCCTGCCAGGTATATACGCCAGATGCGGTAGCGTTTTTCGTCCACCATGTTTTTTATCAGTTCGGTCTTGGCCTCGAAATTATCGGCCCACATGGCACAGGTTCTGGCGTAATGGTGGCGCAGGTTTTCAATGTCCATGGCTTCGAGACCGCCTTCCTGCATGGTCTGCAGGACCAGGCTGATGTGCGGCAGTTCGCCGTGCGGGAAAACATATTTCTGGATGAATTCCCCGCCGCCGTAGGGTGTTTCGCCGCTGTTCGGGTCGGTGGAAGTAATGCCATGGTTCATGGCCACGCCGTTTTCTGACAGCAGCGAGCGCATTTTGGCGAAATACGATGGCAGGTGCTTCAGGCCGACATGCTCGAACATGCCGACACTGGTGATTCGGTCAAATGTGCCATTCACATCGCGGTAATCTTCAAGACGGATATCGACCTTGCCTGACAGGCCAGCTTGTCTGACGCGCTCCCTTGCCAGCTCATACTGCTTTTCGGACAGGGTAATGCCGACGCATTTGGCTCCAAATTTCTGCGCTGCGCGGATGGCCAGCGCCCCCCAGCCGCATCCGATGTCGAGCAGCTTTTGCCCGGGTTGCAAGCGGATCTTGGTCAGGATATGGTCGATTTTTTTCAGTTGTGCCGTTGCCAGATCTTCGTCGCCGTTCTCGAAGTACGCGCATGAATAAACCATGTTCGGGTCGAGCCAGAGGGAGTAAAAGTCGTTGGAGACATCATAGTGGTACTGGATCGACTCGGCGTCCTTCGCCTTGGTGTGGCGGAAGTGCCGTAGCACGCGCCCCAGCTTGCCATGTGGCTCCAGTGTGCGCTCTGCCAGGCCGTGGGCGAGGTTGATGATGTCCGTCAATCGTCCTTTGACTTCGATTTTCCCCTCGACATAGGCGGTGCCGAGGTTGGAGAGTGATGGCGTGAGCAGGTAGCTCAATGCCGAAGTGCCTGGCACGCTGATGGTCACGCTTGGATTGTCATTGCTGAAGTCAAATTTCTTGCCGTTCCAGAGTTCCAGGCGAAGCGGCAAAGATGCCTTGTTTCGAACGCTATTGACCAAATTTGTCAGTTTCTTTTCCCAGATCACGATTTTCCTCCGTGTATGTGAATCGATCCCTTATCCTGGCAACCCTTGCGATTGTCAGCGCGTCAAGGTTGCAGCCCTTGGTATTGCAAGCTTCCATCTTGTGATTGTGCAGGCAGCGAACGGCCATGGAAGCGCAAACTCGCCCCCTGCCAGTATGTGGTTGGATACGCGATGATGGTTGTTTCGCGGAGTCGTCAAGGCGGGGCGCGTGCTTGAGACAACAGGCAAGCTTTGCGGCTGTCTATGGCAGTCGATTGGAGATAAGTCGCAACACCTGGCTCTCATCTTGGCGGTACCTGACGCTATTTGCTCAGAATGCTAGCGCGCAACCATTGCGGGTTTGCGCGACGATAGTTGCCCGTTGAACATTTCAATCCTGCTCCAGATTATTGCAGATGTCGAACGAAAACACAATAAATGGGGTCAGAGCCGAATTTTTGGAATCCTGAAATGTTTATACACCACACCCGTATATGGCAAAAGTGTCTGTAGTCATGAGGTTCAAGAGGAAAATCGCATATACACCTAGTGTTATTTGACTGAGCAGGGGGCTTGCGTTGCAAATAAGTCGGATCGCGGCCGGGTCGCCCTATGACTGGCTCCGGTACAATGGCGGCATGAAAATTGTTAGCCAAGACTCCGCTCATCATAATGTTGTGCTTGAGGCAGATTTTGAGCGCCGGTTTGGCGGGATTGGACGCTTGTATGGGGCTGCGGCTCTGGAGCGTTTCAGGCTTGCGCATGTGTGCGTCATAGGTGTTGGCGGTGTCGGATCGTGGGTGGTTGAAGCCCTCGCGCGCAGCGCGATCGGCCAGTTGACCCTGATTGATCTTGACCATGTGGCCGAATCCAACATTAACCGCCAGATTCAGGCGCTCGACGCGACTCTCGGCATGGCAAAGGTCGGTGCGCTGGCGCAGCGGGTGGGGCAAATTAACCCCTGGTGCTGCGTCAACGAAATCGAGGAATTCATTGCGGCAGACAATCTCGATAGTCTGATCGGCGCTCGCCATTATGATTTTGTGATCGACGCAATTGACAGTGTGCAGGCGAAGACTGCACTGATCGCCTATTGCCGCGAGCGCGGGATTCCGCTCGTGACCATCGGCGGCGCGGGTGGTCAGACCGACCCAACAAAAATCGAGGTGCGCGACTTGTGCCGTACCGAGCAGGAGCCGCTGCTGGCAAAGGTGCGCAAGCGCTTGCGAGCGAAACACGGATTCCCGCGCGGCACGAAAAACAAGTTCGGCATCGACGCAGTGTATTCGATGGAACCCCTGAAGTACCCGGAGGGCGGCGAGCCATGTTCGCTCGACGCGGATGAGCGCGGCGGCGTAACCGGGCTGAACTGCGCCGGTTTTGGTTCGGCGATGGCGGTGACGGCCAGCTTCGGGCTGGTTGCGGCTGCGCTGGTGCTGCGCAAGCTGGCAGAATAGATACTCCCACTCTGTATATTTTGCCCGGCGCGCCAATCATGGATTAAACCAGCATTTCGCCACATACTCTAGGCAAAATTGGCTGATTTTGCCAGATATTTGCCTATTATTTGTGCAAAATGCTGCTTGTGTACTCTTCAACGGGTCTCAAAATGCCCGCCCGGGCCAACTATTAACGCGTTGCGTTATTACTCGAGGACGAACGCGCAGGGTTGCGTGGCCAGCACGCGGTAGAGCGGCTGGCCGCCTGGCGAAGGCGACTGCGCCAGCACGATCTGGTCAGCGCGCCAGCGAATGGGCGCAAAAGCCTGTTCCGGTGGGGCATCTGCGTTGCGTGCCAGGGTGACATGCGGCCTGAATGCGCGACCGCTGTCGGAGTCGATACCCTTGCGATTCAGTTCATTGGTCAGGGTGCGATGCAGTTGAATCAGCGTGAGTGGCACCGAATGCATGCCGGCCCAGGCAATGCGGTTTCCGGCGAAGTGACCAAGATGGTCGATTTCCAGATTGAGCGGTCCAAAATGAAGTCTTGCGAGTATCGAACGCAGCAGCGGTTGCAGCGCTTCCGGCTGCGGACCGAGAAAGGCCAGCGTCAGATGCAGATTGAGCGGCCGCGTCAACCGACCGTGCAGGCGTGACTGCAACTGCGCGAGTGCCTCGCGAACGGCATCATCCGGCCACAGCGCATAAAAAAGGTTGGGGCGAAACGGCGTCATTTTTGCTGCGCGAGGAACTGCTCGACTTCGGTGCGGCTCGGAATGCCGGCGCGGCCACCGTGCCGAGCGCATTTGAGTGCGGCGACCGCTGATGAAAACTGCATGGCGTCCGGCACAGGCATGCCTTCCGCGATTGCCAGCGCATACGCGCCGTGAAATACATCGCCAGCGCCGGTCGTGTCCACGATCCTGGCGTTAAATGCTGGCAGATGGTGGATGCCGTCGTTGTCCAGCCAGATCACGCCTTGTCCGCCGAGCGTGACGGCTGCGACACGACATCCGCGCAGCCGCACGGATTGGAGGGATTCGGCGTGGTCGACGATCCGTCCGCCGCTGAAGGACCGAAGGCCGGGCAGCGAAAATATCGCATGATCGACCAGCGGCAGCAGGGCGGAAAAAGTCGCGTTGTTCGCGGCTTCGCCGTCCAGTATGGTGGGGATGCGGCGTTCTCGCGCCGCCGCATATAACTTGCGGGCGCCCTCCGTCCAGCGAACATCGCCCAGAACGGCACCTGCCTTGTCGACAATGCCTGCCGATAGCCAGCTGGCGTCCTCCGGGATGTCTGCGCCGGCAAAATTGACGATCATGCGCTCCCCGCAGGAATCGACGATGACGGCCGATACCGACGATCGGGCACCGGTGAACAGACGGAACTGGTTGGTATCAACACCGAATCCCGCCAACTCGTTTTGCATCATATGCCCCGCGCCATCATTTCCGGCGCGACCGCAAAAACTGGCTTTGCCGCCCAGGCGCGAAACAGCTACCGCCGCCGTGGCGGCCATGCCACCGCCGATGACGAGATATCCATTGGCGCGAAACTTCCCACCGCCGACCGGCATGGCATCCACAGGCCAGATTTGATCCAGCGTCGATTTGCCGACACAGACGATTTGCTTGGTCATGACACCGCCTTCCTCAGGGAATGCCGCTTGCTGTGCGTCAATTCTATCGTTTGCGCTGGCAGCGTGGCGCAACAAGTGCCTATGCCTTGATATCCCTCAGTTGCTGCGCCCGTCGCTGCACTTTGCGCAAATACCACAACATGCCACATGCCAGCACCACGAGGCTGATGCTGTTGCTGAACCAGAAACCGGCCACGCCGGTGACCGCATCGGGAATGTCCAGCCCGAAAGGATTGAGGCCTATCGTGATGCCGCCGCCCAGACCGATGCACCATAGCGCCAGCGCGAACATGACGGTGGGCCCCAGCACAACCCTGTAGGCGCGCAGGATGTAGGAAATCGTCACCTGCATGGCGTCGAACAGCTGATACAGACCGATGAACAGGAACAGTGGAACTGCCGTGGCAATCACAAGGCCATCTGGCGTATAGGCGCGCACGATGGTGTCGCGTGCCAGCCAGATCAGCGCACCGACTGAAACCGAGACGGCGGCCGCGAGGCGGATCCCCGCAAAACCAATGCGATGCGCGGCAGGGTGATCATTCGCCCCGACAGACTGCGCTACCAGTGTGCCGGTGGCACTGGCAATCGACAGCGGCAGCATGTAGAGCAGCGTGGAAAAATTTGCCACAATCTGGTGGGCGGCAACCACGGTGTCGCCCAGGCGGGCGATAAAAATGGCGATGAAGGTGAATGAGGTTACTTCAATGAAAAAGCCCAGGCCGATGGGCAATCCGATTTTGAGCAGTTCTTTCAGCGATTGCCATTTCGGTTTAACGAATCCAGCACCAAACAGGCCAAGAAAATCATAAAAAGAGTGGTGGCGCAGGATCAGCCAGCCGGTCGCCAGTGCCAGCCATGCAATGAGCGATGTCGCCAGTCCGCAGCCAGGCCCGCCCATCGCAGGCAAGCCCAGGCCGCCGAAGATGAGCAAGGCATTCAGCGGTATTTTCAAAAGCAGTGCGCTCAGATGGATGGCCATGACCATCTTCGGGCGCGCCAGTGCATTGTTCAAGGAGCTGTAGACGACGAAGCCGAGGCTGGCTGGCAAGGCAAAAGCGAGCATGCGCAGGTATTCCTCGCTCCTTGCGGTCAGTTCCGGTGAGGCTTTGGCCAGCGACAGCAGCGGCTGGGGAAAGAGCATCAGCAGGCAGCCGAGACAGGACAGGAAAAAGGCCAGCCAGACGCCCTGCTTGACCTCGGCACCGATGGCATCAAAGCGCTGTGCGCCATACAGCTGACCGATTGTCGGGGAAAGCGATTGCAGCACGCCATTCATGCCGACAAATACGCTGACATAGATCGAGGCGCCAACGGCAAGCGCACCGAGGTCCGTGACGGAAAACCGGGACACCATCATCGTGTCGACCACACTGTTGGCGATGACCGACAGCTGACCAATCAGTATTGGCCACGCGAGTGAAGCAATGCGGAAGGTGTTGTTATGCGTTTGCGCTTGCCGCATTACATTTTCTGGTACAGGCGGAAATGTTCGAACCGTTCTGCCGGGCGACTGCCCTCCCACACCAGTTTCCATTGTTCGCCGGGGGACGGAAGCACGATAGGGTCCTTGTTACGGACATTTCTGACCACTTTGTCCTGCAGCAGCAGGAATTCGCAGTTTTTGTTATCAGGTTTTGAAAATTGGATATTGCCGAGATAGGCGAACGATGCGCGCTGCGCCTTTCCAATATGGGCATGGACGCAGGTCTGGGATGACGGCAAGTTTTGCGCAATCTGCCGCGCGACACTGGCATAGCTTTTCGAGTAGTTGATCCACGGCAGCCACAGCGTCGTCAGCAGCAACCAGAGCAGGATGATGCCGCCGGAGGAAAGCACGACCGCGCGCCACAGCACCTTGGGCTGGCGCGAGAGACGCCAGTAAACCAGTGCAAACCAGGCCAGGGTTGCGCAGGCTGCGACGGCAAAGGCGATCAGGTTGAATTCCGGTTTGAAGCCGGGCGCAAACTTGGAGATGTTTTTCACCATCCTTGGCGGCCAGCCGGTTTTCAGGGCGATCCAGCCGACCCAGACAAAGGCCGCACAGGCGGTCAGGGCCATGACCGAGAACCAGTCCACCGCATTGATGGCGCCGCGACGCATCGTTGGCAGGCCAAACGATGCCAGCACGGCCAGCGCAGGCAGCAGCGGCAGCAGTGCGCTTTCATCGCGGCTCGGATTGAGAAAGGCAAGTACGGTCAGCACGAGCACGAAAGATAGCGGCAGCACGATATGCAGGTCATGGCGTTGCCTGCGCCAGGCATAGACGGCCCAGATGGCGAACGGCCACGCCGGCCAGAAAAACCAGAGGCTGTTCTTGAAAAAATACTGGATGGCATCCAGGTTGGGCCAGCCAATTTGGGTGACATTCCACGCCATCCAGGCATCGACTGGCGACTGGGAAGGCGGGCTGGACAGGCATGCGCCGGCGAGCGAGAGCGCGATCAGGCTGACCGCTATGGTCAGTGTCAGCGCAAGATACCTGGCCGTGCGCGAGACGCCTGGGTGCAGCCAGCAATAAAAAACGGTCAGATTGACCCATAATGCGAGCGGGACGACCCAGCTGCGCGTCAAGCCCAGACAGCCCAGCGTCACCCCAATCAGGCAGGCATTACGAAGGCTGGGCGCTTCGGCGTAACGCACCCCGGCATAGAAAAGCAGTGCGATGAGCGCCACCAGCAGCGCCTCGGCCTTGGTTTCATGGCTGTGCATCAAGAGGCCGAGGCAGCCCAGATAGATCAGTAACGCACCGTCAGCCAGCATGCGCCCGTAATCCCTGGGTTCCGGTTGTCCGCCGAAGGCAAGTTGCATCGGCTGCGCCTCCGGACGACGGCCAAGTCGGTAGGTGGCATACCAGAGTGATGTCGCGCCGAGCAGGAAGTAAGCAATGTTGGCAATGCGTGCAGCCATGGCATCACCCAGCAGGCCGCCGAAAAGCTTGATGCAGATCGCGCCTATCCAGAATGCCAGTGGGCCCTCTTCCAGCACCGCTTGCCCGACGATATTCGGCAGCAGCCAGTCCAGCAGGCCGCCGTGCGCCATGGTCCACATAATGCCAAAGCTGGCGGCATCATCATTTTTCCATGGGTCACGCCCGATCAGGCCGGGCAGGATGTAAAGCAGTGCAAGCAGCAGCAAGCCCCAGCGGGGAAGCGCAAGTGTGGCGGCGGCGGGCAGGCGGACGGGTTTCATGGGTTTTTTCAGGCTTGGCCTCAGTCATCCGGGGTTATTGTCCAGCATAAATGGCTGCAATGACCGGAGAGCAACAAAAAAGGCAGCCATAGCTGCCTTTTTGCAAACCTCTTCGTGGTCAGTTCGACACTTTGGAACCGACTTTGCCAAACTTCTGGCGGAATTTTTCCACACGGCCGGCGGTATCAACGATTTTGTGCTTGCCCGTGTAAAACGGATGCGATTCGGACGAAACCTCGACTTTGATCAGCGGGTATTCCTTGCCCTCGAACTGGATGGTTTCGCGGGTATGGATGGTCGAACGGGTGATGAATTTGAAATCGCACGACAGGTCGTGGAAAACAACTTCACGGTAATTGGGATGGATGCCTTCTTTCATGTTTGCCTCTGATGGTTAGGTAGCCAAACGGCACTTCGTCGGTCGTCACGCTTCTTGACCCGATTGCCGATCACTTGCCGGGGGAAATTCAACCGAGAATTATGCCATTAAATTATGATTTTGGGAACTACCCGCCACGGCGCATCATGTCGAAGAAATCGGCATTGCTCTTGGTGGCGCGCATCTTGTCCATAATGAATTCCATTGCTTCGATATCGTCCATGCCGTAGAGCAGCTTGCGCAAAATCCAGATTTTCTGCAACTGGCCCGCTTCAATCAGCAATTCCTCGCGGCGGGTGCCGGACTTGTTCAGGTTGATGGACGGGTAAACGCGTTTTTCGGCCAGGCGACGCTCCAGATGCACCTCCATGTTGCCGGTGCCCTTGAATTCTTCGTAAATCACATCGTCCATGCGGCTGCCGGTTTCGATCAGTGCGGTGGCGATGATGGTCAGTGAGCCACCTTCCTCGACATTGCGCGCAGCACCAAAAAAACGCTTCGGCCGTTGCAGGGCGTTGGCGTCCACACCGCCGGTCAGCACCTTGCCCGAGGCCGGAACCACGGTGTTGTAGGCGCGCGCCAGTCGCGTGATGGAGTCGAGCAGGATGACGACATCCTTTTTCATCTCGACCAGGCGCTTGGCTTTTTCGATCACCATTTCAGCGACCTGGACATGGCGCGTCGCTGGTTCGTCGTAGGTGGATGCAACCACTTCGCCGCGCACTGAACGCTGCATTTCGGTCACTTCTTCCGGGCGTTCGTCGATCAGCAGCACGAACAGTTTGACATCCGGATGGTTGGTAGTGATCGCGTGCGCGATGTGCTGCAGCATCACCGTCTTGCCGGATTTGGGAGACGAGACCAGCAGACCGCGCTGTCCCTTGCCGATGGGGGCAATCATGTCGATGATGCGCCCCGTAATGTTTTCATTGCTGGTGATGTCGC
>CAZAWA010000022.1:19697-23741 GCA_964488675.1 uncultured Oxalobacter sp. | reverse complement strand
CCCCCTCTGGAACTTGAGCGAAGCGGCTAAAGCCACCTTGTTGCCTGTATTACGCATCTTGCTCCAGATAGCGGAGAATGCCGCGGAACTCACGATCATTGCGCCCCATCTTGACCGCGAACGGCGATTTCATGCTTGGCAAGACCGACAATTTCACAAACAGACATATCGGTAGGGAGATTGTCAGCAATGAAGTATATGCTGCCGTCATTGTCAACAAATGCCCTTGGGGCGCAATCCACCCCAACAGTTTTCGCAAGTTGCGCTACACTGTAGCCGGGTGACTCTGAAGCAGTGGGATGCGATTGGCCGCTTGGCTGGTCAAGTCCATATACGGAAGGGTTGCCCTTTATTTTGATAGATGTCACATCGTGGAACTTGTGAGGCGCCGCCTCATTTGATCTACGCAAATATTTCTGGCAGCAGCCAATTTTTCAGTTTTCTTGTCTTTGGGTTATCTGCCTTACTGCTTTAATCTAAAGCCATCGTGGTGCACTTGGTGACGGTATAGCAAACCGATTAGCGCCGGACGCGAAGGTGGGAACGGACTCCCCACCCAAAGCAGCAGTCCCCTTTTATGGTCTCAAAAAAATCCCGCGCGCGTAAGGGGTGCGAACTTCGTGCGTACTTTGTGCGTACCACACCACGCGCGTTGCGCCTGTTGCTTTGCTGTTGCTTAGAATTCTAATGTCTCAGTAATCAATATTTCGCTTGCAAATTGCGCAACATTTGCCGTATATTTCTTTGGATAAGCTTGGCTTTCGTGCTCTCTACAATACGAGCAAACCTCCTCTGAACAAGGCGTAATTCACAATGAATGGCGAGACCCACAGCCAGCTGGCTGGCTTCATATGGAGCATCTGCAACCTTCTTCGCGGCCCTTACAAACGCAACGAATACCGTAAAGTAATTTTGCCGTTAACGGTGCTGCGGCGATTTGACTGCCTGCTTGCGCCGACCAAACAGGCTGTGCTTAAGGAATACCAAAGCATCAAATCCAAGCCTGATCGTGTGGTGCAGGGACGCTTGGAAGCCATAACCAAGCACGGGTTCTACAACCTGTCACGGATGCAATTCGACGCCAAGGCCGAACATTCTCTGCTGAATGACCCGAACAATCTTGCGCTCAACCTGCAGGACTACATCATTCGCTTCTCCCCGAATGTGCGCGCCATCATGGAAAAGTTTCGCTTTGTCGAGCAAATCGCACACATGGCGGAAAAGAACATCCTGTTCCAGGTCGTCAAGGCGTTTTCTGCGATCGATCTCTCGCCCAAGCGCGTGAACAATGTCCAAATGGGTTATGTATTCGAAGAGCTCATCCGGGTCGGTGCGGAGCAATCGAACGAAGAGGCCGGCGAACACTTCACGCCACGAGAAGTCATCAAGCTGATGGTCAATTTGCTGCTGGCGCCGGAGAAAGATCTCGCCAAGAGCCATGTCGTCAAGGCTATTTACGATCCGGCGTGTGGCACGGGCGGCATGTTGTCGGTGGCGGAAGAATACATCCGCCAGCTTAATAGCGAAGCGAAGCCAATGCTGTATGGCCAGGACTGGAACGACGAAGCCTGGGCTGTTTGCAAATCAGACATGCTCATCAAGGGTGCCGATGCCGAAAACATCATACGCGGCGACACCTTCACCCAGGACGGTTTTGACCGCAACCGCGAGGGAAAGAAATGGACTTTTGATTACATGCTGGCCAATCCGCCCTTCGGCGTTGAATGGAAGCAGCAACAACAGGCCATCCAGCGCGAAGCAGATACCCTTGGTTACGAGGGCCGCTTCGGCGCGGGCACGCCACGCATCAATGATGGTGCGCTGCTGTTCCTGCAGCATATGATCTCGAAGATGCGTCCAACCGGTGATGGCGGTAGCCGCATCGCCATTGTCTTCAACGGCTCGCCACTATTTACCGGCGATGCTGGCAGCGGCGAAAGTAACATCCGTCAGTGGATCATCGAAAACGACGGACTTGAAGCCATCGTCGCCTTGCCCGAGCAGCTTTTCTACAATACCGGCATCGCAACCTACATCTGGATCGTCACCAACCGCAAGGAAAAACGGCGCAGAGGCAAGATTCAGCTGATCGATGCGCGCAACTTCTGGGTGCAGATGGAAAAATCACTGGGCAACAAGCGCCGCCGCATCGGCGATCCGCAAGACAAGCTCAAGGATCCGAACCATATCGCCGAACTGACCCAGATTTACGAACGCTTCAAGGATGGCGAAACACGCAAATTCATCATTGATGGCCAGGAAAAGACCCTGACAGTCAGCAAGATATTCGACAACACCGATTTCGGCTATCACAAAATCACGGTCGAGCGTCCGTTGCGGCTCAACTTCCAGGCCACACCGGAGCGCATTGCGCGTCTGAGTGAGCAAAGCGGTTTTCGCAATCTCGCGACCAGCAACAAGAAAAACGCAGATATGCGCCAAAGCGAAATCGAAGCCGGTCTGATGCGTCAGCAGGAAATTCGCGATTTGCTCGCAGCCTTCGGGAAAGAGCACAAGATGCAGTTCAATAATCGTGCCGCTTTCCTGCAAGCTTTGAGCCCCGTCGACAAAGCACATGGGGTGAAACTGTCGGCAACGGAGCTGCGTGCCGTGCTGGCAGCGCTGGGCGAGCGCGATGATACGGCTGAAATCTGCCGTGACCGGAATGGTGATCCCGAGCCGGACAGCGAGCTGCGCGACACCGAAAATGTTCCCCTCAAGCAGGACATCGAAGAATATTTCCGGCGCGAAGTGCTGCCACATGTCCCCGATGCGTGGATCGACCACGACAAGACCCGCGTGGGTTACGAAATTCCGCTCAACCGCCATTTCTATCGCTATGAGCCGCCGCGAGCGCTAGAGTCCATAGAGGCCGACATCAAGCAGATCGAAGGCGAAATCCTCAGTCTGCTCAGAGAGGTGGCGGCATGAACGACAATCATCCTGCCCGGGATGGCGGCGAAATCATTATTTATTCGACGGACGATGGCCGGATTAAACTGGATGTGCGCCTGGAAGATGAAACCGTCTGGCTGCCTCAATTTACGATGGCAGAACTGTTCCAGACCACCCAGCAAAATATCAGCCTGCATGTCCGAAACATCTACAACGAAGGCGAATTGACCCCCGAGGCAACTTACAAGGATTTCTTGTTGGTTCGTCGCGAAGGCCAACGCGAGGTCCGGCGCGCAGTAGCCTATTACAACCTTGACATGATCATATCGGTCGGCTACCGCATCAAAAGCCAAATCGCCACCCGTTTCCGCATCTGGGCTACCCAGCGGCTCAAGGAATACATGGTCAAGGGCTTCGTCATGGATGATGAGCGGCTCAAGAACCCGCCGGTCAAGGGCGCTGCCCTGCCCGATTACTTCGACGAGATGCTGGAGCGCATCCGCGACATCCGCGCCAGTGAGCGGCGCATGTATTTGCGTGTGAAGGAAATCTTCGCGATGGCTGCCGATTACGCGCCGAACGCGACCGACACCGGAAAATTCTTCAGCGTTATCCAGAACAAGCTGCACTACGCCGCCACCGGCCAGACGGCGGCGGAACTAATCCAGGCCCGCGCCAGCCACGCGCTGCCTAACATGGGGCTGACAAGCTGGAAGGGCGACGAAGTGCGCAAAACCGATGTGACCGTCGCCAAGAACTACCTGAAGGAAGAAGAAATCGACGGACTCAACCGCATCGTCGTCATGTGGCTCGACTATGCCGAAGATCAGGCCAAGCGCCGCAAGCAGGTGTTCATGCAGGACTGGGAACAGAAGCTCGATGATTTTCTGCGATTTAACGAACGAGCCGTGCTGCCCAATGCGGGCACGGTCAGCAAGCGCACTGCCGAAGCGCATGCCCAGGCGGAATATGAACGATTTGCCACCCGCCGCCGCGCACACAAGGAAAGCCTGGGCGAAGCCGAGGCGATCAGACAACTGGAAGCCGCCGCGCGCACGCTGGCCGCGCCCGCCAAGACCGCTGGCAAGACGCCGAAGAAAGGCCGGAAATGAAGCATCCGAGGTATCCGCGCTACAAGGATTCCGGCGT
>CAZAWA010000022.1:0-19597 GCA_964488675.1 uncultured Oxalobacter sp. | reverse complement strand
AAGAAAGGCCGGAAATGAAGCATCCGAGGTATCCGCGCTACAAGGATTCCGGCGTCGAGTGGCTGGGGGAGGTGCCGGGGCATTGGGAAGTAAAGCGGCTGAAAATGTCAGTTAACCTCGCCGACAAGAAAGTAGAGGCCGACGAAGATAATCCGCTGCCATATATAGGTCTGGAAAACATAGATTCGTGGACGGGGAAAATGCTTCCCCTTGAGCCTGATCTTGTTCCTTCAGGTGTAGCCAATAAATTTTCTGCCGAGAATATATTATTCGGCAAGCTGCGCCCTTATCTTGCCAAAGCATGCAGTCCAGACTTTGATGGACTCTGCTCTACCGAGCTACTGGTGATGGAAAGCGAGGATTTTGATCGGCGCGCTTTGCTTTATTGGTTGCTCGCAGATGGTTTTATCAAGCTGGTTGATTCCTCCACATACGGCTCCAAAATGCCCAGAGCAAATTGGGACTATATTGGCAATTGTGTATTTCCCGTTCCGCCGCAGCCTGAACAAACCGCCATCGCAAATTTCCTCGACAGTGAAACCGGGCGCATTGATGCGCTGGTTGAAAAAAAGCGCAAATTGATCGACCTGCTGGAGGAAAAGCGCAGCGCGCTGATTTCCCGCACCGTCACGCGCGGCTTGCCTGCCGAAGCAGCAAAAGAATATGGCCTGGAACCACACACCCGCTTCAAGGATTCCGGCGTGGAGTGGCTGGGGGAGCTTCCGGGAAACTGGGAAATAAAGAAGTTAGGTCACATCACCCAAAAAATTGGAAGCGGGAAAACCCCCTCTGGTGGTGCGGAAACTTATTCGGATGAAGGTGTCATGTTTCTCCGTAGCCAGAATGTCCACGATGATGGCTTGAGTTTATCGGATGTTGTATATATCGACGAAGAAATTGATGCTGAGATGTCAAACTCTCGTGTTTTGCCGAGAGATGTGCTTTTGAATATCACAGGCGCATCGTTGGGACGAACATGTATTGTTCCATGTGATTTTCAAAGGGCCAATGTAAACCAGCATGTCTGCATCATTCGTTTAAGCAGGGTGGAAATGAGTAATTACATTTCGTGGGTCATGAAATCAATTCCAACAAAATCTCAGATTCAAAACTCCCAGAATGGTGCTGCTCGCGACGGATTGAACTTTGATCAGATTGGCGATCTTGTTTTTGCTATGCCCTCAGAAGCAGAACAAACCGCCATCGCCGACTACCTCGACCGCGAAACCGCGAAGCTCGACAATCTGAAAGAAAAAATCGAAATTGCCATTGCGCGCCTGCAGGAATACCGCAGCGCGCTGATTTCCGCCGCCGTTACCGGCAAGATCGATGTGAGGCAGGCGGCATGATTCCTTTCCCCCCATCCCGATGACTTGAGGACGCGCCATGGCCCAGACCAGCGAAAAGGCTTTCGAAACCTATGTCGAACAGATGTTGCTGGCCAAGGGCTGGCAACCGGAAGCTATTAACGGCTGGGATCAGGAAAGGGCAATCTTTCCACAACGGATCACCGACTTCATCGCAGCTACCCAGCCACAACTGTGGGAAACACTGCGCAAGCAGCATGGTGCGAATCTGGAAACGGCGCTTCTGACTACGCTGGTACGAGAACTGGCGATCAAAGGGATGCTGTATCTGCTGCGCCATGGTGTGCGTTTTTATGGTCAGACCGTACGGCTCGCGTATTTCAGGCCCGCACATGGGCTTAACGAGGACATCCTTGCGCGCTACGCGCAAAATCGCCTCACCGTCACGCGGCAGGTGCCGTGTCACCCTGGCGCTCATTCCACCATCGATTTGCTGTTTTCTCTGAACGGCCTGCCGGTCGCCACCTGCGAACTCAAAAATCCTTGGACCGGCCAGAGTTGGCGCAACGCGGTAAGACAGTATCGCGAAGACCGCAATCAGAACGCGCCTCTGTTTGCGTTCAAGCAGCGCGCACTGGTGCATTTTGCCGCCGATCCGGACGAGATCCACATGACGACGCGACTGGCTGGCACGCGCACACTGTTTTTGCCATTCAATCGCGGCAGCCATCCGGGCGAGGTACGCTGCGGTGCAGGCAACCCGCCGCATGCATCTGGCTACCGAACCGGCTATTTTTGGGAAGAGGTGTTGGATCGCGACAGCTTTCTCGACATCCTGGGACACTTTCTGTTCATCGAACGCTCCGAAGAGAAGGTAAACGACCGCAAGGGCGGCAGCCGTCTGGTGATGCGTGAGGAAATGATTTTTCCGCGCTTCCATCAGCTCGATGCGACACGCAAGCTGATCGCGGCAGCGCGCAGAGATGGGTCCGGCCAGCATTATCTGATCCAGCACTCGGCCGGTAGCGGCAAGACTAATTCAATTTCCTGGCTATCGCACCGTCTGGCCAGCCTGCATGACGATCAGGATCGCAAGCTGTTTGATTGCGTGGTCGTGATCACCGACCGGCAGGTGCTGGACCGGCAGTTGCAGGATGCGATTTACCAGATCGAACATGCGCAGGGCGTGGTGAAAGCCATTGACGAGGATGCGAAACAACTGGCATCGGCCCTGATCGATGGCACGAAGATCGTGGTGACGACCTTGCAAAAATTCCCGTTCGTTTTGCGCGGCTTGTTGCACGCGGCAGGTGCCGACAACCTCGATGCGCCTGACGACAACGCACGCGCGCAGGCCAAGGCGTGGGAGCAGGAGATTGCCAAGCGCCGGTATGCGCTAATAGTAGATGAGGCACATTCTTCGCAGTCCGGTGACACCGCGCGTGAGCTACGGGCAATCCTGGGGGCTGCCACCGTTGGGGCTAACGATGAAGAGGAAGACGATTGGGAAGATGGGGTGAATCAGGTCATGGCATCTCGCGGCCGCCAGCCCAATCTGAGCTATTTTGCCTTTACCGCGACGCCGAAAGGCAAGACGCTGGAACTCTTCGGAAGCGCCGGAACCAGCGGCAAGCCGGAAGCTTTTCACCTGTATAGCATGCGCCAAGCGATTGACGAGGGTTTCATTCTCGATGTGCTGCAGAACTACACAACCTATAACAGCTATTTCAAACTGGTCAAGGAAGCTGCCGACGATCCTGATCTGCCGAAAAAGAAGACGGCGAAGGAACTGACAAAATTTCTGGTGCTGCACCCAACCAATGTCTCGCAGAAAATCGAGGTGATCGTCGAACATTTCCGACAGCATGTGCGTCATCACCTAGGTGGGCGTGCCAAGGCGATGGTGGTTACGAGTTCGCGCTTGCAGGCAGTCAAGTACATGGAGGCTTTTCAGGGCTATATCAAAGCCAAGGGATACGAGGACATCCGGCCGCTGGTCGCATTCAGCGGCACCGTGCGTGACCCGGACACCGGACGGGAATATACCGAACCCGGCATGAATGTTGATGTCGTCAATGGCAAGCCGATTGGAGAAATGCAATTGCCGGATCGTTTTGCCTCGCCGGATTATCAGGTGCTGCTGGTGGCGAACAAATATCAGACTGGCTTCGACCAGCCGTTGTTGATGGCGATGTATGTGGACAAGCGGCTCGATGGCGTACAGGCGGTGCAGACACTGTCACGCCTGAACCGGATGTCCCCCGGCAAGGAAGCTCCGTTCGTGCTCGATTTTGTTAATGATGCCGACGACATCAAAGCTTCATTCCAGCCGTATTTCGACGCAACCAGCTTGAAAGCGGTTTCTGATCCGTCCAAGCTTTCGCAACTCAAGCATGAATTGGACATGACTCAGGTTTATCACCAGAGTGAGGTGGAAGCCTTTGCACGCATTTTCTATCGCGATCCTGATCGGCAGAATCCAGCCGATCACGCCAATATGCACAAGCAGTTACAGCCGGCAGTCGAGCGCTTCAAGGACATTGCCGAGGAGAACAATCGCGAGGAATTCCGAGACAAACTGGCGGGTTTTGTGAAGCTTTACGCTTACATGAGTCAGATCCTGCCCTACACGGACAGCGACCTGGAAATCCTGCACAGCTTCGGCAAGTACCTGCTGCCGCTGCTGCCTCGCCATCGTGACGACACAACAGTCAAGCTCGGAGATGATGTAGGCCTCCATTTTTACCGCTTGCAGCGCGTTTTTTCCGGTGCCATCGACCTGCGGCAGTCAGAGGGTGAATACACCGTCAAGGTGCCAAACGAAATAGGATCGGGCAAAGCTAAGGATGAAAAGCGCCCGTTATCCGAAATCATCGACATCCTGAACGAGCGTTTTGGCACGGAATTTACGGAGGAGGATCGTCTCTTCTTCGAACAGATCAAGGAAAAAGCCACTAACACGCCAGAGGTCGTGCACCTGCGCCAGGCAAATCCATTCGACCGCTTCCAGTTGGGGTTGCGCAAGATGATCGAGGAACTCATGATCCAGCGCATGAGCGAAAACGACAAGATCGTCACACGCTACATGGATGACAAGGCTTTTGAGGACGCAGCGTTTGGTGTGCTGTCCAGAGTGATTTACGACGGCATTCCCCCTGAAAACCTGCACCCATGAAAAAAGGAGGGACTTAGCTTGGCACTCTCGAATAATCAACGCACGGTACGCAGCCAACCGCGTATGGAAGGCGCGAAAAGCTTACTGGAAGTTCCCGATATAAATGCCCGGGTCGATATTGGTTTTGCGGTGCAGTTCATCACCGAACGCGTGCATCCCTTTCAGAAAGAGCCAATAAAAGCAACGCGAGACAAAGCGAGAAAAAAAATCAAGTGGGCCCAACAAAAGGGGAGGTTGTTATCAGATGCTAATGAAACATTTGCGTTCGGGGATCTGATGGTATGGGCCATGAAAACCGAGAAATGGCGCCAGGGATTGGAGGGCTTGCCAATTCTGGGCCGTGCCTCTTACACAGGGGCAAGCATCAAACCAGCGGTCAAATCATACGCCTTACAGTTGCCATCGACTGTTGAAGAGTGTCATCTGCAGCTGCGCGAATGGGCGGCCAAGTATTACGCATTGCTTGAAGATTCGGAGCGCCAGAAAGCCGAGTTAGAAGTTTTGCATCCTTTGGCCGAGATAGATAAGCGGCGCCGAGAAAAGGCGAGCGAATCGGGGAAAAAAGGAGGGCGCCCAAAAAAATAATGCTGGCGGCGAGAATTTTGCAAAAGCCTTCCTAAAAAATTTTCTCGTCACATAATGGGAAAGCATATCAACAAACGCCAACGGAGGCGATTAATATGCAAACCCTTCTAAGACTCCCCCAGGTTAAATTCCGAACGAATCTCTCCCGAAGTTCCATTTACAACTATGTGAGAAGCGGCGCCTTCCCTGCGCCAATCCAGATCGGCGCCAGAGCGGTTGCCTGGCTTTCAAGCGACATCGATGCCTGGATTGAATCCCGCATCAAAGCTAGCCGTCCCGACGCTAAGTGGGAGGCTGGAACATGACAATCGAAAACTTGCTGACACGGCTTGAAAAGGTACGCAAGACGGGCGCGGCTACCTGGCTTGCCTGTTGCCCGGCACACAATGATCGCAATCCCAGCTTGAGCATCCGTGAAACAACCGACGGGAGGATTCTTCTGCATTGTTTCGCAGGTTGTGACACATGGGAGGTCGTCTCAACTATTGGTTTAGAGATGGATGCATTGTTCCCGCCATCTGATGCCAACGGTCGCTGCAAGCCTGAGAGACGCCCGTTTCCGGCCATGGATGCTTTGCAAGCGGTCGCGTTTGAAGCGCTGGTCGTTGTATCTGCTGGCGCTGCGATAATGGCTGGTCAAGCCTTTGCGCCTCTCGATCGAGAACGGCTGATGTTGGCGATATCTCGCATTCAAGCGGCTGTCGATGCAGTCAGACCAACTTTTTCAAGGGCGTCAAATGACTGACTATCGCAGTTTAAAAAAAGGGGCGGCATTTCTTGATGCACTGGCACAAGAAGCAATGCGATCGCGTGATGATGCGCCCGAAAGGAGCATGTCCAAACCATCTCCGGACACCATTCAAACAGGAGATCGCCAAGTTCTTATCCAGTGTGCCGCCCAGATACCCATATTACCTATCCGATGGCTTTGGCACGAATGGCTTCCCGCCGGAAAACTGGTGATTCTGGCAGGCACGCCAGGAACCGGCAAAACCACCCTGTCGCTTCAGATTGCAGCAACGATTACTAATGGCGGAAAGTTTCCCGATGGCAGCCGACACTTGCAAAAGGATAATGTCCTTGTGTGGTCAAGCGAAGATGCGCCTAACGATACGCTTATACCTCGCCTAGTAGCAGCAGGCGCTGATCTCAATCGATGTCACTTTATCAGCGGATTTCTCGAAAACGGTGAGAAGCGTGCATTTGACCCCGCAACCGATATTTACGAACTAGACAAGGCCGTATTGCAAATGGGCGGTGCTTCATTGTTGATAGTAGACCCCATTGTCAGCGCCGTATCTGGCGATATGCACCGAGCCAATGAAGTTCGGCGTAGCCTGCAGGCACTGGTAGATTTTGCGGAACGACATGGATGTGCTGTACTTGGCATCACGCATTTTTCCAAAGGCAGCTCAGGGAGATCTCCTCAGGAGCGCGTAATTGGTTCCCAGGCGTTTGCAGCATTGGCGCGGATGGTCTGGGTTGCCGCAAAAGAAGAAGGCGGCAACAAGCGCGTATTGGCACGCGCCAAATCAAACATCGCTCCAGATGACGGTGGGTTCGGGTACAGCCTGAATCAGACCACGCTGAATAATTCCATCGCTACGAGCTATGTACTATGGGAAGGTGCGATCGATGGAAGTGCCCGAGAGATTCTTGGGGATGTTGAGCACGATGAAAATGGAGGAAGCGCGCTAGAAGAAGCCGAATCGTTCCTCAAAGACTTGCTATCGTATGGCCCGATTACTCAAAAACAGATCCAGATCGAGGCCATCGGTGCCGGGCACTCAAAATCGACGCTTGAGAGAGCAAAAAAGAAATTAGGCATTAAGTCAGATAAAAACGGATTGAAAGGTGGTTGGTATTGGCATTTGCCGTGTGAAGAAAATTCCCGAAGATATTCAATACCCTCCGAAGATCCTCAGGAAAAAATTCTGAATACCTTGGGAAAATCTGACGATCTTCAAGATAAGGAGAAGGAAGATTCCGAAATCGAGGTAACGCTATGAACACCATTGGTCTGCTGAAGGAATGCCTTACCCAAGGTGTGACCATTTACCTTTCTGGCAGAGAGGTGAAGCTGCGCGGCTCACCCGATGCAATCCGACGCATGACCCCGATGCTGAAAGCCCGTAAAACTGAAATTCAAGAATTTTTGTCGAGCGCGCCCTCACACGGCAGGCCAGATGCCTCAGATGAGCGGGGGAAATTGCTTAGTAAATTGACGCCATTCTTTATAGAAAAAGCGGAAGATGGCATGTTTACAACGCTCCATTCAGAACGCATCAACAATATGGCGTGGGAATTCATGGAGTCAGACGGCATGGCGTTTCAAGAAGCGATCAGGCTGGCGGCCGAAATCACCTCAATGTGCCCTATCGCATTATGCGAGGCATCTTATGCGGGTGTAAGCACACTTTGGAACCGGTTAAATAATTCAGCCAAGAGCAAATGAGGAAGATTCTCGTGGTGCGGCTGGTGGCAGTCAGGGGGATTTATAGCGGCCGTAAGTGCGAACCACATTGTCTTATTACGCATACACCAATTTGCCGCGAATTTCCTTGTTGGACGACTAAAACAGGATTGCAATTATGCTCTATACTAGGGCCGTCAAGTTGTGTCCCAGACCGCTTGATAAACTGAAAGTGGGGGCAACTTTGGGGGCAACTCGAAACGACCATTATTGAAAACCCAGCATCCATGCGGGTTTCCGAGGTTTGTTCGGTAGTCGCCGCCCCACCATTTTTCGCGGCAAAACCGCCTTCCGGACACCATACTGGAAGGGTGTACGAATGAAGTAGATTTCATATCGGAGTAGTTATGGACTACCTGCCTTTGGTTGCCATCGCAGCATTGATGTTTGGGTTGGTTGGTATGGGTGTGCATTTTGCCCTGGCGCAATTTGCCAGAAAAAAACGGGCGGAACAATTCCCTTTTGAGCATTTTGATGATGACGAACTGGTCGCCGAGAAGAGGCACTGCGATGCCTATTCTGCTGGCAACTTTTCCTGGTAAGTCATGCGAGCACCCGTACGGCTTTTGACTCTGCGTTTATAGACGACGCTTGGAAAGTTAACTTCGAGTGGCGGACGGTTTTTCATCGTCTGACAGAAACCCAACCGCTATTATGGTTGGGTTTTTTGTTTTCTCAGCGGCGTCCGCCAGTCGCTGTCCGATTATGAATGCGGGCATTTTGACGACGATGGCTGGGGACAGGTCGCGCAAGGTGGCACACCGCCTCCGCAAAAGCACGACACTTAAACCACGCCTCGGCATATTTTGAATTCCAGATTATCTGTTCAGACCGCTCTTTTGCTCACAGTGCCCCCGCTGCTCTGGGCAGGCAACACCGTGGTAGGTCGCATGGTTCAGGATTCGGTGCCCCCAATGACGCTGAATCTGCTGCGATGGGCGATTGCTCTTCTTATCCTGTTACCGCTCGCCGGTTCCGTCATTCGATGTGACAGCGAAATGTGGGGAGCATGGAAACGCTTTGCGCTGCTGGGACTGCTTGGGGTCGGCCTCTACAACTCGCTGCAGTACCTTGCCCTGCAAACCTCATCCGCGATCAATGTGACACTGGTCGCAGCGAGCATGCCTTTGTGGATGCTGCTGATTGGGGTGATATTTTTCAATGCAAAAATCCGACGAAGGCAGTTGATCGGCTCCGCACTATCGATTGCCGGGGTTTTGCTGGTGCTCAGCCGCGGAGAATGGCACCAGTTGCTGGCGATGACTCTGGTGCCAGGAGATCTTTACATGCTTGCCGCAACCATCGCGTGGTCCTATTACAGCTGGTTGCTGGCGCGTCCGAAAGAGCCCAGTAATATCCGCAACAATTGGGCAGCATTTCTGCTGGCGCAGGTGGTGTTTGGCGTCATGTGGTCGAGTGCGCTTGCCGCAGGCGAGTGGGCGATTGGCGACCCGCACATTGACTGGAGTTGGCCGCTGATTGCAGCGCTTCTCTACATCTCGGTTGGACCGGCCGTCATTGCCTTTCGATGCTGGGATGCTGGTGTGCAGCGAACAGGACCAAACACTGCCGTTTTTTTCAGCAACCTGACGCCTTTGTTTGCCGCCCTGCTGTCATCCGCCTTTCTGGGAGAAATGCCGCATATCTATCATTTGGCGGCATTTTCCTTGATCGTCAGCGGAATAGTCCTTTCGTCGCGCCGCTGAGGCGCTCGACCGAAAATGAAATCACCCACCCAGAATCGGCGGCGTCGCATCTGATCGGGCGTCCAGTGTGACCGTGCGTCTGGACGCAGCCTTCCAGGTGGCATCCGGTCGCCAGGTCGCCATCCAGTTCGGCAATTCATCTGCTGGCATGGGGCGTGCGATGGCGTAGCCTTGCGCCAGTTCGCACCCCAGGGAGAGCAGCGCTTCGCCATGCGCAATTGTTTCAACACCTTCCGCGATGACCGTGCGCCGGAAGGCCTTTGCCAGTCCCATTACCCCCTCAACAATCGCCAGATCATCCGCATCGTCGAGCATATCCCGCACAAAGGTCTGGTCGATTTTCAGGATATCCGCAGGCAAGCGCTTGAGGTAGGTAAGGGATGAATAGCCCGTACCAAAATCATCCAGCGCAAATCGCACGCCTAACTCGCGGCAAGCGTACATGATTTCGGAAACATTCAATATATTTTCCAGTGCGCTGGTTTCCAGAATTTCCAGCTCAAGAGAATGCGGCTGTACCGCCGGGTAGGCAGCAAGCAAATCGGACAGACGGGTGGGAAAACCGGCCTGCTGCAACTGAAGCGCGCCTATGTTTACGCTGATCGGAATGTTTAGCCCGGATGCCTGCCAGAACGCCATCTGCGCCAGCGCAGTGGCGATCACCCATTCGCCCAACTCCACGCCCAGAACATCGTCTTCGATAATGGTCAAAAATGTGGCGGGCGAAAGCAACCCGCGCTCAGGATGCTGCCAGCGAATCAGAGCCTCCACGCCAAACACTTCGCCGGACTTCATGTTTACCTTTGGCTGGTAATGCAAAACGAATTCGCGCTGAATCAAGGCGCTGCGGATTTGTTGCAGGCTGTCACGACGCGTCTCCACTGCTGCGGCCTGCTCCATGTCGAACAGGTGGTAACGGTTCTTGCCTGCCTGCTTGGCCAGATACATCGCCTGATCCGCGTGACGCAGCAGTTGATCGGCATCACCAACATCCCGAGGATAAAGCGTCACGCCGATACTGGCTGAAACCTGCATCACGACCCCATCCACTGTCACCGGCTCGGAAGCCGCCTGCAACAAACGGGCAAGTGCAGGCTGGCAATCCTGTGCCCGTTCGAGATCCCCCAGCACGGAAACGAACTCGTCGCCCCCGATGCGCGCCAGCGTATCCACGATCCGCATGGTGGACTTCATGCGCTTGGACAGTTCAATCAGCAGCACATCGCCGACATCGTGACCATAGCGATCATTCACCTCCTTGAACCCGTCGAGATCGAGATAGGCCACTGCCAAATTGTCGCCGCGCCGCTTGCACTGCACCATGGCCTGCTGCAACCGGTCTGAAAGCAGCACACGGTTGGGCAGGCCAGTCAGCAAATCGTAGTGTGCGATGTGCTGCAGCTTTTCTTCTGATATTTTTCGCGCAGTGATGTCCTGATGCGTTCCCGACATCCGCAAGGGCTTGCCATCTTCAGTCCACTCGACAATCCTGCCTCGCGCCAGCACCCACACCCAGTGCCCGTTCTTGTGCTGCATCCGGACTTCGGAATCGAAGAGTTCAGTTTCGCGCTTAAAGCAGCGTTCCTTTTGATCGGCGGATCTCTTGAAATCTTCCGGATGCACCAGTTTTTCCAGATCAGACCGCCCAAAAGAACCATTGCCGCGCTGCAAGAGCTCTTCAACAGTGTAACCAAGCATTTCTGCCCAGCGATCATTGAATGTTGCATTATCGGTCTGCGCATTCCATTCCCAGGTACCCGCATTGGTGCCTGAAATTATCTCTTCCATTCGCTGGGATTGCTGACGAAATTTTTTCTCGCTGTCCTGCAATGCCCGTTCGGTTTTGACACGGTTTTCAATGTCCTGCAACATCAGTCCAAGAAACGCCGTTGCGGGCGTGAAGATCAGGAGGAAGGGAAGCGCAACATTGGCCATTACCTTGCCGACCACTTCCTGCGGGAAGGTGGTGAACACAAGGACAGCGACAGCATGGACAATGAGGCCAAACAGGAGGAACTGAAGAACGCCTGTTTTTACCCAGCCTTTTTCCCGACAGTACCGGTATGCCAGACCAAGTAGCGCGCTCAAAACAATGACAGAAAGGCCTATGCTTGCCCCAACGCCACCCAGCCACAGCCGATAGCTCCCCGCAATGGCAATCGCAATGAGCGCCGCCAGGGATCCTCCAAACAGCCCGCACATGGCAAGCACAACTGAACGGGCATCAAATATGGCGCCTGGGGCAATGGTAATAGGAACCATCATCCCGATGATGCAAATCCCCCCAAACAGGATGCCGGAAACCACCGAATGCATGACTTTCCTGTCATGCAGCAAACGCTCATTGAATGCCTGCAACAGGCACAACGCCAGAAGAAGTGCTACGCCATTGATGAGCTCAATAAACATGGATATGGGGCGTTCGCGTCAATCAGGTGATTCTGCCACACCGTGGGTAGCTTGGGGCTTCCATGTGCGAGAAAAGTGTCCCCGCAGGCGAGGCACATCAAACGCTCTGTATGTTTTTGACAAATCAGAGCCGCTGGCACTAAATTGCCAATCTCGTATGCTCTACAATTCAGGTTTTACATACCTATCGAGGCATAGATAATGAAAATTCTCGTTACCGGCGGCTGCGGCAACATGGGTACGCATGTCGTCAAGGCGCTCGCACAACAAGGGCATGCAGTTCGTGTGCTGGACAAGGATGCCGAAGGTCTGAAAATGCTGGCCGCACCGGGGGTGCAAACCATTGCCGGAGACATCGCCGACAGGGATACTATCCGGCAGGCGGTCGAGGGCATGGATGCCATTCTTCATCTGGCCTGGAGCTTTTCCGAAGATCTGGTCGATCTGCTTGACATCGATGTGAAAGGCTACCATTACCTGCTCGACGCCGCCGTCGAATTTGGCGTGCAGCATGTGATTAACACAACCACCGCCGTGTCCTACGGCAAACCACTGACCGCCGTCGTGGATGAAACCCATCCGCACCGTGTAGAGAAAGCGCGCAGCCCGATCTACGCACTGGCCAAGCTGGCGACCGAGGAACTCGGGAAAATTTACGCCGCACAGCACGGCATGTCGGTCAACAATGTGATGATCTGGTACGCATACGGCGACACCATCGGCGGGCGGAACCTTCGCAACATGGTGCAGGATGCCATCGAAAAAGGCGCCATCGAAGTGCCAGCCGGGTGCGGTGGCAGCTTCCTGCAACTCGACGATTTCGTCAACGGTGTGCTGGCAATTTTTGAGGCCAGACCAACAGGCGAGATGTTCAACCTCGGCACCCTGTATCTCACCTGGGAAGAACTGGCGCAACTGATCGTCGCGCAAGCCAATCCCGATGCGAAAGTGATCGCGATTCCGAAGGATGAGTGGGCAGGGAGCGGGTTTCTCGCTGATGACTGGCACTTCAGCACAAAAAAGGCAGAGCTGATGCTCGGCTACAAAACCGGTCTGGATCGTGACAAGGCCATCGCCCATCTTTCAAAAGCGCTGGAATCCTGTGTTGCCGGTGTAAAGAACAAGGCCTGACAGGGAAATGCTGATGCGAGATACTGCCCTGACCATCCGCAGCATGACCAGCGAGGAAGTCAATACCGCGATCGACTGGGCGAGTGACGAAGGGTGGAATCCCGGCATATTTGATGGCGACGCCTTTTGCTCGACCGATCAGAACGGGTTCCTGATCGGGTTGCTGGGAGAAGAAAAGGTCGCCATGATTTCCGCAGTCAGGTACGGCGAAAATTTCGGCTTCATCGGCCTGTTCATCGTAAAACCCGAATATCGCGGACGGGGCTACGGCATGCAGATATGGCAGGCGGCGATGGAACGGCTGGCGGGTCGCAACATCGGACTCGATGGCGTGCTGGCGATGCAGGACAATTACCGCAAATCCGGCTTTGTATTCGCACACCGCAACATCCGTTACCGCGGAAACGGCGGCGGCCCGATGCCACCCATGTCGCAATGCGCGAAGATTTTGTCGATGCCACACCTGTCGCTGGAAGATGTCGTCGCTTACGATCGCGGATTTTTTCCTGCCGAAAGACGGGAATTTCTAAGAAAATGGATGAGCATCCCATATAGCACCGTACTTGGCATAGTCGAAGACGGCAAGCTGGCCGGGTTGGGCGTCATGCGCCCATGCCGGGAAGGCTTCAAGATCGGCCCATTGTTTGCCGACTCGTCGCAATTGGCGGAAACGCTTTTCATGGCGATGCGCGCACAAACGGAGCCGAACGAACCGGTCATTCTGGATGTGCCGGAAACCAACCCCGCAGCAATCGAACTTGCCCGGAGACAGGGAATGAAACCCATGTTCGAGACGGCACGCATGTACACGCAGGAAGTGCCAGACCTCTCGCTACTGCGCACTTTCGGGATCACGACTTTCGAGCTGGGCTGACCTGAAACCTTATCCTAGCGCACACTGAAACTGATGCGGTCGAAATGCCCGTGATCATCGAGCAGCGTCACATCATAGCGGCCGGGTTCGCGGATTGCATGTACCAGTCCGGCACTGGCCTTGTTGCGCACAACAACACGCCCATTTACCATCCAGATGACCTCACCCTGCACCCCGCGCGCATCCAGCCTGATCAGCAGCACATCCTGATTGCCCGCTTTCTTCAGGATCGCGCCATCGGTCAGCCCGGCGATGCGGATTTCCGCCTCCGCCCGTTGCATTCCCGCACAAGCCACATCCCATTGTGGCGGCATCGCCTTGCGCCGCAGTGCATCATCCAGCCATGGCTCCAGCACGGCGGGCCAGCGCGCGGTGTCTATGCGCTGCGATGCATTCTTCGCGCATTCCGGCAAGACGCGCCTGCCGTTCGCCGGATCAACGAGATAGGCGATGCGCGGATCGCCGCTGCGCAGCCGATCCGGGAAAGTAGCAGGCGCGAGGCCATTCAGAATCCAGGCTGTGCGCTGCTGGTGGCAATAAAGCGCCTCTGCAGCGTTCGCGCGCACCCCCAGCGGCCAGCAGATGCTCGCCTGCGTTACCCCCTCCGGTGGCGTGCGCTGCGCGGCAGCGGCAGCATCGGCCTGTGCCTGCGGCAGCGCCGAATGGAGGTCAACCAGCAGAGGCGCTGCGACATTCGCACCGAAGAAGCCGGGGTTCGGCGTACCGTCAGGACGCCCTACCCAGATGCCAATGGTGTACTGCTCGGAAACGCCAACCGCCCACGCATCGCGGAAGCCAAAACTGGTGCCGGTTTTCCAGGTGACGCCGTTACGGCTGTTCGCGCCGCTCTCGGTCGCCCTGCCAACCGGGCCGCCAGATTCAAGGATGTCCCGCACGATGTAGGCCGCGCCTTCGCTCATCATTCGCGTCTCTTCAAGCGGCTGCTCCGGCAACAGGCGAGGCTTGCCAGCCAGACCCTTGCGTGCGAACGATGAATACGCCCCGGTGAGACTTTCGAGCGAAGTGCCTGCACCACCCAGAATCACGCTCAGGTTGGGCGTGGCCCCGCGCGGCATGTCGAGCTTCAAACCGCCCCGCCGCAACTGTGCGACGAAGCGATTCGGCTCCAGTCTTTCCAGCACTTCGACTGCCGGCACATTGAGCGACTTGACCAGCGCTTCGGACACGCTGACCGCGCCATGAAATGACTGCTGAAAATTTCCGGGCTGGTAACCGGAAAACGATTGCGGCGCATCGGCCAGCAGCGATTCGGAATGGATCAAGCCCTCATCCAGCGCGAATCCGTAAAGAAAGGGCTTGAGCGTCGACCCCGGCGAACGCGACGCGCGCGCCATGTCCACATGGGCAAAACGCTGGTCGTCGCCAAAGTCTGCCGAACCGGCATACGCCAGCACCGCCAGCGAAGCATTGTCGATCACCAGTGCCGCCAGCGACACCTTGGATGGAAGTGTGCGCGCACGGTCGGCCAGCAGCAACTCCACCATTGTCTGAATGTTCGCGTCGATGGTGGTGTCGATGCGCGTGCGATTTTTCGCCAATGGGCGCAGGCGCTGCGCCAGCAGCGGCGCTAGCAAAGGTTCGCGCACGGCATGCGCATACACCGCTTCCATCAGCGCGTCGTCTGTGGCCTCCTTGCCCCAGCGCGCCTCCATCCGCTTCAAGACCTTGTCGCGCGCAATGCGGGTTCGCGCAGGATAGCGGTCCGGGCGCAGCAGTGAAGGCGATTGCGGCAGCACCGTCAGCATCGCCGCTTCGGAGTGGGTGAGTCGTCGGGAAGGTTTGCCCAGATACGCGCGACTTGCCGCCTCGACACCTTCAAGAACGCCGCCCATCGGCGCATAGTTGATGTACAACGACAGGATTTCGCGTTTGGAATAATGCAGCTCAAGCTGCAGCGCGCGCAGGATCTGACGCATCTTTCCAGGGATAGTGCGCGGCGTCGGATCGAGAATGCGCGCCACCTGCATCGTCAGCGTCGACCCACCGGAAATGACATGGCCGGCATTGATCCACTGCCAGGCAGCGCGCGCAAGCGCAAACGGATTGACGCCAGGATGCCACCAGAACGCGCGATCTTCGTAGGCGACCAGCGCATCCAGATACAGCGGCGAGACATCTTCCAGCTTGACCGTATGGCGCCACACATGCTGCTGATCGGGAAAGGCGCGCAAGGGCGTGCCGTCGCGCGCAACGACAACCACTGCTGCTGGCGAGTCACGCCCCGGTTGTGGCAGCGGGAATACCCGATCCAGCAGCAACACCGCAATGACAATACCAAGCAACGCACGATAAGTCAGGCGGCGGCGCTTGGTCGCGTGCAGCCAGTTCCTGCATGGCAACAGGCTGTCACGAACGGCCAGCAACATGCGGTAATTTTTCACCCCTTCCCCCTGGCTGGGGGAAGGTTGGGTTGGGGGTCGCACGCCACCAATCCGACAGGTTCATGAATCAAGCCTTCCACCCCCACCCTTGCCCTCCCCCTTACAGAGGGAGGGGATAAATACGAACGATTCCTTCCGGAATTACAAACGAGATCAACAACAAGATCAAGAACTCAGATTCATCTTGCTGGCGCGTCAGTCACCGTCAACGACCCGCCACCGCCACTCAGGCCAAAGATATTGGGGCGGTACATGTCTTCCGCATACAGCGGCGGATAAACGAAGCGGCCCGGCGTGACAACGCGCGCGCGATAGAACAATGTCAGCGTCTTGCCACTGCCGTAGTACCGGTCGAGGCGCACTGCAGCGACGAAACGATCGTCGCGGAACTCCGTGTGCTTGATGCGCTGGTCGTTCATCGCCTCTGCCGGATTGATCTTGTCGATCTTGACCGTGCCCATGCTTTCACCCTTGACCAGATTCATGTTCTCGATCTCGATACCAGCCGGAATGCGATCGATCACCATCGCGTTCGCAATCTCCACCTTGCTCTGGACATCAATTTTCACAATCACCGTTTCGCCAGTCTTGAGCGACTTGCCGTCGAGCGGCTTGCCATCCGGCGTGAACATCGAGCGAGTGAGGGTGATCGGGTCGGCGCGCAATGCCGGCATCTTCGCCGGATTGCCGCTCATCGCAAGCTCAACATACAGCTTGTCCTTGTGCGTGTTGGTCAACAACACACCGCTGGCGATCTGATCCGTCGTCAACTCCCGGAACCAGCTGCCTTGCGCATCGACTTTCTGGGCTTTGGCGTTAACGCCGACCTCCGCACGCCACTTGCCCTTTGCGGCTGCGGCAAATGATTGTCCGACGAGGAACAGGGAAAGTTTTTCCTGCGTGCTGAAATATTTCCCATCCGTCATTTCTGCGGTGATCTGCGGAATCAGGTTTTCTTTCTGCGGATGTTCAATCTTGTGCCGCGTCAGCAGAGAGTAAGAAAGTGCCGCGTCGCGCAAGGAGCTGCCATAGTCGCCCCACCAGTAGCCGGTTTCGCGCGCCTTGCCGAGACCTTCGGCAATGGCCGCATTGCCGCGCGCCTCGTCACCCATCAGGCGCAAGGCGATGCCGAGCTGCACCAGCGGCAAACCGCTGTGCGCATTTGCACGCGAGTCGTACAACTGGCGCAGGGTCGACAATGGCGCCCTGGACTCGCGCGCCAGCACATAGGCGCCGTAAGCCAGAACACCAAAGCGCCCGCCCCCGCCGTAATGCTGGTTGCGCCAGATCGCATCCTTCTCGGGCGGGCGCTTCACCGGCAACCCGCTGACCCCCTCCTGCAAAGCTTTCAGCAGGAATTCCCCGGCCTTCTTGTGCATCGTCTCAGGCACCGTGAAGCCCTGTTCGCGCGCATCCAGCAGGAAATTTGTCACATAAGCCGAGAGCCAGTATTCGTATTCCGACACCCTGCCCCACAAGCTGAATCCGCCGTTGCTGGCCTGCATGCCAGCCAGCTTGCCGATCGCCTTTTCCAGCATTTCGGTTCGCTGCTCGCGGGTGTAGCGTTTCAGGCCAAAACGGCCCGCCGCCTCTTCATCGATCAGCACATGCGGATAGGCCGTGCTGGTGGTCTGCTCGGCACATCCATAGGGATAGGTAAGCAAGCCCTGAACGGCTGAACGAATGTCGATGGGAGGCTGACTGGAAACGGTCATGTGCCCCAGCACCGTTTGCCGGTTCAACCCGCCAAAATCCGCTTCCTTGATGGTGATGGCCTGCCCCGGCTCGACCGACAGGCGCCGCACCACCTGCTGGTGTGGCGTCGGCGACTGCACCTGCAGCGGGAATGTGCGCTCGAACTTCACGCCCTTGCCGCTGACTGTCAGCTTCAGCGTGGCAATACCGAATGCGCGGCCCGACTCGACCGCAAAACGCAGCACCGTCTTTTGCTGATCCTTCAGGCTGGCGCTGCGATCGCCCTGCTGTATCTTCAAACCGTCCGGCGACTCCAGTTTCACTTTCAGATCCTGCGCCGCGCCCGACATGTTGTGCAGATCCAGCGCGAGATTGGCGCTGTCCCCAATCGACAGGAAGCGGGGCGTCGCCAGCTCGGCAATGATCGGCGCAGCCACGATGACTTCTGTTTCCTGCGAGCCATAGCGTCCGCCGCCGGACACCACCGCCATCAGACGAAGCGTGCCGTTGAAGTCCGGCACCGGCATGATTATTTCGGCTTCGCCTTGCGCGTTCAGCTTGACCGACCCGCTGAACAGATCAACCAGCCGCACTTTCTTCGGCAGACTCCTGGTCGTCTTGGGCGCGCTGTCGCCGCCGAACTTGAGCTTGCCGCGCACGCCCGGCATCTTTTCAATCAGGCGGCCATAAACATCATGCTGATCCGCCCCGTAGCGCAACCTGCCGAAGAAGAAGCCATGCGGATCGGGCGTGGCATAGCGCGTGATGTTGAGGATGCCGACATCGACAGCCGACACCGTCACCTGCGCCTGATCGCCTTTTGCATCCGGCACCTTCACCTTGATCTTCATCGAAGTTTCGGGAACCATCTTTTTAGGCGCATCAATCGCAACTTCAAGCTTGCGGTCTCCGCGATCCAGTGGCAGATGCACGATGCCAAGCGCACGCGTCGGCGTCACCTTCTCGCCGCTGCTGCCGGGACGCAAAACCAGCACCGAAACGAACAGGTCATGGCGCTTCCACTCCCTATCGATCGGAATCGACATCGTATGGCTGTCGCCGCGCACGGCCACGCGCTTGACCCACAAGGTACGATCACCCTCAACCGTTACCAGCGCCTCGCCTGCGTGCGGCGGCGTGATGGTCAGCTGCACCGAATCTCCTTCGCGATAGGTTTGCTTGTCCAGCTTCAGCGCGACGCGATCCGGACGGTTGCCCTGCGCTTCGTCGGCGCGTGCGCTCCATCCCGCATAGAAGCGGTAACGCAACGACTTGCCGGTTTCCGGGTCGAGAATTTCCAGACGGTAGCGACCGTACTGCACTGGCACGGTCAACAGGCCGCGCCCACCGGCCGGCATGCTGACCGTTCCCGTCCTGACCAGTTCATCAGTTTCAGTAAAGCCGGAATGCCAGCCGCGCTGCTCTTCGAAGCGCCAGTAGTACTGCCGGTTCTCGCGGAACAGCCGCACCGGCAGCGCAGAACCGGCTTTTAGCAAACCGTCTGTCGTTGCGCGCACAACTTCAAAATTGGCATTGCTGTTTTCACGGACATGGTCTCCGGTCGCGAGCGAGCGCACACCCACCATCACCTGCGCTGGCCACCAGGTCCGCTCGATGCTGCGAATCACCGGCCGCCCTCCGGTTTCCAGCAGACTGACCGTCGCGCGTACCGTATACGGAGAGCGGCGTTTGCTGACGCTGGCCAGATCGATGTCGAGTTCAGCCGTGCCCTTTTCGTCGAGCGCCTTTTCCGGCAATTCCTTGCGGCTCTTGGCCGAGTCTTCGGCACTGTCGCCGAACTCGAAGCCCGGCAGCTTCGATGCCAGCGGGTTGCGGTTGC
>CAZAWA010000021.1:0-24866 GCA_964488675.1 uncultured Oxalobacter sp. | reverse complement strand
GACCCGGAATCGGTAACGATCTTGGCAGCGTCTTCGGCCAACATCGCAAGAAGCGTCGCCGTGGTGAAGGTCGCGCCGTGCGAGGCAAAACCGTCGCCGATCGCGCCGCAGTTATTGCATCGCCCAACCAGTTCCGCCAAGGCTGCGGTCACCTCGGCCGGCACCTCCACTTCGATGATGGCTCGCGTCGTCATGGAAGCACCGTCACTGCATATGCCGCGGGCGATACCGAACCCAGCCTTGCTTTCAGCGACTGCGGCCGGTTTTCGAACATTGCCGCGTAATAGGTTGCGTTCGACAGGACATTTTTCACATAGCCGCGCGTTTCCGAAAACGGAATCGTCTCGGCGAAAATCGCGCCATCGACCGGACGCGTTAACGAAGCGCGCCAGCTTCGAGGGCGCTTGGGCCCGGCATTGTAGGCAGCAGACGCCATCGTTTGCGAGCCATCGAGATCGTTAAGCACCATCTTCAGGTAATGGGTTCCCAGTGCAATATTGGTTTTCGGGTCATTCACCGCGCTCTGGCTGAAGCCCTCCATACCCACTTTTCGCGCAACCCATTTCGCCGTCGCCGGCATCAACTGCATGAGTCCCGAGGCGCCCGCGCTGGATTTCGCATTCATCACAAAGCGCGACTCCTGGCGAATCAGTCCGTAAGCCCAGGCCATGTCCAGACCCAACTGCTTTGTCGCATCCCTCATCAGATCACTGTAAGGCGTCGGGAACCGCTGCGTAAAATCAAATTCATTCCTGGTTCGCTCAGATGTGCTAACCATGCGATCCAGCACCTGCTGTTCTCGCGCATATTCGGCTGCTGCCAGCCACTCTCGCTCGCTCATGCGGCGCAATTCCCAGTTCCATTCCCGTATGCCTTCAAAGCGCATATTGAGCCTGAAAAACTTGAGCGCCCGCGCGAACCCCGGGTTCGTTGACATGGGCGCCATTTCCGCAGCCGTCACCGGCGCCGCCTGAGGCGGTATGCTTATCCGCTGACCCAACTCCTCCAGCGCGAGTTGCCCGTAAAAATGGTGCTTGTCGGCGATGGACTGATACAAATTCTGCGCTTCACCAGTTCTGCCCTCTTCAGCCAACGCACGGCCCAGCCAGTAGACCCACGCCGGATCGTCCTGGAGTGATCGCGGCATTGCGCCTATCGCCCCCCTGACCAGTTTCCAGTCTCCCGCTCGCAAAGCGGCCCGCACCTTCCATTCGTGTCCGTCAATCGACAACGGCGCATTCGCTGCCTTGCGCCAGTAGCCGATGGCTTCCGGTGCCAGATTAACCGAGGCTGGCAAAGCGATTTGCGCCCAGGCCATCGCCTGCTCCTGCGGAGAAAGTTTGCCAATGGCGTGTTTCAGCACAAAAGCGGCTGCCTGTTCGTGGTTCTTTCTGGCCAGGCGACCCAGCGCGATCATGAAAGTTTCATGTGCTGCCCGGCCGCTTTGCGGGCCGCGCGCCAGCGTCAGCAACGGCAAGTCGACCGACCGCGCCACCTGGCCGTCTCGCGCACCAACCAGCTCCGCCAAATCTTCTGCCAACCCGCCCCTGCCAGCTTCTGCAGCCAGCCGAATCTGTGTCCAAACATCATCCGCACCAAACTGGCCGCTTTTTGAGAGCGTCGCAATCAGTGCCTGACAGCCCTCGCCGTATTTCTTCGGTGCCGTTAGCAACTCGCGAGCGTCTTCCGCTGCCTTGCCAGCTTTTGCGACAGACGACATCAGCGCATAACACTTCACCTGCAAGTCATCCCTCACCACAAACTGCGGGTAATGTCGGTCGAAGGCTGGCCAGTTGCGCTGGCGACCCAGTTCCAGCAACCAGTCATTGCGCAATCTGTCGGCAATCGCGCTTCCTGCGTAGCGCGACAGAAAGGCATCAATTTCCCTTGATGACGCATTTCTGATGCGCGTCTTCAGACGGTAATAGTCGACATATGACTGTGTGTCATAATTCCTCAACCGATCCGCCAACTGTGTCGCCCTGGAGGCGTTGTCCTTGCGAGCCGCCTCGCGCAAATCGAGAAATAGACTGTCCGCGTCCTCTGCTGCATGGGCCTGAGGCGAAAGCGCGGCAAAAATGGAAATGGCGAATGCGGCGATTATTGAGCGACAAGACATGATGCGACCCTCGGTTTCTGCTTACACATGATGAGTTTACCACCAAGCCCGTCCGATAAAGCCGCGCTGCGTCGCGCCCTGCTCGAGCGCCGTCAGCACATCAGCGAGAGCGATCGCGCACGCTGGAATGCATCGATTGCGTTCCAGCTTGAGCGATTTTTTGAATCTCATCCCGTGGCTGCTCTTGGCGTTTTTTTACCCATCCGCCACGAGCCTGATTTGTCGGGCCTGTACGCAAAGCTGACCGCACAACGCGTCAGCCTGTTGCTGCCGGTAGTGGTTAGCAAGAACCAGCCACTGCGATTTGCAGCCTGGGAGCCGGGCGACAAAATGACGACAGATGCGTTTGGTGTGCCGGTTCCTGCACAGCCAATACTCCTGCCATTGCCCGAGGCGCTGATCGTGCCATGCGTCGGGTTCAATGGACATGGCTTTCGCCTTGGCTATGGCGGGGGCTTCTATGATCGCACGCTGGCGCAAAAGCCCAGGCCTCTTGCCATTGGCGTCGCATACTCCTGCCAGCAGGCAGTGTTCGATGTTGGCTTGCATGACATTGCGCTGGACATGATCGTCACCGAATCCTAGGGAAGCACTGCTTAATCCATGCGGCCCGCGTTCAAATAAAGAGGCGGGCGCATCTCCATGCAAGTGGAAAGCCTACGGCTGCGCAACAGCGTCCTCACCAAACCCTTTCCCGTAAAGCTCGCGCCAGTGACGCAGCGCGCCGCGAATCTCTTCCTTTATCTGCTCGTCATTCCACGGCTTGGTCAGGAAACGGTAAGCCGCGCCCTTGTTGATTGCGTCAGTTACGGTCGCAATCTCCGAATACGCGGACAGCACCATGCGCACCGTTTCCGGGTAAAGCCCTTTCACTTGCGACAGAAATTCGGTGCCACTCATGTCCGGCATCCTCTGATCCGAGATAACGAGCTGCACAGGATTCTGCGCCAGCAGCGAAAAAGCTGCCATCGGGCTGTCTGCGGCAAGGATGGTATATCCTTCGCGGCGCAAAACGCGCCTTAGCGCAGACAGTATGTTGATTTCGTCATCAACAATCAGAATGGTGTGCTCTCCTTTGCCCATTTGCGGCAAGGAGATGCTCATTTTTACATCCTGCTGGAGCATGTGCGTAATTTCATCTACCGGAAGAGGTCGTGAAAAAAGGAAGCCTTGCATTTCATCGCAATCGCATCGTCGCAAGTACAGCATTTGCTCCGTTTTTTCGACCCCTTCGGCCAGCACTGTCTTGCCAAGTTTGTGCGACATGGCGATAGTCGCCTGGGCAATCGCCGCATTCGCCGGATTCGTCGTAATGTCGCGCACAAATGACTGGTCGATCTTGACCACATCGATCGGGAATCGTGACAAATACGCCATCGACGAATAGCCGGTTCCAAAATCGTCCAGCGAAATGCGTAGGCCTAGCGATTTGAGCTGCCCCATATTACGAATGGCGGCGCCCATGTCCTGCATCATCGCGCTTTCCGTGATTTCAATTTCCAGAAATCTGGCGTCCAGTTGCCAGCGGCTCAAGCTGGACGCAATGTAATCCGGAAGATTGGGCATGCGGAAATGGCGCGCAGCAAGATTGACGGCCACCTTAATCGGCGGCAACCCTGAGTCGATCCAGACTCGCATTTGCCTGCAAACCTCATTCAGCACCCATTCGCCGATGGCAATGATTTGATCGCTTTCTTCCGCCAATGGAATGAAACGATCCGGCCCGATCATCCCGTGTACCGGATGCTGCCAGCGGATAAGCGCTTCGAGGCCGATAATGCCCCCAGAGAACAGGCTAACCTGCGGCTGATAATGAAGCGTCATTTCACCGTGCGCAATCGCTTGCGGCAAATCTCGTCGCCAGCTCTCCGTAACCGCCATTGTCGCCTCATAGCAGCTGACTGCATTGCCGCCTGCGCTCTTTACCTTGAATGTCGCGTTGATGGCGTTAGCCAGCAGCTCCTGAGGCGTCACATCGTTCTCTGGATAGCTCGCAATGCCGATGGACCCCGTCACATTCATGCTCCGATCGGCGTACAGGAAAGGCTGGCGGATGGCCGTCAGAACTTTCTCGGCAATCTCCTTGCTACCGGCGCTGATCCCATGCCTGCCGGGACCAATCAGAATAGCAAATTCACTCTCAGAGAACCGCGCCAGCAAGACACTCTCGCTCAGGACTCCTTTGATATGGGCGGCTACATCGACAATAAACAGATCGGATGCCTCCAGGCCGAAGCCGGAGTGAAGCTTCTTGAAATTGTCGAGATCGATGTGCAATAGCGCAACTTCGAGACCACCCAGAGCAGCCGATTCGATCGCCGCCGTCAACTCGCGCATGAAGGCCGCGCGGTTCGGCAAACCGGTCAATTGATCAAACAGGATCAGCCGATCAATTTTCTGTTCATATTGCTGGCGTTTTGAAACATCTTCACCAATGGCAAAATAGTATTGCACAGCGCCGTCCGAATCGCGAATCGCAGCAATCGTCTTGCCCTCCAGGTAAAGATCGCCATTTTTCCTGCGGTTGATGAACTCGCCTCTCCACATCTCGCCTCTGTCAGTCGTGCTCCGCAACTGGTGATAAACATCCGCTGGCGTTTGCCCGGATTTGAATACCGCCGGTGTCCTTCCAAGCAATTCGTCGCTGGAAAAGCCGCTGATCTCCATGGCTGCCGGATTGGCGTACAAAATGTTGCCGCGATTGTTGGTAATCACGATACCGCCGCTTTGATTCTCTATCACCCTTTGGAACAACGCCGCTATCTCCTGATTTTGGCGAATCAGCGTCATGTCAAATCCGGTCAGGAGGATCGGGGCGCCAGAATCTCTCTGCGCCTTGGGCCACTCTACAATCAATGCCATCGGTATAGGCTGGCCGTCGCTGCGCAATAATTCGAGTTCAACCTGTTGCGATGATCCTGACTTTTCCGGATTGGCCAGAATCGCCTCCAGTTTCTCCATGTCGTGCTGACCGGGTTGCATCAGTACACGCAAAAGCTGTCCCACTATGGGATCGGGCTGCTCGTACCCGAGCAGCCTCATGCCTGCCGGATTGATGAAATGGATGACGGATTTTCTGTCGAGGTGCAGCACCACGAAGTTGACGCGGTCAAGGGGGTGTTCTGAATCTTGGCTTTTCCGGCTCATCTTCTTCGCTCCGTTCGAAGCATTCAATCACGCTAGGATATTGTCTCTGGATCAACGGGCAGAACAATCCGTGAAACCGTTCCGCCCCCCTTTTCCGAACTGACCTCAATTTTTCCCTTATGGCGCTGGACTATCCCCCACGCGATTGACAACCCCAAACCAGTGCCCTTGCCTGCTGGCTTTGTTGTGAAAAACGGCTCAAATATGCGTTTCATATTTTTGGGATCAATTCCATTTCCGTCATCCTGAACCTCTATCCACACCTGATTGTCTTCGCACCCGGTGCGGATGATGATAACGCCCTGATCCTCTATAGACTGGGCGGCATTCAGCAGGACATTCATGAGCACCTGACTGATCTGCGCCGACACGCAATGTACTTTCGGCAGCTCGCCAAATTGGCGCTCGATTCTGACATTGTATTTAAAGTCATTCAGCACAATTTTCAGAACTGCGTCCAGGCTGCTATGAAGGTCGGCCCACTCCCAGCTGGCATCGCCGATGCGGGAAAAATTGTTGAGATCCTGAACAATCGCATTTACCCGCTCCAGCCCATCGCGCGATTCGCTGATCAACTGACGCAAATCGCTGACGATAAAACTGTGTTCGGCATCATTTTTTAATTCATGCACTTGCCGAAAAATTTCCGGATTTTTATCGGCATACTGCTTTTCAATTTCGCCATAGGCCGCGTCAATGTCAAGCAGCGAATTGACATATTGCGTCAGCGAATTGAAGTTTGATCGGACAAAACTGATAGGGTTGTTGATTTCGTGCGTGATGCCTGCCGCCAGCTGGCCAACCGCTGCCATTTTGACCGACTGCAATAGCTGATTCTGGGCTTCTTCAAGATTCTGATTCAGCGTCTTTAGCGCAGCAACTTTTTCTTTCAGATCTTCCTCGGTGCGCTTTCGTGCGGCAAGTTCATCGCGAAGCGCGCGCGTGCGTTCTTTGACCAGTTCTCCCAGCCTTTCGTTTTCCCGGCGCTGCACTACTGCTGCGGCCTTGATTTTCGCCATGGCCCTGATCTGCGCAATCAGTTCGGCTTCCTCCAGCGGCTTGGACAGAAAGGCTTCGCCACCGACCTCCAGTGCCATGATGCGGCTTGCGCGATCGGTTTGCAAGGCCGTCAGAAACACGACCGGAATATGTCGCACGCGTTCGTCTGCCTTCAGTCTGCGGCACACCTCGAACCCATCCATACCCGGCATCACAATATCCAGCAGAATGACATCCGGATCTTCTTTCAGCGCCATCTCAATGCCTTTTACGCCGCTCAGCGCCGATTTGAATATGGCGTCCGGAACCGCGTCCTCGACGACGGCCTTCAGCGTCGTCAGGTTGTCCTGAATGTCATCAACCGCCAGAATTTTCAATTTATTCAGTTTCATGCAGCATTTGTCGAACGGTCTTTTCCAGCAACGCCCCATCCACTGGTTTTGAAAGGTAGCCATCAAATCCGCGCGCCAGAATATCCTCCCGGTGCCCTGCCATCGCGCTGGCGGTCACGGCAAGCACAGGAATGTGCTGAAGCTTTTCGTCGCTTCTGATTGCATCCAGCGCCTTGAAGCCAACCATCACCGGCATCGAAATGTCCATCAGGACAATATCCGGCACTCGCATCCGCACCTGTTCCAGCCCTGCCAGGCCGTCCGTAGCCTCGATCACGGCATAGCGGTCCTGCAATAGCGCCCTGATCGTCTTCAAATTGTCGAGATTGTCCTCGACCACCAGAACCAGCGGTTTGCCATCTTTCCTGATTGCGGGGGAAGCCTGGACAGATCGAGGCTTTCTTGTCTTGCGCGGCATGATCATTGCGCTCACGGCACTGAGCAAATCCGACTTGCTGATGTCTCCCTTTTGTATCAGTTGATGGACATGGTTGCTCTTCAGGAAGTTCAGTTCCTCTTTCGTCACATGCTTGGCCGTCAAGATCAGCACCGGAATCTGCGCTGTTTGTTCCATGCTGCGAATCGATTTCAGCACGCCAAAGCCATCAATCTCCGGCATCATCAAATCAAGTATCATCCCATCGGGCAAAGCCTTGTTTATTTGCTCGATGGCTTCCCTGCCGTTACTCGCTACCTGTACCTCATATCCCTGCCCTTTGAGTATATCGGTCAACTGAACCACTGTCGGCGCACTGTCTTCAACCACCAGTATCCGCTTACCCTGGCCGCCAGCATTGGGCGGCTGTTCCTTTGCCTGCACCGGTTTGCTGCTATTCATCGTTTCCGGTACGCTGACCGCGCTAATTGCCAGCGGCAATGTCAGCGTAAACACCGATCCTTTCCCGGGCGTGCTCTCAACGGTTATGCTTCCCTGCAGCAGCGAGGCATATTTCTTGGCTATTGACAACCCCAGTCCGGTTCCCCCGTAATTGCGAGTCATGCTTTCGTCGGCCTGCCGGAATTCGTCAAAAATATACGGGATTTTATCGCTGGCAATTCCGATGCCGGTATCCTTTACGGTGACCTGAACGATGTCATCCTGCACAACTGCCTCAATCTCGACAGAACCGTCATCCGTGAACTTCACGGCATTGGCGATCAGGTTCTGCAGGATATGCCGGCACTTGGTCATGTCGCTTCTTATGGGCGGCAGGCCTTCTCTGATTTTACTTAGCAGGCCGACCTCTTTTTGTCTGGATTGAGGCTCAATCATTGTCACGATTTCGTTCACCAGATCCCGGATCGAAAAGCGACTTAGCAGAATTTCCTCCTTGCCGGATTCTATGCGCGACAGATCCAGTATGTCGTTGATCAGCTCCAGCAAATTTTTGCCATTTCTCTCGATCACCTCCAGATAACTGTGCTCTTCATCCGGTATGGCGTTCTCCAGCCTTCGGCTCAGAACGCTCGCAAGCGCTATGACTGAATTAAGCGGCGTGCGCAGTTCGTGGCTCATGTTCGACAGGAAAGTGCTTTTCAGACGGTTGGCCTCATCCAGCTGCTTCTTCTGCCATTCCAGCTCGATATTCTGCTCGCTCAATTCATCGCCTTGAACCGTCAATTCCGTCTTCTGTGCTTCGAGTTCCTGGTTCTGGCGTTCAAGCCTTTGTGAAAAGTCCCGGATCTGCTGCAGCACCAGCACCCCGTTCAGGCGCGCAGTCAACACGCCCCGGATATCGCTCACCAGCCGCAATGACGCGGCGGAATAAGGCCGAACGCTCGCCAGCGAGACCATTGCCACTACCTCGTCACCTGACAGGATGGGGACGGTAATGATTTCACACGGCCTGAATTCCGCGCTGACCGTTTTGAAAATGAAGCGCGTATCTTCAGGAATACCGCTTATGTGCTGTATCCGCCGGGTGGCCAGCGCCGCGCCAAATTCGCCTTCCCGTGCTGTCGCCGAAAACGGTGTGCGTCCATCGGCGGCAAGACCGACAGACTCAATGTGCTCGAACTGGGTTTTCCGATCATTTAGAAGATACACAGCGCCAAGCTGCGAACCCGTTTTTTGCAGCAAGGCTGTCAACAGCGCCTGGCAAAACGAGCGAAGCATCTCCTCATTCAGCATAAGCGCCGTGATCTGCGCAGCATTGTCCTTGCTCTGCAGTTCTGTCTGAATATCTGCTGCCAAGGCATTGAAGGTGTCCGAGAGCATTCCGAACTCGTTGGCGGAAGTGTAGCTGCTGCGCGCCTCCAGTTTGCCCCGCCGGAACGCCTCCGCTGCGGCGCTGAGATCTTTAAGCGGTTCGCGGATCAGCCGGAAAAGGTAATAGCCGATTCCTGCCAGCATCAGGAGCATGACCGCCAGCGATATCGCCAACTGGAGCAGCGTGACATCCTTGTGCCGCTGCGCCTCGGCATAGAACTTGTCTGCCCTGCTTTTTGCAAACGCGCTAATCGTCTCCAGCCTTGCGTGCAGCGCCTCGGCATGCGTATCCCCCACCCCGCCCGGCCTGGTGCGATCCCTGGCTTCCGTTATGTCGCCATTCCTCAGCAGACGAATCGTTTCGCTGCGGATGCTTTTCCACTGAACGAGAGCATCATGCATGTCGTCAATATCATTTCGAGGGCCGAGATAGCGTTCGTTAAGTATGCCAATTTGCCGGTTAACGCGCTCCTCCGCTGCATCGATGTTCTTTATGATGTCCTGAATTTCCTGGTTGCTTTGCACCAGGAACAAGTCCTTCATCTCCCGATGGATTACCAGAGTGTTCGATTTGACTTCGCTCAGTGCCACACGAACCGCGTAAGGGTGTTCGTACAAGCCTCTGGTTTCCTGCCACAGACTTGTCGCATGATTCCACGCGAATAGGCCTGACAGGGCAACCAGTGTCAGGATCGCACCCAAACCAAACAGCAACTGCGTGCTTATTTTCAGATCTTTCAACTTCATGAGTCGCCTCTGAGCGTGGTTTTCCGGAAAATGGAAGATGGTATTGCCACCGCGCGAAAGCCCTCCTGCTTCGACACGATGTCCCTTTCCGCTTCTCCGGTTGCCAAATATCCCTTGGCGGAAAGCGATCGGTGTAGTTTGTTCAGTATGCCGCGCCGGACTTCTGGTCTGTAATAGAACAGCAAGTTGCTGCAGAAAATCAGATCGAAATCACCGTATATGCTGGCCGCCGGACTGGTGAACTGTTCGTCCAGCAGATCATGAATGGAGAAATCCACCCGGTTTTTGATTCGGTCAGCAATTCTGTAGGCCCCCCCCTCACTGCTAAAGTGCTGTCTGATATGCTGGAGGCGCACATTGCGCACCGACGAGGCATCGTAGACCCCCTGGCGTGCCGCGGCCAACTCCTTGCCCGAAAGGTCGGTGGCAAACAAGCGCGCCGCGACTGCACCCTCGGAGCGCGCCATCAGTTCATCCAGCAAAATGGCAACCGAGTAGATTTCCTGACCGGCAGCGCATCCCGCCGACCAGACTCTGATTTCCCTCTCGCCATTTTTTTCCTTTTCGGCCAGCAAGCTGGGGAGAATCCATTGCTCCAGCAAGGCAAAGGTAAGCGGGTTTCTGAAAAATTCGCTGTACCCGATATTCAAGGAATGCCAAAGGCTCTCTGCCTCCTCACTGCTGTGCATCAAAATTTCGATATAGGCGGCTGTGTTTTCAGCGTCGGCCGCTTTTTGTCGCTTCCTTATCGTTTTAATCAGGAAACCTTCATCGTAATGGGCAATTGGCCGATTATGTGTCTGCTCCATCACCCGCACGATTCCCCTGAATTCATGAATCATCCCCCGGCCGCATCCTTTCCCCTGATTTCTTCGGCAAGCGCATCCACGGGAAGAATAACGCGAAACACGCTTCCGCGGCCAGCCTCTGACTCAACTGCTATCCGCCCCTTGTGTCTTTGCACGATGCTATGCGAGAGGGACAAACCCAAACCTGTCCCTTGACCGACCGGCTTGGTGGTAAAGAACGGTTCGAACAGTCGGCTCCTGTTTTCCGGAATAATGCCCGTCCCGGTGTCCTGTATGGCTACCCAGACATTTTCGCCCGCACATCCTGTCCTGATGTCGATTCGCCCTTGTGACGCGATCGACTGGGCCGCATTGATGATCAGGTTCAGAAACACCTGGTTAATCTGCGCCGGAATGCAATGCACCAAGGGCAGTTGGCCATAGGCGCAATGAATTTCGATATCCTGCTTGACCAGACTGCGAACGATATTGAGCGTGCCGTCCAGCTCTTCATGCAAACTCACCCATTGCCAGTCCGTTTCACCGACTCGCGCGAAATTCTTGAGGTCCTGAACAATTTTGCTGACACGAGCCAGCCCTGCGCGAGATTCGTCAACCAGACTGCGCATGTCGCCGACAATATAGTCGTGGTTGGCCTTTTCCTTGAGTCGCTTCACGCGCTCGAACACATATGGCCATTTGTCTGAAAGACCGTTCTCTATCTCGCTATAGGCGGCATCAATTTCAAGAAGACTACCGACATATTCAGACAGGGCATTCACATTGGACTGGACAAAGCTCACCGGGTTGTTGATCTCATGGGCCACGCCAGCCGCCAGCATGCCGATGGCTGCCAGCTTTTCCGACTGTATCAGCTGATTCTGCGCCTCCTCCAGTTTCTGGTTCAGCGCCTTCAGTTCTCCCAGTTGCTGCTTCAGGGCTGTTTCGACACGAATTCGACGCGCAATACGCCACAAATCGTTGCCGATCAATTGCAGCGACACGATGTCTTCATCGTTGTAGTCGGTTTTCTTGTTCCCGACAAGGAGAACGAGTCGCACGATGCCATCCTCCACCACCGGCATGCTCAGGAGCCGCTTCACCTGCACACCCTCATGCGTGAAGCCTTCGACAGCCAGCGTCTGGGCATAATCATTGAACACTTCGACATGCTTGCTGTCGATGCAGACTGCCCAGGGTCTGGCCTCGCTGACAGCACAGGTGTTTCTGTTGCCCGCGCCACAGACCGACCTGGCCGCTTCGTGTTTGATGGCTGGCTCAAGGCTTAGCTGATCGTCGCTGACAAAATACAGAAACGATATGTCACTACCGGTCAGCTTCTCGACAATGGCCATGCTGCGCTCGAATAAGGTTCTCTCCGGCAAAGCCGTGCCAAGCTCGTTAATCTCTATCAGCGCCTGCTGCCGGGCGTTCAGCCGCTGGCGATCGGTAATGTCGAGCGTCACCCCTGCGATCAGCTTGCCCGCTTTCCCGTCGTCGATCACAAACTTGGTCGATGCGTAATGGCGATCCCCGAGTGTCTCGATCACCGTTTCTGTCTTGCCCGACGCCAGAATGCGCCGGTCATCCGCGTTGATCTTCTCGGCAAACTCCCCCGGAAAAAGCTCGTCATTGGTCTTGCCCACCATCGCGGCCGGATCAAGGCCAAGCAAAGTCCTGAAGCCCTCATTGGCCATCATGACACGCAAATGGCTATCCTTGATATAGGCCAGGCCGGGCAGGTTATCCAGAAAATGCTGCGTCATCGCCTGCGCGCTGCGCGCTTCCTGTTCCGCCAGTTTTCGGTCGCTAACATCAATGATGGTTGACAGCCTTAACAGACGCCCGTCAATCATAACCGGGCCGGTGAAGACCTCTACATCGCGCATTTCCCCACTGGCCAGGCGATGGCGGAAAGCAAATTTTGCACGCCCCCTCCTTTGCGCCTCCTCCAGCGCCTGCTGAAGCTCGGCGGGTGGCAGCAGGTTGATTTGCCCGATATTCATGCTGCGCAGCGCTTCCCGCTCCCAGCCGTAGAATTCGCTGGCCCTGGCGTTGCCATCGACAATTTCTCCGCTGACGGGGTCCATCAACAACATCGGCACGCTGTTATTGTCAAACAGCACGCTGTAGCGCATTTCGCTCTCGCGCAAGAGCTGCTCTGCCTGGATGCGAGAGGCCTCGCGCGCGAAATTGTCAAGCGCAAAGCTGATGTCGTACGCCATTTCAACCAGCAAGTTGCGCACCGGTTCGTCGAACGCATTGCGCTCCGCGAAATACACGACGAATAGGCCAATCGGCGCCTTGTTTTGGCATATGGGCAGCACCGCCACTGAATTCCACCCAAATTTCTTCGCGCGCGCCTTCCATGGCGCCAGCATCGGTTCGCTCTGATAGTCCTGGCACCAGAAAGGCTCGTTCCCGCTGATAACCATTGCCGCCGGTGAACGACCATCCGGATTATGCTCGTCGACGGAAATGTGCAGACCGTCAAGATAATCCTCTCCTTCGCCATAAGAGGCTACCGGGCGTATCGTCTGGCTGACTTCGTCGACCATCCCAATCCAGGCCATGCTCATCCCGCCAAATCGAACGGCATCAAGACAGATTTGCGGGAACAGCTGTTCTGCGCTGGTGCTATGCACAATCGCCTGGTTGCACTGACTCAACGCGGCGTAAAGGCGTGACAGCCGCTGGACTCTCGCCTGACTCCACCGCACCAGCCAGTAAAGCATCAAACTGGTCACCGCAACGAACAGCAGGCCCTTGCCCATTTCGAGGGTGGTTTGCAGCGCAGGATCGTCAACCGTGATGCTCAAAATCAAACCGGAAGCGACAATCCACAGCGAAGCAAACCCGGCATAGAGCAGGGTCACCCCGGCGGGGCCGATGCGCGCCTTGAACTGTGAATGGATGGAATCGCCGTTCATACCCGTCCCGTCAGGTTGAAATGCACGACTGGGGCTACCCGATGGCAACCTAACTTCAGGAGTCTGTCAGAACGGCTCGTTTCGGCAACGCTTAATTAATGATCCATTGAGACAAATCATCCCGGAAATATAATAACGCGTCGCGTTACTATTTGGCAAAAAAGCTGCCGAGCAGCTCGATTTTGCACCTCAAATCCCTTATTTTGCACAAAAAATAGGCGGAAAATGGCAGAAAAATTGGCGTTTTTAAGGGAGTATAGGCCTAAATTTACTGTATCGCCATTACTGATGCGCCGGAGAAAAAATGCTCCGGGTGAGTATGTCTTTTCAGGCCTCAAATCTTTCCGCTCAGCCGCTGCCAGATCGCTGTTGTTGGCCCGGCACGGTTCAGGGTGTAAAAATGGAACCCGGGCGCCCCGCCCGCAATGAGCCGTTCGCACAACGCAGTCACAACATCCAGCCCGAACGCGCGGATGGACTCCAGATCCTCACCGTAGCTCTCCAGCCTGAGTCGCATCCAGCGCGGAATCTCGGCGCCGCACATGTCGGAAAACCGTGCCAGCTGCGCATAGTTGGTGATCGGCATGATGCCCGGCACGATCGGAATGGTCACGCCCGCCCTCTGCGCCTCGTCGACGAAACGAAAGTAAGCATCCGCATTGTAAAAATACTGCGTAATGGCACGATCTGCCCCGGCCTGTGCCTTGCGAACAAAATTTTGCAAATCAAGCTGCTGCGAGGGCGCCTGGGGGTGCATTTCCGGGTAGGCCGCCACATCGATCTGGAACCAGTCGCCGGTTTCCTCGCGGATAAATTCGACCAGTTCGTTCGCGTACTGGAACTCGCCCTGTATGCGTTCGCCTTCCGGCAAGTCACCGCGCAGGGCAACCAGATGACGGATGCCCTGTTCCCGGTACTCCTGCAGTCGGGTGCGAACTTCCTCGCACAGCGACCCGATGCAGAGCAGGTGCGGGGCCGCCTCGCGGCCTTCGCTATGGATTTCGGCGACCGTGTCGTTGTTGCCGTAACGCACCGAACCGCCCGCACCAAGCGTGACGGAATAGTAGCGCGCACCCAGCTCCGCCAGCCGCGCGCGCGCGGCGCGAAGCTTGTCCACACCCTCGGGCGTTTTCGGCGGAAAAAATTCGATACTGAAATAGGGTTGTACCATTTGCTTTTTCTATCCTCGTTGCTGCAAAGGCCGGCATCGCCTCAGGCGATGCCATGCCGCGGTTGCCACTCAACATTATTCGGCGAAGGCTAACATGCGCGTAGCGAATGTTAAGCGCAGCAGCCGGAGCCAAAAAATTCAATGCTGAAATAAGGGGATGCCATTTATTTTCCTATCCTGTCACGGCGCGAAAATCTCTGAATTTTCGTGCCCCGCCCCCCTCTCCCTCAGGCCAGGGAGGGTGTTGGTGCGGGGGAATGCTACTTCGTTCTCATTACCGCCGCATCAACAGCGTGGTCAGTGCCCACGAAATGATGCTGTACAACAGCGCGCCGCCGACTGCCGACCAGAAACCCGCCACATGAAATCCGCTCACCAGTTGCGCAACCAGCCAGAAAGACAGGCCGTTGATCACGAAAATGAACAACCCCAGTGACAGGAATGTCACCGGCAGCGTCAGCACCAGCAGCACCGGCCGGATCAGCGTGTTCACCAGTCCCAGTATCGCAGCGGCAACCAGCGCCGACCCAATGCCTGTAATCTGTACCGAATCCATCAGGTACGGAATGGCCAGCAACGAGGCGGCGTTGATCGCCCAGCTGATTAACAGTTGCAGATTAAACATGGCCCGCATGGGTCAGTAGCGATAGTGATCCGGCTTGTACGGCCCTTCGACCGGGACACCGATATACGCTGCCTGCTCTGCCGTGAGCGCGGTCAGCTGCGAATTCAGTTTCTTCAATTGCAGCCGCGCGACCTTTTCGTCCAGATGCTTGGGCAGCGTGTACACGCCAACCGGATACGCCGCCGTGTTTGCAAACAATTCGATCTGCGCGATGGTCTGGTTGGCGAAAGACGAGCTCATCACATAAGACGGATGGCCGGTGCCGCACCCGAGGTTCACCAGGCGCCCTTCAGCCAGCAGGATAATGCGGCGGCCTGACGGAAATATCACATGATCGACCTGCGGTTTGATGTTGTCCCATTCGTACTGCTTGAGCGAGGCGACATCGATCTCGTTGTCGAAGTGACCGATATTGCAGACAATGGCCTGATCCTTCATCTTGAGCATGTGCTCATGCGTGATGACATGGTAGTTGCCGGTGGCGGTAACGAAAATGTCACCATGCTCGGCCGCGTAATCCATGGTCACGACACGATAGCCTTCCATGGCGGCCTGCAAGGCACAGATCGGATCGATTTCCGTCACCCACACCTGCGCCGAGAGCGCGCGCATGGCCTGCGCCGAACCCTTGCCCACATCGCCGTAACCGGCAATCACGGCCACCTTGCCAGCGATCATCACATCGGTCGCGCGCTTGATGCCGTCAACCAGTGATTCCCGGCAACCATACAAATTATCGAACTTGGACTTGGTGACCGAGTCATTGACATTGATCGCCGGAAAAGCAAGGCGTCCCTCCTTGTGCATCTGGTACAGGCGGTTCACGCCGGTGGTGGTTTCTTCGGTCACGCCCTTGATTTCCTTCAGGCGCCTGGAATACCAGGTGGAATCGATTGCCAGATAGCGCTTGATTGAATTGAACAGGCAGATTTCCTCTTCCGAACCGGGATTGTTCAGCACGGACAAATCCTTCTCGGCGCGCGTGCCGAGGTGCAGCAGCAGCGTCGCATCGCCGCCGTCATCCAGAATCATGTTGGAATAGCCGCCATCGGGCCAGTCGAAAATGCGGTGCGTGTATTCCCAGTATTCGTCCAGATTTTCGCCCTTGTAGGCAAACACCGGCGTGCCACAGGCGGCAATCGCGGCAGCGGCGTGGTCCTGCGTCGAGTAGATGTTGCATGACGCCCAGCGCACTTTCGCGCCCAGCGCTTCCAGCGTCTGGATCAGCACGGCGGTCTGGATGGTCATGTGCAGCGAGCCGGTAATGCGTGCGCCCTTTAGGGGATGGCTGGCGGCGAATTCCTCGCGGATCGCCATCAGGCCGGGCATTTCGGTTTCGGCAATTTTAATTTCCTTGTCACCCCAGCCGGACAGGCTGATATCAGCAACGATGTAGTCTTGTTTGGTAGCAGCGTTCATCACGCTCTCCTTTCGTTAAAAATCAGAAAAAAGTAACGTGAGCGCCGTTGCAGTCAGAACCGCCGACCGGGGCTCCTGGACTCCGAGCCTGGCAATGTCATGCTTGACACTGTCGCAACGCTCCTCGGAGGGGGTGAATCATACCATTTTTCGGAAAGGCATGGCGAACCGAACCGCATGTTTGATATGGTGAAGCAAGTCAAGAACGCAGCGCATGACCACAGGCAGTACGCATAGTACGGCAAGGCCATGCAGCAAAGTTATCGGCTTGTTCCGGCGTCCGGGTTCCGTGCTGTGCGGACGGCCTTGCCCAATTCAACCACCGACATCGCATAAAAATAGCTGCGGTTGTATTTCGTTATGGCGAAGAAATTGTTGGTGGCAAGCCAGTATTCGGTCGGATCCTCGCCATTTTGCAAATCTATCAGGCCGTATTTCAGGTCGCCCGGCACGGGAAAGCGTGTTTGCACCCCGTCGGACATCAGATCCTGCAAATGGAGCCGGGCTTCCAGTCCCTGATTGATCAGCATTTCCAGGCGTTCCGGGCTGACGGCTGTGACACTAACGGGGAAAGCCGTCGGGTCGCCGCGTTTCCAGCCATGCCGCGCCAGATAGTTCGCCACGCTGCCGATCGCGTCCTGCGGAGACTGGCGCAAATCGATCTTGTTGTCACCATCGTAATCGATGCCGAAGCGGCGAATACTGCCCGGCATGAATTGCGGCCAGCCGATGGCCCCGGCGTAGGAGCCGCGCAGCGACAGCGGATCAAGTTTCGATTCGCGCGCAAACAATAATGCCTGCTCCAGCTCACTACGGAAAAAGGCCATGCGCGCATCGCGCTTGGGCAAGTCCGGATAGTCGAAAGCCAGCGTCGTCAGTACATCCAGCACGCGAAAACTGCCGACATGCCGTCCGTATATCGATTCGACGCCGATGATGCCGACGATGATTTCTGCCGGCACCCCGAATTCCTTTTCGGCCTTGTCCAGATCCTGCTCAAAATTGTCCCAGAAAGCGACGCCCGCCCTGATCCGCACCGGATCGATAAAACGATCCCGGTAGGCTTGCCAGTTCTTGGGTTTGCCTGGCGGCGCCGGAAGCACCAGCTTGAGCACCTCTTTCGAGCGGCGCACTTTACGGAAGGTCTCCTCCAGTTCCGGCTTGCTCAAACCGTGCCTGGCCGTCATCTGGGCAATGAACTCGGCTATCTCGACCGACTGTCCCGCAGAAAAGTGGCGGCTTGGGCGCACCTCTTCGGTTTCCGTTGGCCGATCCTGCGATCCGGCGTCACGAATGATGAGTAATGCTGGCAACAGGATGCAAAAGCATGCCAGATTCAGTAAGCTGCGTGAGATCTTCATGTACGAATCGATATGGCTGCGGCAATCATTTTTGCCCTCAGCCAAGCATTGACAAGCCTGAAAGTATACTCCAGTCCATCTGTGTCTGGTAGAGGTCGAATGCGCCATTGCATCGGACGGCGGCATTTTCCGATAAACTGTCGCATTCTCCCGCAGGCTGACGCCGCGCTCGGCACAGTTTTTCTCAATATGACAACAGCCATTTACTCACAGCCACTTTGCAAGCAGCACGAAATGGGGGCCTGCCATCCCGAGTCGCCATCGCGCCTGCAAATGATTGAGGATCATTTCGTCAAAAGCGGAACGGATGCCTACCTCGACTTTCGGCTCGCGCCGGAAGCCACCATTGAGGATTTGCTGCGCGCCCATACGCAATCAGCCGTCGATCTGGTGCGTGAAAATACCCCTGCCGGGCACGGCGACTATCATCCGGTCGACACCGACACCCTGCTTGACAAATTCAGCGGGAAGGCGGCACTTCGTGCCGCTGGCCAAATCAGCAACGCGTTTTGCCTGTCACGCCCGATCGGGCATCACGCTACACCCGCTACGCCGATGGAATTTTGTCTTTTCGACAATTATGCCCTTGCTGCGCGCTATGCCATGGAGAGGCACGGTCTCCAGCGAGTGGCCATCGTCGATTTCGATGTGCACCACGGCGATGGCACCGAAGAAGCTTTTCTGGACGATCCTTGGGTATTGATGGTCAGCTTTCTCGAAGGCGGCTACGCGTTGACTGCGCAAGCTCTCAGCGCGGTCGCGCATGTCAAGGCACTGGCAAGGCTCAACTGATGCAGACACCCATGGCGACCGCCCTCTATACTCACCCCGACTGCAAGCTCCACAAACTGGGGGAGCATCACCGCGAATGTCCGGAACGCATTCAGGCCATCGAGGACGAGCTTGTGGCAAGCGGCCTCGATCGCGTACTCGATTATCGTCTGGCGCCGGAAGCCTCGATGGCAGACCTGCGGCGCGTGCATCTGCCTGACACCATCGAGATGGTGCGCGACAACACCCCAACCGAGTCCGGCGATTACTACGGCATACACGACATCCATATCAACATGCATAGCTGGAAGGCAGCCCTGCGCGCTGCCGGCGCGGGCATCGCAGCCGTCGACGCGCTGTTGGCAGGCGAAATTGCCAATGCGTTTTGCCTGGTGCGCCCGATCGGCCATCATGCAACACCCAGCACGCCGATGGGCTTCTGCGTATTCAACAATGTCGCCATCGCCGCCATGCATGCGCTCAAAGTGCGTGGGCTGGAGCGAATCGCCATTGTGGACATCGATGTCCATCACGGCAACGGCACCGACGATGCCTTTGCTCATGAACCCCGCGCGATGATGGTCAGCTTCTATCAGGCCTACCTGTATCCCTTCATGGGCAATGAACGCCAGCGCGAACACATGGTGAATGTGCCCGTGTACGCCGGGTCTGATGGCTACGCCGTGCGTCGGCTGGTGACAGAGCAATGGCTTCCGGCGCTGCATGCCCACAAGCCTGAGATGATCTTCATCTCGGCAGGGTTTGACGCACATCGTGACGACCCGTTTGGCAGCATCAATCTGGTCGAGGATGATTTCACCTGGATCACCCAGCAAATCATGGCGGTTGCCGATGAGCACGCACAAGGCCGCATCGTGAGTTTCCTCGAAGGCGGCTACAACCTGAAAGCGCTGGCAAAAAGTGCCGCCGCACACATCCAGACATTAGTGCAACGGAGCACCGCATGACGATTCAATGGTTTCCGGGGCACATGAACGCCGCCCGCAAGAAGGCGGCTGAAACCATGGCGACCACCGACCTCGTGATCGAGGTGCTGGACGCGCGCATCCCGCAAGCGAGTTGCAACCCGATGGTCGAGGAATTGCGCAAGCACCGTCAGCGCCCCTGTCTGAAAATTCTGAACAAGAGCGATCTTGCCGATCCGGTTGCGACAAAAGAATGGCTGGCCTTCTACAACCGCCAGAAAGGCGTGAAGGCCATTGCGCTCAGTTGCCGCACTCCATCCGAAGTCGCGAAACTCCCGACCTTGTTCAAGACGCTTGCGCCGCACCGCGCGGCGCCAGCCAAACCGCTGCGCATGATGATCATGGGCATTCCGAATGTCGGCAAATCGACGCTGATGAATGCGCTGCTCAAGAAGCGCGTCGCGAAAGTCGGCGATGAACCAGCCGTGACCAAAAGCCAGCAGCGCCTGTATCTGAACAAGGACATGGTGCTGACCGACACGCCTGGCATGCTGTGGCCGAAGATCATTTACCCGACCGATGGTCTGATGCTGGCGATCTCCCACGCAGTTGGCGTTAACGCCCTGATCGAGGAAGAGATCGCCGCTTTTCTGGCGGAATTGCTTCTTGAGCGATATCCGCAACTGCTCACTGCCCGGTACGGGATGAAAACGGAAGGCATGGATCGCATCGCCGTACTGGAAGGCATTGCACAGAAACGCAGCCTGCGCATCAAAGGCGGCGAATTCGATCTTGAAAAAGCAGCGCACTCGCTATTGCAGGATTTTCGCACCGGCGCGCTGGGCCGCATCAGCCTGGAAACGCCGACCAGCCGGGTAGAACTGCTTGCGCGCCAACCGGAAAAAACATCCGAAGCGCTGGACCCCAATCTAGAATAATCCGATATCGCCATTTGCAATCCTGTTCATGAAACCCATCGCGCCCGGCACCGTCATTTTTCACCGCTTCCGCGGGTACGGTGTGCTGACTGCCGTCAACCTGCTGACCGGCTGGGTATCAGCCCGCTTTGGCAGCGAATCGCGGGTTCTGGACTTGAACCTGTCCAGCGATGAAGTGCAGCACGCAGACGGCGAACCAATACGATTCCGGATTGCCGCACCCGATCGCACGCCGCATGCGCGGCTGATGGCAATGGTGCGTGCACTCCACGACGCAGGCTATGAGCGCCTGTATCTGCATTCCTGGCCGCGGCCTTCCGGAATGCACTGGCGCTGGCACTTGTTCACCGGCACCCGCAACTGGATACAGCGCCCTTGGCGCGAAGGCTGGTACGGCTCCGGCGCAGACTATATTTTCAATCCGGTCATGGGCTGGGGAGACCGGCCGGGAGCGGGCACCGATGAACTGGTGCGGACGCTGGCAAAAATCGACCCGGAAGGACTGGCGCAAGCGCTGGGGCGCGATGAAGATCACACTGCCTGGTTCAAAATGGTGTGCGAGGCGCTGCTGCCCGGCCACATGTACAGCCTCGATATGGGAACGCGCAATCCGCTCGCGCCCGGCCCCTTGCCGGTGCATCCGGTACGAAATGGCGTGCCCGCCTACAATGGGCCAGAGTTGCCTTGGCCCCCGGGCTGGAACCGATTGTGGCGGCATCCTAATGCCGTTCGTCGCAAAGTATTGATTTGACGGGAAAGACCATGACATTACGAATCATCGCCACCGGCGGCACACTGGACAAGCAGTACAACGAAATCACCGGCGAACTGTGCTTCGCGGAAAGCCATCTGCCGCAGATGCTGATGCAGGCTCGAATCACATTTCCGTTCGCCCTTGAGACGCTGCCGCTGCTCGACTCCCTTGACATGCAGGACGCCGACCGGCTGCGCGTGCTCGAGGCGTGTCGTCAGGCAGGCGAAACCATGATCGTCATCACCCACGGCACCGACACCATGCCCGAGACGGCCGGCGTACTCGGCAAAGCGGCTCTGGAAAAAACCATCGTCCTGACCGGCGCGATGATCCCGCACTCGTTTGCCGCATCGGATGCCATGTTCAATCTCGGCTTCGCCTGCGCAGCGGCACAGACGCTGCCGCACGGCGTGTTCGTCGCGATGAACGGGCGGATATTTGGGTGGGATGGCGTGCGAAAAAATCGCGCTGCCGGACAGTTTCAGACTGCCTGACGCCCTGCGTTTAATACTTGTCTGAGGCTGTTCCAACCCGTTTGCCGGGGTTGATTCTTTCCAGCGCAATCAGCGCGGCGGATTGATCCGCGTTTGGCAGCAATTCGAGAATGCTGCGGTAAAGATTCGTCACCAGTTCCGACACCGGCAATTGCACTCCCGCCTCCTGCGCTGCAATTAAAATGTTTTCCATGTCCTTGGTCTGGCTCTTGATCTGGCCGCCCGGCGCAAAGTTGCGATCAAGCATGCGCTGACCATGCACCTCAAGCAGTCTGCTTTCGGCGAAGCCACCCCGTATTGCGGTTCGCATGGCAGCCGGATCGGCACCGCCAGCCTGCGCCAGCAACAGCGCCTCTGCGATAATGGAAAGCGTCCCGCCGACGATCAACTGGTTGCACAGCTTGGCAAGCTGGCCGCATCCGGCAGGCCCAACCAGCGTAGGCCGCCCCATCGCCGTCAACACCAGTTTTACTTTTTCAAAATCGGCTGCGTCTCCACCGGCCATAATTGCCAGCGTGGCCGCCTGCGCACCCAGTACACCGCCGGACACCGGCGCATCAACGAAGGAAACCCCTTGCTTGGCCAGCATCGCGTGCAATTCCTGCGCTTCGGATTGCCTGGTCGAGCTCATGTCAACCACGATCACCCCCGGACGCATGGAAGGCAACGCGGCCTTGATGACCTCGAACACAGTTGGCCCGGCCTCGAGTATCGTAATGACAATATCGGCGTCCTTGACGGCATCGGCAGCCGTGTCGGCAACGCGTGCGCCGTCGGCAACGAGCGGTTCAGCCTTGACGCGGGTGCGGTTCCATGCGGTAAGCGGGTAACCTGCCTTGAGCAGGTTTTGTGCCATCGGCAGACCCATCAGGCCGATGCCAAGAAATGCAATTCTGGGGGGCGATACCGAGTTCAAGCCTGCTCCTGCAAACGCTTACAGCGGATAGCTGAGACGAAGCGCAATAAAATTCTCGCCAGGATTCGGCTTTTTGATACTGCCGTTGGAGAAATGCTGCACTTTCAGGCCAATATCTAGCTTGTTGTCGAACACATAGCCAATGCCGAGGTGATCGCCAAACTGGAATCGTGTCGAGAATCGGCGGCCGTTGTTGTCATAATGCTCAGACAGCATGTTGAGTCCAACGCCTGCTTCGAGGTAAACACCCTTCTTGCTGTCCTGCTGCCAGCGAAACACTGGCGTAAACCCGACATTGGTCAGATTCTGGTGTTGCCCCGAAAGATCCTGATAGCGGCTGCCGCGCCATTGGGCGACCGTCAAATCCCAGTAGCCGCCAAGATGCGAGCCGTTTGACTGAAACCAGCGCTTGCCCCAGTCCCACTGTGCACCGATACGCGCCATCTGAACCTTGTTGCCGGCAGCGGCTTCGACCGAGATCGAATCGGCCGCATGACCAGACAAATGTGCTGCCATAACTGCAGCACCTGCCACAAGCGCTTTCCAGCTTGCTGAACGAACTCGCATAATTTTTCCCGTGAGATAGATAAATCGTGAAAGGATGTGTGACAACTAATAACACGGCCACCTTTTTTTGACAATCACTCCGTGCCAAACTCTATGCCCAAATCCTTACCCCGCTCAGCAGCTGCTTTCATCGCACGGTTGATGGCCTGCGCGACACCGCTGGCATCCAGACTGGTCAGGGCTGCATGGGTCGTGCCCCCCTTGGAGGTAACGCGCTCGCGCAACAGCGAGACTGGCTCGTCCGATTGCGCCGCCAGTTGAGAGGCGCCCACGAAGGTCGCCATTGCCAGTTCACGCCCTTGCTCCGCACTCAAACCCATTTCGACTGCCGCCTGCTGCATCGCTTCAATGAAATAAAACACATAGGCTGGGCCGCTGCCCGACACCGCCGTAACCCCGTCGATCAAGCTCTCGTCAACGAGCCAGACCGTTCCGCCGACCGCCTTCATTATGGCATCGGCTGACTCCCGTTGCTGCGGCGATACGCCATTCATCGCCACCATGCCGGTGATGCCCCGGCCGATCAACGCGGGCGTATTCGGCATCGTGCGCACGATGGCATCATGCCCCTTCAACCAGCGTGACAGATCCTGCATGCGGATGCCGGCGGCAATCGACAATACCAACTGTCGCGAAATCTGCGGCGCAAGTTGCTCCATCACCTCGCGCATTTGCTGCGGCTTGACGGCCAGAACGATGACATCACTATTGGCAACCGCTGAATCGATCCGATCGGCAACCGTCACGCCAAAGCGCTGGCGCAGCACATCAAGCGCTTCGGGATTGATGTCAATCACATGAATGTTTGCGCCAGGCGTCAGCTTGCCAGCCAACCCACCGATCAGCGCAGCAGCCATATTGCCGCCACCGATAAAACTTATTTTCAAATTCTTGTTCATCTTCCTATTTCCTTTGACCAAAAATGGCCGTGCCTACCCGCACGATGGTCGCTCCCTCTGCGATCGCCGCGCCCATGTCATCAGTCATCCCCATCGACAGCGTATCCAGATCCATTCCTTGCGCACGCAATTCGTCAAACAACCTCCGCAGCTTGCCAAAAGACTCGCGTTGCTTATCTGGATTGTCTTCCGGCTCCGGAATCGCCATCAATCCGCGCAGCCTCAGGCGCGGCATGGCAACGATGGCGTTCGCCAGTGCCGCCACATCTTCCGGCCTAACCCCGCTCTTGCTTCCTTCATGGCTGATATTGACCTGAATGCATACATTTAGCGGCAACAAGTTTTCAGGCCGCTGATCGGAAAGCCGCCTTGCGATTCTTTCACGATCTATGGAGTGCGCCCAGTCAAAATGCTCGGCGATTGCCCTGGTCTTGTTGCTCTGGATTGGGCCGATAAAATGCCATTCCAGCGCCAAATCCGGTCGCTTCGCTTTGACTGCGGCAATTTTAGCGGTCGCTTCCTGCTCGTAACTTTCACCAAACCGCAATTGTCCCGCCTCCGCAGCCTCCAGTATGGCCTCCGCGCCCCATGTTTTCGATACCGCCAGCAGGCCCACCGTTCCGGGATCGCGGGAAGCCGTTTGGGCTGCTGTGGCAATATTGTCATGCACTGCTTGCAAGTTGCGGGATATTGC
>CAZAWA010000020.1:0-27416 GCA_964488675.1 uncultured Oxalobacter sp. | reverse complement strand
ATCTGTACAACACCTATGTCCATCCGGGCGAAAACATCCGTGTGTTCCCGATCTCGAACTGGACCGAACTGGACATCTGGCAATACATCGCGCGCGAGAAGCTGGCACTTCCGTCGATCTACTACGCGCACGAACGTCAGGTGATCCCGCGCAACGGCTTGCTGGTGCCGTTGACCGACCTCACGCCGCCGCAGGCGGGCGAAACGGTCGAGACCCGGATCGTGCGCTTCCGCACCGTTGGCGACATTTCGTGCACCTGCCCGGTGCTGTCGAGCGCAGCTACCCCGGGCGCCATCATCGCCGAAACCGCCATCACCGAAATTACCGAGCGCGGCGCGACCCGCATGGATGATCAAACATCCGAAGCCTCAATGGAAAAACGCAAGAAGGAAGGATATTTCTGATGAACGCTGTCATTGCTGAAATTGCTGAAAACAAGCATTCAACCGCAGTCGCAGAGCGCGGCTTGCTGCGCTTTATCACAGCTGGTTCTGTCGACGACGGCAAGAGCACGCTGATCGGCCGCCTTCTGTTTGACAGCAAGGGCATCTTCGCCGACCAGCTCGACGCGATCTCGCGCGCCAAGCACAAGCGCACTGTGGGCGACACCATCGACCTGTCGCTGCTGACCGACGGGCTGGAAGCCGAGCGCGAACAGGGCATCACCATCGATGTTGCCTATCGTTACTTCGCGACGCCCAAGCGCAAGTTCATCATTGCCGATACACCGGGGCATGAGCAATACACGCGCAACATGGTAACTGGCGCCTCAACTGCCGATGCCGCGATCATACTGATCGACGTCTCCAAGGTAAAATTGAACGACAACGTCGAATTACTGACGCAGACCAAGCGCCACTCGACGATCGCACACCTTCTGCAAATCCGGCACGTGATCGTCGCCATCAACAAGATGGATTTGGTGAATTACGACCAGGCCGTGTATGGGCGCATCGTCGCCGCCTACCGCGAATTTGCGCAGCAGCTTGGTCTAAAAAACATTCACACCATCCCGCTGTCTGCGCTCGCCGGCGACAATGTCGTCGACAAGGGCAACAATCTGCCCTGGTATCAAGGACCGACGCTGATCGATCTGTTGGAAATGTTGCCGGTCGACGACGACTTGCGGGCCGAGCCGTTCCGCTTTCCGGTGCAGTTGGTCGCGCGCCATGCTGGTCACGAGGCCAACGATTTCCGCGGCTATATGGGCCGCATCGAATCAGGCACGGTTAGGAAGGGCGACAGACTGATGGTTCAGCCGAGCGGCCTGTGGACGACCGTCAAAGACATTGTCACGCTGGAAGGCTCGCTTGATGTCGCCATCGCCGGTCAGTCGGTCACGATCCTGCTAAATGAATACCTCGACATTCCGCGTGGCGACCTGATTGCCTCGGCTGACTATCCGGCGACGCCGGTAAAAGCGGTCGATGCTGACATTTGCTGGCTGTCTGAAGAGCCACTAGATGCACGGCGCAAGTACTGGTTAAAGCATACAACGCATCGGGTCGGCGCCAAGATCACGGCCATCGATTCGCTGCTCGACGTCAATACGCAGGAGCGGCGCAAGGCTGAGACGATTTCGCTGAACGACATAGCGCGCATCGGCATCAATGTGCAACAGCCGCTGGCCGCCGATTCATACGACAACAATCGCGCGAATGGAGCTTTTATCCTGATCGACCAGGTCACACACCAGACCGTCGCGGCCGGGATGATCCGGCTAGGTTGAACTCAGCAGGGTGACATTATCGACACGGACTAAAGTTAAAAGAATCAGTCCAACAGGGTACTGGGGACAGGAGATGGAAGAATGAACAGTTTGGTGATTACGGATTCGGACAAGTGCATCGGGTGTACCGCTTGTGAAGTCGCGTGCACGCTCGTGCACCCGATCGGGCTGGGAAGCGAAGACACGCTTTCGCCAGTCAATTTCAAGCCAAGGATAAAAGTGGTGAAAGGGCCACACCTGACCACAACGCAGCAATGCCGGCATTGCAACAATGCTCCATGTGTTAATGTCTGCCCGACCAATGCGCTGGTTTACAGCAATAACACCGTCCAGCTCATCGAAGAGCGCTGCATCGGCTGCGTGAGCTGTGCGGTAGCTTGCCCGTTCGGCGTCATGGAGATGGTAACCGTGCCGGTAAAACGGCATCATTCCGGCCCAGTAACTGCTCCCGAATTCGTGACTCTGCCTTTCAAGTGCGATTTGTGCGTGAATGTGGACGGCGGTCCGGCATGCATCCCTGCATGCCCGACCAAGGCGATACGCTTTGTGGAGACTGACTCGCTGAATGCCGAAAGCACAAAGAAACGCGAAAGGTGTGCATTCAGCCTGCTTCAGAAGAGTTGATTGTTTGGCTGTTTTCCCTTGGCAGTTGCAGATTTGCTGCTTTTATATTTAACGGTTCGGCCGCTACTAGAAGTTTGAAAATGGAAAATTTTTTAACTGTCTGCCCGTACTGCGCTACTGGATGCAACATGAACCTGAGCGTTAAGAATGGGCGCATCATCAAGATCGTGGGCGACCCGAATCATCCAGTAAACGAGGGTGAACTTTGCGTCAAGGGCTCTCACGGCTACAAGCATGTTTCAGATATTCGCCGTCTGACAACACCGCTTATTAAGCGCAACGAAAAATTTGAGCCAGTCAGTTGGAACGATGCGCTCGACTACGTTGTAGGTCGCATTGCAGAAATCAAGGCTAAACACGGGCCCGATTCAATCGCATTGTTCTCTTCGGCGCGAGCAACGAACGAGGACAATTATGCCGCCCAAAAATTCTTGCGTGCTGTGATCGGAACCAACAACATTGATCATTGCGCACGTCTTTGCCATTCTTCAACTACATCCGGGTTGGGGATGACGATCGGCGCCGGAGCAATGACTAATAGCATTCCCGAAATCGGCAGCGATTCTGATGTCATTCTCATTATCGGCTCGAACACTGCGGAGTGCCATCCACTGATCGCAAGACAGGTGATACTCGCCAAGGAACGAGGTGCCAAACTGATCGTGATCGATCCGCGCTGGAATGACATGGCTAACAAGGCCGACCTGTTTATTCAGATAAAAGTTGGTTACAACATTCCGGTGATCAACGCAATGATTCACACGATCATCAAGGAAAACCTGCACAAGCCGGATTTCATCGCCAAGCATGCCGTTGGCTTTGAGGAACTGGCTCATTCGGTTGAGGACTATTCTCCGGAAAACGTACAACTAATGACCGGCATCCCTGCGCACATGATGATCGAGGCTGCGCGGATGTATGCCAGGGCCAGTGCATCAATCATTCTCTATGCCATGGGCATCACACAGTTCACACATGGCACTGGCAATGTGGTGGCTTTGTCTAACTTGGCAGTAATTACTGGCCAGATCGGACGTCCCGGCGCCGGCATCTGTCCGCTCAGGGGCCAGAACAACGTTCAAGGAGCCAGCGACTTGGGAGGTCTTCCTGACTTTTATCCCATGTATCAGCTTGTGACCGCTGAAGCCACAGTTACACACTACGAGAACGCATGGGGCACCAAGCTATCTCGCCAGCCTGGACTTCGTCTAACCCGTGTTCCCGCTGCAATCGAAGAAGGCAAGCTGCGCGCCCTTTTCATTTTCGGAGAGAACCCGCTGATGAGCGATCCCGATTCGAACGAATTGCGTCAGACACTTGAGCACCTCGACTTGATCGTGGTTCAGGAACTTTTCCTAACGGAATCGGCGCGCATGGCCGATGTCGTTTTTCCGGCAGCAGGATGGCCAGAAAAAGGAGGCACCTTCACCAATACGGAACGACGCGTGCAACGCGTGCGCAAGGCTGTGTCACCCCCAGGCGAAGCCAAAGAAGACTGGTGGGTGTTTGCCGAAATGGCAAAGCGCATGGATTATAACGGCATGGATTGGAACGATCCCGAAGATATCTGGGAGGAAGTGCGGCGCGTAGTGCCGACGTTTTTTGGCGGCATGAGCTATGCTCGCCTGGAGGCTAATCATGGGCTATGCTGGCCTTGCCCCGACGAGAGCCATCCAGGAACACCGGTTCTGCACGAAGGTGGAAACTTCATGACGCCCACGCAAAAAGCCGATTTGCGACCAGTACTGTTCGATCCCGAAATCATGCCCAAGGAGAAGGGCTTGCATTATGAGCGGCCTATACTCGCCCACATCGCCGAACATGTCAGCGAAGAATACCCTTTCCTGTTGACTACGGGACGGCGCATCAGTCAATATCATACGGGCACCATGACGCGCAAATCCCCGATACTGGAAGCAGTCGCTCCCGAGGAGAGAATTGAACTGAACCCCAAGGATGCTCGTGAGCTTGGTATCAGGGACCGCGACTTCATCCGCGTCGAGACTCGTCGCGGTTATATCGTAGCGCGATCCATAGTGACGGACAGGGTGCAGCCGCGCATGATCTTCGGCACATTCCACTATTGGGAGGCATGTTGCAATGAGCTGACTGGAGCGGGGGCGTTCGACGAGTATTCCGGGATTCCTGAATACAAGATTTCTGCAGCAAAGTTAACAAAGAGCTCTCCTGAGGCCGCAGCCGACTGGCTGAAAACTATCAGTGTTGTTTGCAAATCCGATTTGATCACACTTGATCGCAGCAAATCAGACAGAAAAATATCTGAACCTGCTAAATAAATCATCCTCTGAATCAACCATCTTGTATTCAAATAGATTGTTTAAATATCGAAGATCCAAGAATATCGCTTTGTGGCAATCGACGACAGCAAATCTTTATGACATTAACCGCTTGATCGGTGTTTTCATTCTTATTGATCAAGCCGCATACCAAAAAGTTGCTGCCGTAATGATTCGCCAAGAACAATGAGAGAACAACATGAGTGATTTTGGTAAAGTTTATCTGATTGGCGCAGGTCTCGGCGCAGCAGATCTCATCACATTGCGCGGCGCGCGTTTGCTGGCGCAGGCAGACGCCGTTCTGTACGATGCGCCGGTGACAGATGACATGCTGGCGCACTGCCCGCAAGCAGTCAAAATGAATGTCGGCAAGCGTTGTGGTCAGAAATCTGCTACTCAGCGATTCATCAACCGAATGTTGATCAATGTCGCACGCCAGTACAAAATCGTGGTTCGTCTGAAAGGTGGCGACCCGATGCTGTTTGGTCGCGCCGCCGAAGAATTGCGCGCGCTCGATGATGAAGGTATCGTTTATGAAGTGGTGCCCGGCATTACGGCCGCACTTGCCGCCGCCAGTGCAGTCCCCTTCCGTTGACCAAACGCGGCGTCGCGCGCAGTGTCGCCTTTTACACGTCAAGCACTGCGCCTGATGAACCGGAACAATCCCGTTTGCCAGACTGCGACACGCTGGTGCAATACATGGGTGGGCGCGAAGCTGCACTGACCGCAGAGCGTCTGCTGCAAAACGGACGCCCATCAGACACGCCGGTGATAGTGATAGAAAACATCAGCCTTGAAAATCAGCGCACACTGCATATCGATTTGCGATCCCTTCAGGCAGGACTGCCGTCTGCGCAGGGGCCCGTGTTGGTGATGATTGGCGAAGCCTTGTCCGAACTATTTTGTGCGTTTATTACTTTGGCTGGTTGAGATCACCGCAGAAAGTTGGCACCCCTGCGAGTTGTATGCCATTTTAATAAATTAGCAAGTTGCACTATCATCAGACAATTGAGAGCGATTCACTTGAAAAACAAAATGAAAAACCGCTTCGACTTAATAGAACTTGGGGGTGCTTTTGGTGATATTGGAACGCTGATTCCATTCGTTGTTGCATACATTTCAATCCTGAAAGTGGCTCCGTCTGGCATTTTTCTAGCGATGGGGGGCGCATTAATAGTGGCCGGATTCCACTTCAAAACTCCCTTTCCCGTGCAACCAATGAAAGCCATTGGTGCAGCAGCTATTACGCAAACTGTCGGCGCTACAACGTTAACACCTGCCATAGTGACTGGCGCAGGATTGGCAACAGGCGTGATATGGCTTGTTTTGGCGGCCACAGGCCTAGCCAAACGTTTCTCAAAGTGGATTCCAAAACCGGTATTGGCAGGGATTGTTCTTGGTCTGGGCTTCAGCTTTATGCTGGAAGGTTTGCGGAGGATGTTTCAAAGCTGGCTGCTGGCTGGTGCCTTGCTCGCCATGACGCTTATCCTGATGGCTCGTTCACGGCTGCCTGCCATGTTTGTGCTAATGATTGCTGGTGCTTTCATCGCTATCGTGCAACAACCTGCACTCGTGGAGGAACTTGCCCTTATCAAGCCTGTGTTTCAGATACCAACATTCGCATGGCCGAACCTAAGCTGGCAGGACATTTGGATGGGTGCACTATTACTCGCCTTACCGCAATTGCCCCTTACCTTCGGCAATGCATTTATTGCCATCACAGAGGAGAATAACCGTCTTTTCCCTGAGCGGAAAGTCACGGAGCGTGAGGTTGCATTTTCTACAGGAATAATGAATGTCTGCTCCAGCGCTTTGGGAGGCATCCCGATATGTCACGGTGCGGGAGGCATGGCTGGGCACATCAAGTTTGGAGCAAGAACAGGAGGTGCTTCTGTCATGCTCGGTATCTTGCTAATAGTTCTCGCGCTGTTTTTTGCCGATTCAATTGCCACCCTATTTCTTTTGTTCCCGCCGGCGGTGCTTGGCGTAGTGCTATTCTTAGCAGGCACAGAATTGGCTTTGGGTGGTCGTGACATAGGTACAGAAAAATCCGAACGGTTTATTGCTCTAGCAACAGCTGCATTCACCGTTCTGAATGTTGGTGTCGCTGTAGTTTTTGGATTCTTGGCGTTTCACGCTTTTCGGCGTGGATGGATAAAATTCTGATGTACTGGATAGCATGTGACTGAGCGGCCGTCTTAGGTCGAAGTATGTCCTACAAATCAATGCTTTTCACGTGATTAATCGAAAGCATCAGGTTACTTTCACCCGGCAGCACTGGACAGCCGTTCCCTTTGCACCTTGGCGACAAGCTCATCCATGATTTGCAGCGTTGCAGTTTGCAAGCCTTCCTCTGTGCGTTGAACGCCCGGACGCTGACTGGCATGAGAGGCCGAGGTGATGAAGCGTCCATCTATAGCAATATTGGGTACGCTGTTGATGTTATAAGACCGCTGCATTTCATATGCCATTTTGGCCTGAGACTGCACGCCGAAGGATTCATACAACTCTTTGAATTTTGCCGCATCGATATTTTGCTTACCGATGTAGTCGAAAATCGCACGATCGCTGTCCAGCGATAAGCGTTGTAGCTGAATCGCATCAAAAATCTTCCCGTGCAAATCATCCAGTTTGCCCATCGCTTCAAGGGCATAGTACATGCGCTGTTGCGGGATCATGCTGTCACGGAAAGCAACCGGCACCCGTTTGAATACTACGCGATCAGCATTTTTCTTGGCCCACTCGCTCAGTACTGGATCGAACGATTTGCAGTGTGAACAAAAATATCCAAAAAATTCGACAACCTCGACCTTCTTGCCTACTTCAGCCGGTTGTCGAACAGCCAGCTCCGTATACTCTGCCGAGGGATGTTGTGGTGCTGTCTTCGCCAAGTCTGAGCCTTGTGAAGCTGGAGCATTGGCGGTAGGTTTGTCTGTCGATGACGTACATGCGCTCAACGTTAATCCACCGAGAATAAGCAATAGCGTACGGCGTGAAATGTTCATAGGTATATCCGGATTAAGGGTTACAAGTGAAGGCTTCGGTGATTATGCTTTGCCGTACCTGTCACTCACATAACAGGTCGATTACATTCTTGTCAGCTTTCCTCTCGCACCTTCATCTCGACCGCTTTAATCTGATCATTGCCGTTTGATCTATCGTAATGACAGCCGCTCTTCTTCGATTAATATCGGAATTGTATTTTTCCATTCACACTGTCCGGTGATGCGTTGACTTTCTCTGTTTGTGAACTTTCTGGAGGAAACGATGAAACCCCTTCGGTTTTATGCGACTTTTTTGGGACTGCTCATAAGCCTGTCTCTGCATGCGCAGGATCATCAGCAACACACCTCCCCTCCCGCCAGCGAAGAGAGCAAATCGCCACCATTCGATCAAGTCCGCCATGACGCCCACTCAGCTTCCATGCGCGGCTTTTACGGCCCCTATGGAATGTCGCGCGAAGCCTCCGGCACAAGTTGGCAACCAGACACCACACCCCTGCAAGGCGTCCATGGCAGCAGTGGCTCATGGAGCACCATGTGGCATGGTTACATCAATGCGATTTATGACGATCAAGGCAGCCAGCGCGGCGACAGCAAGACATTTATCCAGAGCATGCTGATGGGCATGGCTCAGCGCCCGTTCGCGGGCGGCACGCTCGGTCTGCGCGGCATGGTTTCGCTCGACCCACTGATGGGCAAAAGTGGTTATCCGCTGCTATTCCAAACCGGCGAGACTGCTGATGGCAGGACGCATCTGATTGACCGGCAGCACCCGCACGACCTGTTGATGGAATTGGCGTTAACATACAGTCGGCCACTTTCGACCGACAGCTCAGTATTTGCGTATGTCGGCCTGCCCGGAGAACCCGCTTTGGGGCCGTCCGCCTTCATGCACCGTTACTCCGCATTGGACAATCCCGAAGCGCCGCTGACCCATCACTGGCTGGATTCAACGCACATCACATTCGGTGTGGTCACGCTCGGCTACATCTGGCGCAACCTCAAGTTGGAAGGATCAGTCTTCAACGGTCGCGAACCCGATCAGTACCGCTACAACATCGAAACGCGCAAACTCGATTCAGCGTCTGCGCGGGTGACATGGAACCCTTCACCAAACTTGTCGATGCAGATCAGTCACGGCCGACTCAAGAGCCCTGAAGGCCTGGAACCGGATGTGTCGATCAAACGCACCACCGCTTCTGCCAGTCATCAATACCAATTCGGCAGCAACACCTTGCAAAGTACCTTGGCGTGGGGACGCAACCGCAAGCAACCAGGAGAAAGCACGGATGGGTGGTTATTTGAATCGGCATTAAGGGTAGGCGAAAGATATACCTTGTTTGGTCGTGTCGAACGTGTTGAAAATGGAGAGCTATTCCAGGAAGACGAGCCGCTACACGGCCAAGTCTTCAAGGTCGGCAAACTGAGCCTGGGTGGCGTTTATGACTTCGCAAGTTTCAAGCACACAAAAGTCGGTGTCGGCGCTCTAGTTAGCCGCTACGCCGTGCCGGATGGCGTGCGTGGCGTTTATGGCAGTGATCCGACTTCATTCATGGTATTCGTTCGTGCCAAATTTGAGTGAGTGCTCGGCATCCGCCGGGATTACACAATCGTAATTTGCGCGTCACCTTCCTGTCGGGCAGGGGTGCCTATAGTGTTATCACAGCCGGACGACATTCGTCCGGTTCACTCAACCTGATGACTAAAAAGGAACTCCTATGAAAACCAAATTTGCAAGCTTGATCCTGATCGCTTTGGTAGGCGTTGCAGGCACCACATCTGCATTGGCGCAAGTCAATTACGATGACTCCACCAGTCTGTTTAACCAAGTCAGCGTATCCGAGCAACAGCCAGCGTGGCAATCGACGCCGCTTGGTTATGCCGTAGATGCTGGCTCAACCCGTGTCGTCAACATCGACGGCGGCACCAAGTACCTCAATGTCGAGCAAATGGAAACCGTTCAGATCAATGCCGGCGGCAAGGCACTGATTTGGCAATTCGACACCTTGGGCACACCTGTCTTCCCACTATCCAAAATTTTCCCAGGAGTTGATGGCGTGACAGTCTATGTAGCAAAAAACGTCAATTGACTGTAAATCCAAGGCCACTGTGCTGATGTATTCAGTTGTCTGGGTGTGGCGGATGAAAGCGTGTCATTGTCAGCCAAGCCCTGTGAATGCATCAGCACACCTTCATGATATTCATCAACCATAACGAAACCATGAAATCAACCATTATTGCCAAAGGCATCAATTCCAGCCCGTCAATGCGGGAATACGTCAACGATCGCCTTGATATAGCACTAGGGCATGTGCAGAACAGCATCCACTTCATCACCGTACGGATGAGTGATTTGAACGGACCCAGAAGGGGAGGCATCGATAAGTGTGTGCAAATCCAGTTGAAACTGTCAGGTCTGCCAACCGTGATCGTGACCGAAGTTGGTGCAAGCATCAATAGCGCGATTGACCGTGCAGCACGGCGTATCGAGAGGGTTGTCGAGCGGTCGCTGGAGCGATCCTATGCGGTACAGCCAGTAAACGTCCCAGTGCTTCGCCGTATCGCATCGTCTCATATTTGAGGCGCAGCATGCTATGTGCGCGCTTTCTATCGTACTCAATGTTAAGCAGATTCCGATCCAGCATCACCTGTAAGAATCTCGCACAGCAATTACAGGTATTAACGCATCAAAGACAAGATTCATTTCTGATTGGCAGAAGTTGCACGTGCTACCCGAATCGCCTTGTTGCTCAATATGATCAACTCGATTTCCTGGGTGATTTCTTCCTGACGAAGGGCGTTATATTTACGTTGCAGTATGTCCGTACGCTCTTTCATGCGCTGCAAGGCTGCCTCCATGTGCTGAAGCCGACGCCGGTTTTCGGCCATGAGAGAGGCATAGAAGATGTCATGCATGCGCATCCACAAATAATGCCGGATCAGGTCGGCAAAAAATACGGCGGGCGCAAGATGCAACAAGGGGGCATGGCAATAACTGCTGGACGTGGTCATACTTGCTGCATCCGGCAATATCGAGCGCGATGAAAGCGGCACGACTGTTCCCTCTTGATGCGCTAAAACCTCCACATTCAGCAGCCCTTCCTGCTCGGTACGCTGCTGGATTGCATTCAGTGTCTTCATCAGCTGATCAATGACGGTGGGCACTTCTTCAGTCACGTTGGGCCCGTCGGAAATGTTCGTCACATACGGCTCTTTCTCCAGTTTCCCCCCGAGGCGCTGACCCAGAACTAAAACGGCAACCGGCTTATTCGGGGATTCATGCCAGTATCGTCGTACGGCCGCGGCAAGTGACTCGTTGAAGTCGCCGCAAAACCCCCTTTGTGAACCCACGGCTACTATCACGCTGCCCGTAGCTGCTTTTAGTCTGTCCCTGAACTCAGGGTTAAATTCCAAGAAATCTCTGGCCGCTGCTTCAACGCCAGCGAATGCGCGATGCTGATGGACTAAAAAGCGGGCCAATTTGTGCGACTCTATCAACGAGATATTTTTCATGGCGTCCATGATCCCGCTGATTTCATTCAGCGTGCCGATCCGTTTCCTGATTTGTGCGCGCTTGCTCATGCTGTCGTCATCTCGCTCATCCACGCGACAACGGCATTTTGCCAATCCCGCCTGCCGTCTTCGAGCGTCAAGACGCTCTCTGAGACGAAACTGTTAAGCTTGGCAAGGCGATCAGGAATATCATGAGACTGCACGTTGTCAAAGAGCCCTTCATTGTAGGCAATCATCCAGGCCAATTGGAACTCCGCAGATAGGGGCATGCGGGTGTCCTGCTTCAAGAGTTCGCGCAGAATCCGCCCTCGGCGGATCTTGTTTTCCATTGAGGCTTCCAGTTGCGACCCGAAACGGGTGAAGACTTCCAGCTCCAGAAACTGGAGGTAGTCGAGCTTCATACGGCCCGATTCGTCCTTGACCCTGGAATGCTGGGCTTTGCCGCCAATCCGCGAAACTGACTTAGTCACGTCGATGGCCGGCAAAATCCCGTTGGCAAAGAGGGACTGATCAAGATAGACCTGGCCATCAGTAATGGAAATCAGATTGGTGGGGATATAGGACGCGATCTCGCCCTGCTCGGTTTCGACGATAGGCAGGGCTGTCATGCTGCCGCCTCCGTGCAGGCGCGCCAAATGGGTGGAACGTTCCAGCAGGCGGGAATGCAAATAGAAAATATCGCCCGGATAGGCCTCGCGCCCAGGGGGGCGGCGCAAAAGCAGGGACAGCTCCCGGTAAGCATGGGCGTGGGCCGTCAGGTCGTCGTATACAATCAGGGCATCCTTGCCCTGCCACATCCAATGCTCCGCGACGGCGCAACCTGCGAAAGGAGCCAGGTATTTCAGTCCAGAAACGGCTGTCGCTTCGGCTACGACAACGGTGGTGTAGTCCATTGCTCCGGATTCGCGCAAGACCTCGATCGTACTGATGACGCTTGAACGCTTTTGCCCGATAGCCACGTAAACGCAATAGACCCCTTTGCCTTTCTGGTTGAGCACGGCGTCAAGCGCAATCGAGCTTTTTCCGACCCCATTGTCGCCTATGATGAGTTGCCGCTGGCCTTTTCCGACGGGGATCATCGTGTCGATGATTTTGTTGCCGGTGTATAAAGGGCGGTTGACAAAGTCGCGCGTCACAATGGAAGGCGACATCACGTCGATGTCACGGTATCCTTCAAAATCGACCGGTCCTTGCCCGTCAAGCGGCATGCCGATCGGGTCAACGACCCGCCCTAACAACCCTTTGCCAACGCCAATACTGAGCCTCATGCCAGAGTGGTAGGCTGAGCTGCCCGCGCTCAATGCCGAGCCTTGCTGCAGCACGATTGCGCCCAGCAATTCTTCTTCCAGATGGAACACAAGCGCCCTGCTGCCGTCCTCCATCTCGAGAATCTCGTCAATGGCGGCCGACGGCAGCCCCTTGATCCAGGCGATGCCGTCGCCGATGGACACAAGACGTCCCTGCTCCGACATATGAAGCCCGAATTTATGCTGACTTAGCCAATCCGGTTGGCCTGGCCGGACTTGATCACTCGTTGTTTGCTCTGCTGGCATGGTAATTCTCTTCAAAAAATTTCAGTTCGTCGCGAAGGCTGGCCCGCACGATCCATGGTCCAATGCTGATGCGTATGCCTGCTACCAAATCCGGTAACTCCATGAATTCGCACGCGACCGTTTGTCCGACAGCCTCGCTAAGCGCGGTATTCATGTGTTGGCGCCGCGCAGCATCGATGGGATATCGGCTGAATACCTTCACGCTTTCTTCTTCGGGCCGACAGGCTTCTTGCAGCGATTGCAAATCGTGCTTTGGCATCTCCCGCAGATCCTCGATCACCATATCGACGATGCACGCTTCGATTTCTGGCGTGGCCAGTCGCATCAGCAGCTGGGTGAGAAACCGCGCGCCATCGACAGCCGCCTCTTTCTCCAGGTTCAGGCGAATCTCCGTATTGCGCTTTGCTTCCAGATTTCGAAATTTCTGGCGCTCATCGTCCAATTCCTGGTGAAGCAGATCCATCAGGCGTTTGCGCTCGTTGTCGATTACACGGTGCAATTGCTCGCGGTACTGACTTTTCTCCGTTTCCCACTCATTGACACGGTTTTCGTATTGTTGCTTTAATTGTTCAATCCGAGATTGTTCGCCTTGCACATCGGCCAGAGACTGGTCAATGTGCTCTTTCCTTTTGATGATGACGTCTTTAACCGGTTTGAAAAAGAAATAATGCAGCAGCCACATCAATACCAGAAAATTGATGATCTCGAGAACGAAAGTCGTGCCATTGAATTCCACGGCCTGCCCTTATTCTTTATTTATAAATGAATATCGGTAGCGGGCAAAAACAGCTACTTCACCAGGTATTCCAGCAAGGGGTTGCGGAACAGGACGATCAGAACCACCACCAGAACATAAATGGCCAGGGATTCAATCATCGCCAGACCAATGAACAACGTTCTCATGATCCCCCTTTCGGCCTCTGGTTGTCGCGCAATCGCATCCAAGGCTTGGCTGATGGCACGCCCCATGGCCACTGCAGGCAGGCAAATGCCAATAGCGATGCCCAGAACCGCTACTGCGGTGGAGATACTGGTAAACCATGTCATGTCGTTCATACGCTTTACTCCTGTGCTTGTTGTTGAAGTTCTTGGGACTGGATGCTTCCGGCAACGTAGATCAGTGAAAGCACACCAAAAATGTACGCCTGTACGAGTGCTTCGATGATATGAAGCATCAATATCGGCACAGGCGCCAGAAACCCCGCCACCAGCAGCACCAAAAGAGCGGCCATTTGCAGGGAGAAGACGTTTCCGAAGAGCCGCACCGCCAGTGCCACCGTGCGGGATATTTCGCTAATGATGTGAAAAGGCAGCAGAATCGGGTTTGGCTTCAAATAGTGGCGCAAATACGCCTTGACCCCATGAGCTCGCAGCCCGTACCAGTGAACCGACAGGAACACCAGAATGGCCAGACCGGCCGTTAACGACAAGTCCCCGGTGGGTGACCTGACCCCGGGAATCAAGCTCGCCAGATTGGCGACCCCGATGAATAGCCACAAGGTACCTATGAAAGGCGTAACTTGACTGGCATGGTTGGGCAAAACCGCTTTGACGGCCCCTTCGATTGCACCCACTACCCCTTCCGCCACCACCTGGCTCGGCCCGGGCTTTAAGCTCAATCGCCGAGTCGTCAGCCAGGCGGCTATGACCAGGATCGCCATGATCGCCCAGGTAGTGACCACGGTATTCGTGATGACCAATGGCCCAATGTAAAAAACGTTGGTGACGAACGTGGAAGCCTGATTCATCTTGCCCTCTACTTTCTTCGCACGAAAAAATACACGTTCATCCCCCCTACCGCGACCCCAAGCAATATAAGGCTTATGGTCCAGCGGATGGAGTACCCGGCAAACAACTCATCCAGCCACTTTCCGAGATAGGCGCCTGCCACCACCGGCAGGACAAATAAGAGACCCAGTACCCCAACGTAAGCCGACTCTGCAAGCAAAGTGGGGCGTTTCTTCTCGGCCTGCTCGATTTTTCTTATTTCCTTGTCGAGCTGATCCTTGAAGGCTTTTGCGTCATCCGGCAAGGGCTTGTCGTGCAGAGCTGGCATATTCACCCTTTTTGCATGTTCCACATGCGCTTTAGCATTTCCTCTTCAAGGCGCACCAGGCTTTCTCTCACCGAATGCAGCTTTTCTTCTTCCGCCACCAATTCGCTCTCAAGCGCCAAACTGATCTTCTTTAAATCTTCCCCGAGTAAGTAACGTCGCATGCTGATGTAAAGTTCGTTGCCAACGAAGTACAGCAAGCCACCGGGAAGCGCCAGAAACCGCCACGATTGGTCAGCCATGCGAAAGCGTGCAAGCCCTGTTTGAAGGGATGTCATCATGCGTTCGTGCCCGGGCATAATTCCGAAGCTGCCAGACTGGTCCTTGGCGACAAAGCTGACGACGTTGTCGACGCGCTCATATTGTGTGCTGCCTTGCAAATGAAGCGTAAAGGTACGCATGTCACTCTCCTTGCATGGCACCGCGCATGTAGCAGCGGTCTTCCGGCAAGTCGTCGTACTTTCCGGCCATGAAGGCATCGCAATCACGTAACGTGACATCCAACGGGACTGTTGCTCCGGCAATTCCCGTATGCTGGGTCACCACGTGAAACGGCTGGGTCAGATAGCGTTGCAGCTTGCGCGCTCGCAGTACGACTGTGCGGTCGTTTTCTGAGAGTTCTTCCATGCCGAGCATCATTATGATGTCTTCCAGTTCGTGATAACGCGCCAGATGCTCGCGCACGCCCTTGGCAACGGCGTAGTGGCGATCTCCCAGGAAATGCCGATCCATCATCTTGCTGGTCGACTGAAGCGGGTCGACCGCCGGGTAAATCCCCTTGCTGGCCTGCGTTCGTGAAAGGATGACAGTTGTATCAAGATGACTTCGGATCGCGCTGACAGCCGGGTCGGTCATGTCATCGGCCGGAACATAGATAGCCTGCACCGAGGTGATGTCCCCTCGTGTCGTGGAGATAATGCGATCCTGCATCTCAGCGACTTCCGTCATCAGCGTCGGCTGATAGCCGACCGTGGCCGGCATTCTTTCCAGCAGCCCGGAGATTTCGCTGCCGGCCTGGACAAAGCGAAAGACGTTGTCCATTAGCAGCAATACCTCTTTGTGCAAGGTGTCGCGCAAGTACTCGGCATACGTCAGCGCAGTCATGCCCACCCGAAAGCGCACGCCAGGCGACTCGTCCATCTGTCCGAAAACCATCAGCGTTTGCGGCATAACGCCGGCATCCTGCATCTCGTGCCACAATTCATGCCCTTCGCGTATGCGCTCGCCAATCCCCGCAAAAACGGACACGCCCTGATGGAGGGCAACGATGGCGTGCATGAACTCCATGATGAGAACGGTCTTGCCGACACCCGCTCCTCCGAACAGGCCGGTTTTCCCGCCCCGAATGAAGGGAGCAAGCAAATCAATGACCTTGATGCCAGTTTCCAGGATGCCCTTGGCATTGACGGTTTCGTGTATTGGGGCGGGCTTGGCCAAGATGGATCGGGATTCGACGGCCGATAGCGGCGAGCCTCCATCCAGGGGATGGCCAAAGACGTTCAATAATCGCCCAAGACAATCCGGCGAAGCAGACACCTGTAATGAAGCGCCCGTGTCGAAAACAGGCAGTCCTCGCTTTAATCCCGCTGTTTTGTTCAGGGTGATCGCCCTGACGTGCTTTTCATCTAGATGCTGGTGTGCTTCGAAGGTATAGATTTCGCGTTCTACACGCGCATAAAGCGCCTGGTGCAGAGGCGGGAGCCGATCGCAAACAATATCCACGACGGGCCCGTGGATCTGGCTGATTTTTCCGATCTCAACACTTGCGTGTTCCAGGCGCCGTTGCTCCTCCAACTTGACAGCATACTGATTCAGGCATCCCGTAGAACAGAAATAGAAAGTTTCTCCGGCATCGGTCAACACGCCGGCTGCTGTATCTTTTTCGACGGTCATTCCGCAAACGGGATCGACTGGCATGGCGACTTATCCTTTACGAATTCAGCAACGCTAGAGAATTTCTTTTCCAAACAATTTGAAAACCTCGCCAGGAGTTCCTATTAAGACTGCCTTTCGCCTAAATAATTCGCCACGAAAACCTAGAAAGGCGTTGTTCATTAACATGTCAACCCGGAACACAGTCGCAGCATTCTTCTCAATCCAGTGCTTTAGTTCCAACATCATCGCCTGCCCTTAACAGCGCATCCCCATGAAACGCCTTGCGATTCAACTCTCTATCCATTAATGGACGCTACTGTCTTGAGTTAAGTGATAACTTACAAATCATATCCTTACAGAAATATGACGCCATCATTACAAAATGGCCCGGATTGATATACATCATCTCTTTGCTTGATTGGTCCTGCGAACACAGCATTCCTGCTGGTGCTCTGAAATTTGATTACCTGTACTTGCTGAATACCGACCACGCGCGACACGGAGTCCCTGGATCCGATCAGGGCGGTTTTGATCAGGAATAAATAACCGCCTTTGCCTTGGCATCCAGCTTGTTGCGCGGTATTTTTTCAGGCATTCAACTTGCTCCAGGTATGCGCTTCATTGACTCGTGCGCCGGAACGTAATTCCATTGGGGCCCTTGCCGACATTGATATTGCCGATCACCCGGTTGCGCGCCGTGTCGATTATGGATACGGTGTTGTCTGCAATGTTGGAAATATACGCACGCTTGCCATCATCACTCAATACGACGCCGTGCGCTCCATTTCCGGTTGTTATCGTCGCTATCACAACATTCTTTTGGGTATCAATTACGGACACAGTATTGTCAGGTTCAACTGCCGTGCCCTGATTGGCGACATAGGCATATTTTCCGTCAGGCGAGACATATATCTGGATAGGCTTGCGACCGACTGCAATTGTTGCGAGAGTTTTGCGGCTGGCTGTGTCAATTACGGCGACCTTATTTTCATCCCGCAAAGTCACATAGACATGGTGGCCATTTGGCGTAAAGGCCACCTGCACAGGGGCTTTTCCGGCCGGTATGCGACCTCCCTCCCTTGAAAACTTGGTATCTATCACCGATACACTGCCATCCTTGACATTCGCCACGTAAATTTCACGCCCGTTTGGACTCATGCGCAGACCGTGCGGGAAGGCTCCAGTCTTGATCGTGGCGACGACTTTCTTCAGCGGTATATCTATGACAACCACGGTGTTGTCATCAGAGTTCGTCGTATAAGCAAGCCTGCCTTGCCAATCAACAATGACATGCGCGGGATGATGTCCAATTTCAATCTCTGCGGTTTTCTCAGGCGCCAATGTCTCTGCGTCGATTATCAGGAGTTTGCCGCGAGCCTTTTGGCGAGGCGTTGGCGTTTTCGCTGAAGATTGGTGAGCGACAGCGTGGGCTGCAGGCCCGACAGCGAGCAAGGTTTTGCCATCGCTCGAAATCTGGATGTTGTGCGGTGTGATATTTGTGGCGATGTTCTTGACATGCCCCGTTTCAATGTCAACTGCGCTGATAGTGTTGTCATTCTCATTTGCGGTGTACACGAACCCCTGATTCGAGGTCACTGTCGGGATGGATGGAGCGGAGACCGAACGGTCGCTAACAGGGCGTTCCTGATTGAGGCTTCCCAGAGAAGAACATGCGGCGAGAAGGGCGGCCAGGACAAAGATAGATGCTGCCTTCATATGTTTACTCATAAAAAATCTCCGATAAATATGTGTATTTATAAGCGTCAGCCATGCAACGCTTGCTGACTTTGTACACGGCTTTCAACCTGTCGCCGAAGTATCCCGCCCGAAATATTTTTGCACCGCTTGCGCGAGCTTTCTTTGCAACACATTGCGGGATGCGCACCCGATTTCATCGTACAGGCGATCTGCCTGCTGCAGGAACACCTCAACAATTTCCGGATCAAAGTGACTGCCGCTTTCATCCTCGATGATCTTGATGGCTTCAGGCAGTGGCAAAACTGCCTTGTAAGGCCTTTTTGAAGTCAACGCATCAAACACATCAACAACGGCGAACAGGCGAGCACTGAACGGGATGTCATGTCCCCGAAGACCATCCGGGTAGCCGGAACCATTAAATTTTTCATGGTGGTGGCCGACGATCGTGCGCGCCTTCAGCAGCCAGCTGTTATGGGCAATGATTTCTTGCCCGAGTGTGACATGCCGTTTCATGGTTTCGAACTCGTCTGGCGTCAACTTCCCGGGCTTGAGCAAAATCTGATCCGAAATGCCGATCTTGCCAATATCGTGCAGAAAGGCGCCGGCTATCAGTTCCATGATTTCGTTGTCTGGCCGGCGCATGAATTCAGCGAGTCTGACGGTATAAAGGGTGACACGATAATTATGCGAATCCGTGTCTGAATCTCGCATGGCAATCGCACTGCCGAGGGTTTGCATCAACTCGATATTCGATTCGAGCAATGATTGTGAAAGCGACATTGAACGGCGCGTCAGGCCAAGTAGTATCGGATATAGCATTATGGATGCCGCAAAAGCGGATACCAATGCAATGACACTACTGTTTCTGATGCGCTCTTTTTGTGCCTGTTGCATTCGCGCGTCGATGCGATAAATGCCCTCGAAATAGGCCATGGGTTTACCGCCAGGTTCTGCAAGCGGCAAAACAACCTGTACAAAATCCTCTCCGCCGCTGCGAAGCCAGTTGCGGTGACTTGTTCCCGTTCGTGGAAAATCATGAACATGCGCGGTTACTGTCGATTGCAAACTTTCTGGGACAGGTTTCCACGCCTCGCTCAAAACCTGGCCGTCAGAAGAAAATACCCTGATTGCGACAAAATGGGAATTGTTTAGCAAGCGCGCCAAATCCGGGTGGTTATGCCCGCGAAATTGAATCAGATGCTCCCTGGTTTTGGGTTCCTCAAAATGCCTGGCACTTTCAAGCGCCGATTCGAAGGCCGCTGTTTCAACTTGCCAGGTTTCCAGATAGTAGGAGCACACGGCAGCCACCAGGCTAAAACCAAAGCCTGCCAGCAGCAAGCGCTTGAACAGCAGTCGGCGAAGCGACTGTGGCGTCAACGTTTCCATTTAGACAGCAACCTTGTGCAAACGAAGCTCATTGGAACACAGCGTCATTATGGATACTGCCTCAAAGGGGTGTATCCCGCAGCATTAATTGCTTCTTCAATTTGTTCAGCACCTGATTGGCCTTCAACTCGAACCATTTGACTCATTAAATCAACTTTAACTATTGCATTCGGATCAATTTTTCTGATGGCCTTGGTGACTGTGCTGGCGCAATGGTTGCAATCCATCGTCAAAATTTGGAATTCGTACATATAACCTCCAGTAAAAAGAAAGATAAATCATCCATAGTTATCTCGACATGACCGGCCTTTTTTAAATGCCACTATGATAAAGCAGGTTGAATGAGGGGTTGTTAAATGGACAAATTACGTAACCGCAAGGCATTCGTAATTACTGAGACCGAGCTGAAGCTCATCGCCAGTGCTGCAACCAGTGGTGATAGAAGGTGTCCGGTAAACGGATACAGCAAGCCAGCAGCCAGTGGGATGCCCAGCGCGTTGTAGAGGAAGGCAAAGGCCAGGTTTTGGCGCATGTTGCGTACGGTCGCTTGGGACAATGTCCGTGCACGCGAGATGCCACGCAGATCGCCTTTAACCAGTGTGATCTGCGCGCTGTTCATGGCCACATCGGTACCCGTACCCATAGCGATACCCACATCGGCTTTCGCCAGTGCAGGCGCATCATTGATGCCGTCCCCAGCCATGGCCACCTTGCGCCCTTCGCTTTGCAGGCGTGCGACCAGTTCCGCTTTGTCTTGCGGCCGCACTTCGCCATGGACTTCATCCAGTCCCAGCAGCTTGCCGACGGCTTTGGCTGTCGTTTCGCCATCGCCAGTCGCCATCACGACGCGAATCCCGGCGTCTTTTAATTGCAGCAGTGCCTCTGGCGTGCTTTGCTTGATCGGATCCGCGACGGCCACCAGACCGATGCACTGACCGTCCACGGCAAGGTACATGGCGCTGGCACCAGCCAGCCGGAAATCTTCTGCCTTTTGCTTTAGCGGTTGCCAATTCACATCGTTTTCCGTCATCAGCGCCGTATTGCCGAGCAATATCTGTTTGCCGCCCAACATGCCGCGAACGCCTATGCCTGTGCTGGATTCGAAGGCTTCTGGAGTTTGAAGTGTAATGCCTTGACGACGCGCTTCAGCCACGATGGCTTGCGCAAGCGGATGTTCGCTCCCTTGGTCGATGCTGGCGGCAATGCGCAAAACCTCATTTTCCGCAATACCTTCTGCCGAGGCAACACCGTGGAATGCCGGTTTGCCTTCCGTGAGCGTTCCCGTTTTGTCGACAATCAGCGTATCGATGGTGCGTAATTTTTCGATGGCTGCCGCGTCCCGGAACAAAACACCTGCCGTAGCCGCCTTACCAGTCGCCACCATCACCGACATAGGCGTCGCCAAGCCAAGTGCGCATGGGCAAGCGATGATCAGTACCGCCACGGCATTGATGACCCCATATACCCAGCTAGGCTCCGGTCCGAATAGCCCCCATCCCAACAAACTCAGCAAGGCGATACCGATCACCACCATTACAAAGTATCCAGCAACCACGTCGGCCATCCTCTGCATCGGCGCTCTGGAACGCTGCGCTTGGGCAACCATTTGCACAATTTGCGCCAGGACGGTTTCTGACCCGACTTTCTCGGTTCGCATGATCATGCTGCCATTGGCATTCATCGTTGCGCCGATCAATTTGTCTCCCGGCTGTTTCTGAACCGGAATAGGTTCGCCTGTCAGCATCGATTCATCGACGGCGCTGGCGCCCTCCAGCACCACACCGTCGACCGGCACTTTCTCGCCAGGACGGATACGCAGGCGATCGCCGACATGCACATGCGTCAGTGGAATGTCTTCCTCCGCGCCATCCGGGCTGATGCGACGCGCGGTTTTGGGCGCCAGGCCCAGCAACGACTTGATAGCGGCCGAAGTTTGCGAGCGGGCGCGCAATTCAAAGATTTGCCCTAGCAGTGTCAGGGAAACGATTACTGCTGCCGCTTCAAAATAAACCGCAACACGGCCATTCTCAATGAATGAGGCAGGAAACGCTCCAGGAAAAACTGCTGCGACGACGCTGTACCAGTAAGCTGCCGATACGCCAAGACCAATCAGAGTCCACATGTTCGGACTACGAAACTTTATGGATTGCGCTCCGCGAACAAAAAACGGCCAACCGGCCCACAGCACTACCGGAGTCGCCAGCACCAGTTCGACCCAGCTTTGGCTGTGCGAAGGAAAAAGGGCAAAGCGGTGTCCGCCCATTGCGATGATTGTTACGATAATGGTCAGAGGCAGCGTCCACCAAAAGCGATGTCGAAAATCGGTCAACTCGGGATTATCTTCCTCCTCCAGTTCCGGCAATACGGGTTCCAGCGCCATGCCGCATTTCGGACAATTCCCGGGTTTCGGCTGACGAATTTCCGGATGCATGGGGCAGGTATATATCGTTCCTTCAGCAACATTTTGCGTCAATTCAGATACTGGCTTGGCTGGCGCGATATATTTTTCCGGTTCGAGGTCGAATTTGCTTTTGCATTTATCACTGCAAAATACATAGTGTGTGCCGTGGTAATCGGATGCAATGCTGGCATCTCTGGAAACCGACATGCCACAGACCGGATCCTTACTCTTGCCATCCTCCGCAACTGGCGCCACGCCGTGGTGGCCGGCGTGGTGATGGCAGTCGTGGTGATTCATGGTGTCGCCTCTTTAGCCGTCTTTCCTCCAAAGCGGGGAAAGAACGATGGCGTCTTGCTTTGGTAGGCACGATAGGTTTCCCCAAACTCGGCCAGCACCTCTTGTTCTTCGCGTTTAGCCAGGCGAACGTAGATGAATACCAGAATCGGGAACATGACCACTGTCACGATGGTTGGCCATTGCAGCAGGAAACCGAACATGATGAGGATGAAGGCCGCATATTGTGGATGCCGAATGCGCGCATAGGGTCCGGATGTCGCCAGTTCGCCACGGCGTTGCGCGTGGTACAGCACATTCCACGAAGCGACCAGCAGCCAGAAACCACCGGCAATGAATATATTGCTTAGGATGTGGAAGGGGCCGAAGTGCGGATTGACGCGCCAGCCGAACAGCATTTCCAGCAAGTGCCCTGCATCGTGCGATAAGAAATCAACACCCGGAAAATGTTTCGTCAGCCATCCTGAAAGCAGATAAATCGTCAACGGAAAACCGTACATTTCCGTGAACAGCGCGACGATGAAGGCGGAGTACATGCCGAAACTGCGCCAGTCGCGCTTGCTTTTCGGTTTGTAAAAACTGAATGCAAATACTATGAAAACGAAGGAGTTGATCAGCACAAGCGACCAAAGTCCGTATGCAGGCGTGTCGTGATTCATGGCTTGCCTCCCTTGTCAGCGTCCGACGGACCTTCCTTGCTGCCATGATCCCCATGCCCTCCATGCATGAACAGATGCATAAGCGGGCAAATCAGAAATATCAGGAACGGGGCAACTCCCAGCAGGTGAGCACGATGTTCCGTCCACAGGTAGAACGCAGCAATCGCAGCAAACACGAACAAGCCTATTTTCATGCGCCCTGACATGCAGTTGTGCTTGTGATGATGATGTTCATCCATTTCACACCTCCTTGTCCTTAAACGTTACTCGTCATTGCTGTAGGAACGCCCGTATCAAAAGATTGCGGTGGCACGCGACAAACGGTCGAAACCGTCTGCCGCGTCGTTCGATTGGCTACTTATTTTCCTGACGCGGGCATGGGCATGCCTTTTTGCTCCATCATTTTCTGCATCATGTCCATGCGCATTTCCATCTTCTGCATGCGTTCCATCATGCCTCCGTCCTGCCCCATTCCCATACCACCACCCATCATGCCCATGCCACCGCTCATCATCGGGCATTGCATGCCGCCACCCATCATGCTCATGCCTTGCATCATGTTCTCGCGCATGGTCTGCATGTGTTCCATCATTAACCGATTCCGCTCTTCGGCAGTTTTAGCGTTGCCGATGCGTTTGAGCTGGGATTCCATTTTTTTGACGTTCGTCTGCATTTTCTTGACGGTCGCACCCTGATCGGCAGCAGTTGTCTGGGCCGTTGGCGCCGATGCAGCTTTTTGGTCGGGATGGTGTGCCTCTTCAGCAGTGGCAGAAAACGCCAGCAGCATCGATATTGCAAAAGCGGTGAATAGGGTTCTCATATCTTTTCTCCTTATGAATTTCACTGGGCAGCCAGCGCCATGGTAGAGGGTAGCTGTGAACATTGATTGTGGAACTTGTTTCATATGGCAGATTTGATATCACGCAAACGTCACATCAATGGGAGACGCTTCCATCAGGTAAGGTCTTTCAACATGTTGTTCATCATCATGTAATGATCCCTCACCAGAGTTACTGCTGTTTCGTAAACGATGGCGTTTTGCGCAAACTTTGCGCGTTCCACATCCATCTCGACCGTATTGCCATCAGCACTGCCCTGACTGGGCACATGGTATTTTTTCGGAATGGCGTTTTCCGGCGTTCCACTGAGCAATGCTTCCCGGACATCGATATCGACCGCCTTGTAGCCGGGTGTATCCGCGTTGGCGATATTCGACGCCAGCAGTTGCTGGCGATGCGCCAGCACCCTGAGCGCCCGTTCGAAGAAGTCATGCCCAACGCCCTGATGCTGGTCGCCAGAGGTGATTCGTGGTGCGCTTAGTACCGATTGCAGATCGGGAGGTTTCATACCGCCACTTTGTCCGCTCGATGATGCGGGAGAATGAGCAGGCCCTCCCGTTTGGGCAGATTTATTCAAGGCCAGTTTGAGTTGCGTCGCAAACCCGGACGGGGTGGCTGCACTGCCTTGAACGGGGCGATTGCTTCCACCCGACGCTTGAGAAGCGCCTTGAGGAGGTATGTTGCCCGTCTCGTGAATCGCACTCATGCTGCCTCCACCCAGTCTTTAGTGAGAGTGAGAGCTATGGTCATGCCCACTCTTGGTCACCGAACCGCTGGAATGATCATGGCCGGATGCACCACCATGATGATCGCTTTCAGGCACAGAGGCTTGATTTGCCGGTGCGGGCACAAGCTGAACGCGCGTCTTGATGACGCCCAGTCCGTGCCGGTAAACCAGTTCGCCACCAAGCCACCCGGTTGCCGCCACCAACCCGACAGATATCAACAGCGCCATGGCGTCAACCCATGATACTTTTCTGGATGAACGCGCTCGCCAAACACTCCAGAGCGCCAAGATGACAACGAACCCGGTTGTTATCAGCGCCCAGTTCCGGTGCACGATCATCGCGGCATGACCTGCATCATCGTGGTCGACCGAATTAAATGCTTGCCAGCCTGCGGCAGCAGCAACTAGCGCTGCCAACGCACCCGCCCACAATGTCCAACGACCGAGAATCGCCAGTTCATTTGCGATGGGCCTGTCGCCAGCGAGCTTTGCGCCAAGCGTCGCAAAGGCCGAAACGATAATCAGGGCAATGGGGAAATGTACCGCTAGGGGATGCAGGTTGGGAATTATTTCGGGCATAGCGCCCCCTATCTAAAATACCCGCCCGGATGTTCCGGGCGGGTTGGGACTACCGTTTAAACAGTTGATCAGACTGCTTCCGGAATAAAAATTTCTGTGCCTACATTACTTATCCGAAGCTGCGCCGGGTGCATGCGCAGCACCCCCTTTTTCAGCGGCATGGTTGTGCTTGTCCATCTGCTTTTGGGATGCGTCAGCTTTGACGGATTTTGCCTTCGCGCTGGCCGAAGCTGCTTTTTTGGCATGTGCCGGCCCGCCTTTTTCGGCTACATGGTTATGGGGTGAAACGGCATCATCGGCTGTTGCGATCCCGAAAGTGGAAGTCAGCGCCAGCACGAATGCTGCAAGAATCAGTCTGGATTTCATATTGATGCTCCTGGTAAATAAAGTCGGGTTGTGTCGCCTTGTGCTGTTGGGATGAGCTCTCTATCAGGCTTTCCCAACATCACATGATTCCCATATTAACGACGGCAACCCGACAGATAGGTGACGCAAACATTACATTTTCGTTATCTCGATGTGAAGGTTGTCTCGTCTTTTAACCCGCAGCCTCCCTTTTCATTTCCCACTCCTTCACCAGTGCGTAAATTGCCGGAATCACTGCCAGCGTGAGGATGGTCGATGAAATCATCCCACCGACCATCGGTGCCGCGATGCGGCTCATCACTTCCGAGCCGGTGCCACTACCCCACATAATGGGCAGCAGGCCCGCCATAATCGCCACCACGGTCATCATCTTCGGCCGCACGCGCTCGACCGCGCCTTCCATGATGGCGGCATATAAATCCGAAGCATTGGGGGTGCGCCCTTCTGCGCTGCATTTCTCTTTTACGGCTTCCCACGCGTGATCGAGATAGATCAGCATCACTACACCCGTTTCGGCCGCCACACCGGCGAGTGCGATGAACCCGACTGCTACCGCTACCGACATGTTGTAACCCAACGCCCACATCAGCCAGACGCCACCGACCAGCGAGAACGGCACCGACAGCATCACAATCGCGGTTTCCGTCAGGCGCCGGAAGTTAAGATACAGCAGCAGGAAGATGATCAGCAGCGTCACCGGAACCACGATTTTCATCTTTTCGATCGCGCGCTCCATGGCTTCAAATTGGCCGCTCCATGTCGCGTAGTAACCCGGCGGGAATGTCACTTTTTCGTTGACCGCCTTGCGGGCATCGGCCACATAACCGCCGATGTCGCGATCTCGGATGTCGACGAAGATATAGGCCGATAGCAATGCGTTCTCAGTACGGATGCCTGGCGTGCCTTTCGCAACCTCCACTTTTGCTACCTGCCCGAGCGGAATCATCGCACCGTCCATTGTCGGCACCAGGACTTCACGCGCAATCTGCTCCGGGTTAGAGCGCAATTCGCGCGGATAGCGCACCGTCACGCCAAAACGCTCTCGTCCTTCGACGGTATTGGTCACCATGTCGCCGCCCAGAGCTGTGCCGATGACTTCCTGTAGTTCGCCAACCGTCAATCCATAGCGGGCGAGCTGCTCGCGATCTGGTTCAATGTTCAGGTAAAAACCGCCGGTGATGCGTTCGGCGAAGGCTGAGGTGGTACCAGGCACGGCTTTGACCACCGCCTCGATTTCCTTGGCCAACCGCTCCATCTCGTTCAGGTCCTTGCCGAAAACCTTAATCCCGATCGGCGTGCGGATGCCGGTAGACAGCATGTCGATGCGTGCCTTGATCGGCATCGTCCATGCATTCGATACGCCCGGAAACTGCAACGCCTTGTCCATCTCGGCAATCAGTTTGTCCATCGTCATGCCAGCACGCCATTCCGATTGCGGTTTGAGGTTGATCACGGTTTCGAACATCTCGACCGGCGCCGGGTCGGTGGCCGTATTGGCGCGACCAGCCTTGCCGTAAACCGACGCCACTTCCGGGAAGCTCTTGATGATCTTGTCCTGCGTCTGCATCAGTTCTGCCGCCTTGGTGATCGACATACCCGGCAACGATGCCGGCATGTACAGCAGGGTGCCTTCATTGAGCGTCGGCATGAATTCCGAACCGAGCCGGGAAGCTGGCACTACGGAAACGACCATGACGATCAGCGCGCCGATGATCGTGACTTTCCTCCAGCGCATGACCCAGACGATGATGGGGCGATAGCACCAGATCAGGAAGCGGTTCACTGGATTCTTTGCTTCCGGCATGATCTTGCCGCGGATGA
>CAZAWA010000019.1:0-29821 GCA_964488675.1 uncultured Oxalobacter sp. | reverse complement strand
AAGGTCAAGGAGCGGATTCTGGAGTACCTCGCCGTGCAGCAGCGCGTGGACAAGGTCAAGGCGCCGATCCTCTGCTTCGTCGGGCCGCCGGGCGTAGGCAAGACCTCGCTCGGGCAGTCGATCGCACGGGCGACCAACCGCAAATTTGTGCGGATGGCGCTGGGCGGCATGCGCGACGAGGCCGAGATTCGCGGCCACCGCCGCACCTACATAGGCTCAATGCCGGGCAAGATTTTGCAAAGCCTGGTCAAGGCAGGCGTGCGAAATCCGCTCTTTTTGCTGGACGAAGTGGACAAGATCGGCTCGGACTTCCGTGGTGACCCGTCGTCGGCGCTGCTGGAAGTGCTCGATCCGGAGCAAAACCACACTTTTGCCGATCATTATGTCGAGGTGGACTTTGACTTGTCGGATGTCATGTTCATCGCGACTTCCAACTCGCTGAATATTCCGGCACCGCTGCTCGATCGGATGGAGGTGATTCGCCTTGCCGGTTATACCGAAGATGAAAAGACCAGCATTGCGCAACGATACCTGCTGCCCAAGCAGATCAAGAACAACGGCCTGAAAAAGGGCGAGGTCAACCTGACCGAAGGCGCGATTCGCGGCATTGTGCGCTACTACACACGGGAAGCGGGTGTACGGGCGCTCGAGCGGGAAATCTCCAAAATTTGCCGCAAGGTCGTGAAAATGAACCTGCTCAAGAAGCAGGACAAGCGGATCAGCGTTACCCCGAAGAACATCGACAAGTACCTTGGTGTGCGCCAGTTTGATTATGGCGTCGCAGAAAAGGAAAACCAGATCGGTCAGGTGGTCGGGCTGGCATGGACCGAAGTTGGCGGCGAACTGCTCACCATCGAAGCGGCCACCGTTCCGGGCAAGGGCGGCGTCATTCGCACCGGCACGCTGGGTGATGTGATGAAGGAGTCGATTGAAGCAGCCCGTACCGTCGTGCGCAGCCGTGCCAAGAATCTCGGCATCAAGGACGATGCGTTCGAAAAGAACGACATCCACATCCATGTACCGGAAGGCGCGACGCCGAAGGACGGCCCTTCAGCCGGCATCACGATGACGACTGCGCTGGTGTCGGTGCTGACCGGCATTCCGGTGAGGGCCGATGTCGCGATGACGGGCGAGATTACGCTGCGCGGCGAAGTGCTGCCGATTGGCGGGTTGAAGGAAAAACTGCTCGCAGCGCAACGCGGCGGCATCAAGACCGTGCTCATCCCGCAGGAAAACGCCAAGGATCTGGTCGAAATTCCGGACAATGTGAAAAACAAGCTGGAAATCGTGCCGGTGCGCTGGATCGACAAGGTGCTGGAAATCGCTCTGGAGCATATGCCGTCGCCTCTGGATGAAACAGCTGTCGCAGCCACGCCTGCGGTTGTTCCGGCCGATGTGCCGAAAGACGCTGGCGTCATAGCCCACTAGGAAACTTTTTTGCTGGTATCGCAATCGGCAGCGCCCTTCGGGGCGCTTTTTTTTTGGGAATGCACGACTAGCATTAACAACGCATCGCGTTATAGAGTTGGCCACTAACTGTTCGGCAATCTAGGTTGGTGCTGAGCGGAGCGAAGCCCAACAACGGCATCGATTTATACCGTGGCGTTGGGCTTCCTGCGTCAGCCCAACCTACCCGGCTTCGCTTAACATTGCCTTCACACACTAATAACGCGTCGCGTTAATAGCGGGTTCCTCAGCGGCATTTTGGGCGGATCTGCATGCCAAAATCACCCAACTTGCACAATAATTAGGCAAAATCAGCCTCTGGAAACGGTGTTTTTCCTGGAGTATATGCCCAAAAATGCCAAATCGCCAGCATACAATTGCCGGAGAAAAAATACCCCCACCTAGTATATGATTTTGCGCCTTATTTAGCCCAATTCTGCCGTCAGCCGGTTCAACAGTGTTCGTACAGCCGGTATCAACTCGCCCGCCGTCAGCCCGATGGGGCCGGTTCCCCGGCTGACCAGTTCGTCTGCCGCCTTGCCGTGCACCCAGGTCGCTGCCAACGCGGCATCCCGCACCGGCCAGCCTTGCGCTAGCAGCGCGCCACAGACGCCAGCCAGCACATCACCACTGCCAGCAGTCGAAAGCGCGGGGTTGCCGGTCGGATTGATGTATGCGTTCCCCTTGGGTTCGGCGATGACGCTGCCGGAACCTTTCAGAATGACGGTCGCATTGAACTCCCGCGCCAGCTGGCGCGCGGCGTCGAGCCGGTTGGCCTGCACTTGCTGGCTGCTGGTGCCAAGCAGGCGTGCCGCTTCCAGCGGGTGTGGCGTCATCAGTGTTGCATTGCGGCGGTGTTTGGCGCGATGCTGCAAGCCGGGTTCGGCGGCGATCAGGTTCAGAGCATCAGCATCCAGCACGACAGGCTGGCGTACGCTCAGGGTTTGTGCCAGCAGGTCGTGCGCGCTGCGCGATTGGCCGAGTCCCGGTCCGGTAACTGGCACGGCACTATTCAGGTTGAAGTCGTGCGCGTTGCGGCACATCAGTTCTGGTTGTGCTTGGTCGTAGGCGGGGGCGTCCTCCAGGAACACGGCATAAACGCGACCTGCGCCGGATTGCAGCGCGGCACGGCCTGCCAGCACGACGGCGCCGGCCATGCCGCGCGCACCGCCGACGATGGCGACGACGCCGTAACTGCCCTTGTGCGAATCATGCGGGCGCTGTATCAGCGAGTGCGAAAACTGTGCGACCTCGTTTAGCCAGCAGTGCGGGGCAGGGTAGTGGCTGCTTTCGATGTCGAGTGGCGCAATGCTCACCTCACCCGCATGGTCGCGTCCTTGTTTCGTGTAGAGGCCGGGCTTGCCCGCGATGAATGTGATGGTGTGACTGGCGCGAATGGCGACCCCATCTTCGCCGACGAGTGAGCCGGTATCTGCGTCCAGGCCGCTTGGGGTGTCGAGCGCGAGGACGGGGCATTTCATCCGGTTGACAGCTTCAACCAGAGGTTTCAATTCGCCGGTTATGGGCTTGCTTAATCCGATGCCAAACAGGCCATCAATGACCAGTGACCAGCCGGTGGAACCGACGACTGAGGCCTCCTTGAACCGTGCCGGGCTGCGTTGCGCACGCGCAAGAGCCCATTTTGCGTCTTCCGGTGACTTTTCTGCATGGGCGTATGACAGCACGGTCACCCGAACGCCAGCGTTCGCCAGATGCGCGGCGACTTCGAGCGCATCGCCCCCGTTGTTACCAGGGCCGGCCAGAACCAGCACCGATGCGGAGTGTTTATCATCAGGCAATAACTCCAGTGCGTGTTGTGCGGCAGCGAGCCCCGCCCGCGCCATCAGGGTGTGTGGCGGCAACGCTTCCGTGGCGGACTGCTCAATGGCGCGGATTTCGGCAGTGGTGTACAAGGCGGTCATGAGGGTCGGCCTTTGGCAAGTGGCGGAAGTGCTTGAAGGGTATGGAGTTTTCCAATGGTTTGCAGTACAATAGCGGGATCTTGGATGCTGATTCAAGTGTAAATGTTAACAAATCGCGAATCCGGTCAAAAAGGGTGCTCAATTCAAGAGTGACTGGCCGGGTTCAAGACCTAACCCTGGAGAAAAAACATGTCCGTAACCATGCGTGAAATGCTGGAGGCCGGTATTCATTTCGGTCACCAAACCCGTTTCTGGAATCCCAAGATGGCCCCGTATATCTTCGGCCATCGCAATCGAATTCATATCGTCAACCTGGAAAAGACCCTGGCCATGTACCAGGAGGCGATGAAGTATATCCGTCAACTGTCTGCCAATCGCGGCACCGTCCTGATGGTCGGCACCAAACGGCAGGCGCGCGACATCGTTGCCGCTGAAGCCAAACGCGCTGGCGTACCTTTCGTAGACCAGCGCTGGCTGGGCGGCATGCTGACCAATTTCAAGACCATCAAGACCTCCATCAAACGACTCAAGGACATGGAAGCTTCCATTCAGGACGGCTCCGTCGAGAAAATGAGCAAGAAGGAAGGACTGATGTTCTCGCGCGAGATGGCCAAGCTGGAAAAGTCCATCGGCGGCATCAAGGACATGAGCGGTGTGCCTGATGCAATTTTCGTGGTCGATGTCGGTTATCACAAGGGCGCCATTTCCGAAGCGGCCAAGCTGGGCATTCCGGTCATCGGTGTGGTCGATACCAATCATTCGCCGGAAGGCATCGCTTATGTGATTCCGGGCAATGACGACTCGTCCAAGGCCATCACGCTGTATGCGCGCGGTGTTGCGGACGCGATCCTCGAAGGCCGCGCAAACGCGATGCACGATGTGATTGAAGCGATCAAGGGCGGCGACGAATTCGTCGAGGTCAGCGAATCGAAGTAATCAACCTCATTTGAGGTTTTCGTTTTCAAAACAGGGTGGCGCGTCCGCCCTGTTTTTTAACAAATCAGGAGAGAAAAATGGCGGCAATTACCGCAGCGATGGTAGGTGAACTGCGCGCAAAGACCGATGCGCCGATGATGGAATGCAAGAAGGCCTTGACCGAAGCCGATGGCGACATGGCCAAGGCGGAGGAAATCCTGCGCGTGAAGCTGGGCAGCAAGGCGTCCAAGGCGTCTGCGCGCGTGACCGCAGAGGGCGTGATCTCGGCATATATTTCCGGAAACACAGGCGCGCTGCTCGAAGTCAACTGCGAGACCGACTTCGTGTCCAAGAACGACGATTTTCTCGCCTTCACCAACGCCTGCGCCAGGCTGGTCGCAGAAAAGAACCCGGCCGATATAGCAGCGCTGTCGGCATTGCCGCTGGACGGCAAGACGGTTGAGGAAGTGCGAACCGAACTGATTGGCCGCATCGGCGAAAACATGTCATTGCGCCGTTTCGCGCGCTTCCAGACGGGTGCCAAGCTGGCGTCCTACCTGCATGGCACGCGTATTGGCGTGATGGTTGAATTTGAAGGCGCAGATGACCAGGTTGGCAAGGATGTCGCGATGCACATCGCCGCAATGAAGCCAGTGGCGCTGTCGTCCGAGCAGGTGCCGGCTGACTTGATCGAGAAAGAGCGCACGGTTGCCGCGCTGAAGGCCGCTGAAGACGCTACCAAGGCTGAAGCCGAAGGCAAGAAGCCGCAGCCGGCAGAGATTGTCACCAAGCGGATCGACGGTTCGGTGCAGAAGTTCCTCAAGGAGGTGTCCCTGCTCAACCAGCCATTCGTCAAGAATGACAAGCAGTCGGTCGAGCAAATGCTCAAGGCCGCCGGCGCGAGCGTGAAATCCTTTGCCATGTTCGTGGTGGGGGAGGGCATCGAGAAACGCCAGGACGACTTTGCGGCAGAGGTTGCCGCTCAGGTCGCTGCTGCCAAGCAGTCATAGAAAACGGGCCGAGAGGCCCGTTTTTTGGGAGTGCCGATGTAATTGGCTGGCAGCCTGGATTTATCGGCGCGTTTTCAAATTGTTTGCGTTTGGATGCGCGGGGTCACGGCGATGTTTCCATTTGCAAACAGTTTGGCAAAATTCTGGATTTGAATTGCCGTTTTGTTGAAAAAAGCTGCAATGAAGGGCTGTTTCAAGCGAGAATGGTGTACTGATTGTTGGACAAACACAGGGGCAACGGATCATGGCAAAACCCATCTACAAACGCATTCTTCTGAAACTCTCCGGCGAAGCCTTGATGGGAGACGATCAGTACGGCATCAACCGTTTGGCGATTGAGCGCATGGTGGCTGATGTGGCCGCAGTGGCCAAAATGGGGGTTGAGGTTGCCATTGTCATCGGCGGTGGCAACATCTTCCGCGGTGTGGCGCCAGGCGCGCAGGGCATGGATCGCGCGACTGCCGACTACATGGGCATGCTCGCCACGGTAATGAATTCGCTGGCGCTGGCTGATGCGATGCGGCAAGCTGATTTAACGGCGCGCGTGATGTCGGCCATCAAGGTTGAACAGGTTATCGAGCCTTATGTTCGCCCGAAAGCGCTGCAATATCTGGAAGAAGGCAAGATCGTCATTTTCGCGGCAGGTACTGGCAATCCTTTTTTTACAACGGATACGGCTGCAGCGCTGCGGGGGTCTGAAATCGGTGCGGAAATCGTTTTGAAAGCGACCAAGGTCGATGGCGTCTATTCCGCAGACCCGATGAAGGATGCGACGGCGACGCGCTATACATCGATTTCGTTCGATGAGGCGCTCGGGCAGCATCTCGATGTGATGGATGCCACCGCGTTTGCCTTGTGCCGTGACCAGAAAATGCCGATCAAGGTTTTTTCCATCGTCAAGCCAGGCGCGCTCATGCGTGTGGTGACGGGTGAGGACGAGGGGACACTGGTTCACGCATGAGACTGACTCAAGCCTGCGAGATCCGGCGGGTAAGTTTTAATTCGATTGGATAGTGGAGAAAATGATGAGCATTGCGGATGTAAAAAATAGTGCCCAGCAAAGAATGAACAAGTCGATCGACACGCTGAAAGCCGACCTGGCAAAGGTTCGTACCGGGCGCGCACACACCGGGATTCTTGATCATGTTCAGGTCGATTATTACGGGACGCTGACGGCGATCAACCAGGTTGCGAATGTGACTTTGCTTGACGCGCGGACGATTGGTGTCCAGCCATGGGAAAAGAAAATGCTGGCGCCTATCGAAAAAGCCATTCGCGACTCTGATCTCGGGTTGAACCCTTCCTCTCAGGGGGATGTAATCCGCGTTCCGACGCCAGCCCTGACCGAAGAGCGGCGCAAAGAGATGGTCAAACTGGTCAAGGGTGAGGGCGAGGATGCCAAGGTGGCCGTGCGCAATATCCGCCGTGATGCAAATGAGGCGCTGAAAAAGATTTTGAAGGACAAGGCCTGCTCCGAGGACGACGAACGCCGCGCGCAGGAGGATGTGCAGAAACTCACGGACAAGTTTGTTGCTGATGTTGACAAACTGATTGTCGAAAAGGAAAAAGAGGTGCTGACGGTTTGATGGCGCCGATTCTTACCGGATTTTGCGGAAATCATGGCGGGCGTTAGTTCGACCCGGGCAGTGCCGGGGATATCTTCCGTGCCACGGCATATTGCCGTCATCATGGATGGCAATGGGCGCTGGGCAACCAAAAGAATGTTGCCGCGAGCGGCTGGCCACTTGAGAGGCCTGGATGCGGTTCGCGGCATGGTGAAGGCCTGCGTCGAGCGCGGCGTGGAATTTCTGACGGTCTTTGCGTTCAGTTCCGAAAACTGGCGTCGGCCTGCAGACGAAGTTTCATTTCTGATGAAGCTGTTCATGACGACGCTGGAGCGTGAGGTGGCAAAGTTACACGCGAACGGCATTCGTCTGAAAGTTGTAGGCGATCTGGGGCGCTTCGACGCGGCGCTGCAAAAGACGATTTCCAGCGCGGAGCAGAAGACGGCAGACAACACGCGCCTGACGCTGACGATTTGTGCCAACTATGGCGGTCGATGGGACATGATGCAGGCTTTCGGGAGGATGCTTTCTCTGCATCCTGGCGAGACCGACTTTACGGAAGAACACTTGGCGCCCCATCTTTCGTTGTCGTATGCACCTGAACCGGATCTGTTCATACGAACGGGCGGCGAAAAACGCGTGTCGAATTTTTTGCTTTGGCAACTCGCTTACACCGAGTTGTATTTTACCGATACATTCTGGCCTGATTTTGATGCGGCTGCTCTCGATGCTGCCATTGCCTCTTACAGGCAAAGGGAACGGCGTTTCGGCCGCACTAGCGAGCAACTGGTCTCACAATAAAGATTTGACGATGCTCAAGACGCGTGTAATGACTTCGCTGGTGTTGTTCGGAGCACTTCTGCTGCTGCTTTTTTCCGAATGCAGGGTCGCATTCGAGATCTTTCTGACGGTCTTTTTTGCTCTCGCATCCTGGGAGACTTTTCGCCTGTTTGGCAATGTTTATCCGGTGTGGAGTGCGGTTCTTTGGGCCGTGACTTTCCCCCTGCTTGTTTATGCGGTTGACTTTACCAAACTGACCTGGTTGCTCGCGCTGTGTGTCGCAATGTGGCTGACGCGTTTCGGCCCGGCACTCAAGCTGGGTTTGCCGGCCAAGCGCACAGGCGCGAACCGCTTGCTGGCGGGCATGTATTCGGTTGCGATCCTTTGTTTCTTTGTCGGTGTTTACGCCATGTACCGGCATTCTCCCATGTTCCTGCTCTCCATCATATCCATTGTCATTGTTGCCGACACAGGCGCCTATGCTTTTGGAATATGTTTTGGAAAGCACAAGCTGGCACCCAGCATTTCCCCTTCGAAAACCTGGGAGGGCGCGATAGGGGGCTGGTTTTCGGTACTGGTGTTTTCCGTGGGCGTTACCATGGTTCCCGCTCTGCAAGACACATTCATGGTCAAGTTTCAGACGAAGCTCGGCTGGTTCGGCATGGGCGCTGTGCTGACGGTGCTGGTTGTCAGCAGCATCGTCGGTGATTTGTTCGAGTCTCGTCTCAAGCGCCGCGCCAACCGAAAGGACAGCAGCAACCTGTTGCCAGGACATGGCGGTGTACTTGATCGAATTGATGCGCTGCTGCCAGTGCTGCCATTGGCGGGTTTGCTCGACTTGTTGATGTAGCGCGACTCCCTAATGAAACGAATCACTATCCTTGGCTCTACGGGATCGATCGGTGTATCCACGCTGGATGTCCTTTCACGCCATACGGATCGCTATTCCGTTTACGCCCTGACTGCCCACAGCAGTGTTGCTGCGCTTGCCGTCCAGTGCGAACAATTCCGCCCGCAGGTTGCCGTTGTCGGCAGTTCGGACGCGGCGCAAGCTTTGCATCGCCTGCTGCGCCAGAAGGGCTTGAGAATCGATGTCGAGTATGGCAAGGATGCCTTGTGCGCGGTTGCCAGCGCGTCCGAATGTGATGCCGTGATGGCCGCAATCGTCGGTGCAGCCGGGCTGGAGCCATCGCTCGCCGCAGCCAGAGCAGGCAAAAAAATCATGCTGGCAAACAAGGAGGCACTGGTGATGTCGGGGCAGATCTTCATCGACGCCGTGACCGCCAGCGGCGCCACGCTGCTGCCAATTGACAGCGAGCACAACGCAATTTTTCAATGTCTGCCGCAGGCCTATCAGCGATCGCCCTTCCAGCATGGTGTCGCGAAGGTGCTGCTGACGGCATCTGGCGGGCCATTCCTGAACCGTCCGACGGCGACGCTGGATCTGGTTACCCCGGAAGAGGCGGTGGCCCACCCCAAATGGGTCATGGGGCGAAAAATTTCTGTCGACTCTGCGACCATGATGAACAAGGGGCTCGAGGTGATTGAGGCGCACTGGCTGTTTGGCATATCAACCAGTCAGATTGAGGTGGTCATTCATCCGCAAAGCGTCATTCATTCGATGGTATCCTATGTGGATGGGTCGGTCATCGCGCAGTTGGGCAACCCGGATATGCGCACACCAATTGCGCATGCGCTGGCTTATCCAGAGCGGATCGCTTCCGGTGTTGGCCATCTGGACTTGACCAGGATGGGTAACTTGCAATTTGAACGCCCTGATTTTGCGCGGTTTCCCTGCCTGAGACTGGCCTACGATGCGATGAAAGCGGGCGGTGCAACGCCGGCGATTCTGAATGCGGCCAATGAGGTTGCCGTACAGGCATTTCTTGACAGGAGAATAGGGTTTCGGATGATTGATTCGCTGATAGGAAGGGTGCTTGACAGGGTGGCTCCTGATAGCGAGATCACCGGTATCGATCATTTGCTTGAGCAGGACCGTGCAGCTCGCGAAGCCGCTCGCGCCCTTATAAGCCGCTTTTAATCCGTTTTGCCGTCTACTCTCATGCATCTTTTGCAGACCATCCTTGCCTTCATGGTCGCGATCGGCTTGCTGGTCGTTGTTCATGAACTTGGGCATTATTTCGCAGCCCGTTTGTGCGGAGTAAAGGTACTGCGCTTCTCCTTAGGCATGGGGCGGATTGTTTATTCTCGCCGGTTCGGTGCCGATCAGACCGAGTGGGCGATTTCCCTGCTGCCGCTGGGCGGGTATGTGAAACTGCTGGACGCGCGCAATGCGGATCTCAGTACCATGTCGCCGGAAGACCAGAGTCGCGAATTCAATCGTCAGAGTGTATGGCGTCGTATAGCGATCGTCTCGGCTGGGCCTTTGGCCAATTTCCTGCTGGCGATTATTCTGCTGATCGGCTTGTACATGAATGGCGTTCCCGGGGCCTCGACCAAGTTGCGCGCCGTTCCCGAGAATTCGATTGCTTCACAGGCCGGCTTGCGGGGCGGGGATCGGGTCACTGCCGTTAACGGCGAACCGGTTTTTATCTGGTCCGATCTCAACTGGAAAGTGGTTCGGTTGACGATGGAAAAGGGCCCGATAGAATTGGCCATTTTCCGTCGCGATGCCGATTCTCCGGAGGGGCGCATTCACTTGCTGAAACTTCCCCTCGAGAGTCTTTCGGCCGGAGATCTGGAGAAGGATTTTTTGCGCAAGATAGGCATAACGATGGCGAGGCCGCCGGCGCAATTGGGCAAGGTCGTTCCGGAAGGGCCGGCCATGAGGGCAGGGCTACTGGAGGGTGATTTTGTCGTCGCAGTAGACGGGAAACCCGTTATTGACGGACTGGATTTTGTTGAAATCGTTCGTGCATCGCCCGGCAAGCCCCTGAACCTGAGTGTGTTACGCGAAGGGCAAAAGCTGGAATTGCCCGTCACGCCTGACTCCGATACCTCCAGGAATCAGGCAGTCGGAAAGATCATGGCCGAAGTTGCCTTGCGTCCGGAAACGGTCATTTCCCGCGAGTCTTTCATTCCTGCCTCGTTGAAGGCCATACAAAAAACCTGGGACACGGCAGTCATTTCAATCAAAATGCTAAGCAAGATGATAATCGGAGAAGTTTCCTGGAAGAATATTTCCGGGCCGATTACCATTGCCGACTACGCTGGGCAAACCGCCCGGGTTGGCACCATCAGTTACCTGAGTTTCATTGCCTTCATCAGCATCAGTCTTGGCGTAATGAATTTACTGCCCATTCCTGTTCTGGATGGGGGGCTTTTGCTGTATTATTCCGTGGAGGTTCTGACCGGTCGGCCGGTTTCCGAGCGCGCAAGCAAGATGGCGCAACGAGTCGGTTTGGCCATGCTGGCAGCCTTGATGCTGGTTGCAATATTCAATGACATCATCAGGCTGATCTTTTAAATTTTCGTAATTGCCAGGCAGGCATACTGACAACGAAACGACTGCACATGAAACCACAACCCGCACGCATTTTTTCCACCTCTTTCCGTCGTCGCAGTATCGCCGCCGCTGTTTTCGCCCTGTGTTCGGGATATGCGCTTGCCGTGGATCCTTTCACGGTAAAAGACATTCGTCTGGAGGGCTTGCAGCGAACCGAGGCTGGTACTGTATTCAGCTATTTGCCGGTTCGCGTCGGGGAGACATTCAACGATGAGAAGGGTGCCGCAGCGATCAAGGCACTGTATGCCACGGGCTTTTTCAAGGATGTGCGAATTGAGGCTGACGGCAATGTGCTGGTCGTGTTTGTGGAAGAGCGACCCGCTGTCGCCAGCATCGAATTTGCCGGCATGAAGGAATTTGAAAAAGATGTGCTGGTCAAGGCGTTGAAGGAAATCGGTTTGGCCGAGGCGCGGATTTTCGACAAATCGCTGCTTGATCGCGCGGAGCAGGAGTTGAAGCGCCAATACCTGGCGCGCGGCATGTATGCGGTTCAGATCACGACGACGGTCACGCCCATGGAGCGAAATCGCGTGGCGATTAATTTTTCCGTGGTTGAGGGCGATGCGGCCAAAATCAAGCAGATCAATTTCGTCGGCAACAAGACTTTTTCGGACAGTCAGTTGCAGCGACAAATCAGCCTCACCACGCCTGGGTGGCTGACCTGGCTCACCAAAACCGACCAGTATTCCAAGCAGAAACTGACGGCCGACATCGAGTCGGTCAAGTCGTTCTACCAGAATCGCGGCTATATCGAGATGCAGATCGAGTCGACTCAGGTCTCCATCACGCCGGACAAGAAGGACATCTATGTCACCATCAACATCAAGGAAGGCGACAAGTACACGGTTTCGGATGTGAAACTTGAAGGGAAAATGCTCGGCCAGGAAGAGGAAATAAAAAAGCTGGTGCAACTCAAAAAAGGTGAGGTATTTTCCGGCGAAAAATTAACGCAAAGCACCAAGAAAATTTCCGAACACATGGGAAATTTTGGCTATGCGTTTGCGAATGTCAATCCATATCCAAGTTTGAACCACGAAAAAAAGGAAGTCGCGTTCACGATATTTGTCGATCCAGGCAAGCGCGTCTATGTCAGGCGAATCAATGTTTCGGGCAACGCCAAGACGCGCGACGAGGTCATTCGCCGAGAGTTCAGGCAGGTTGAGGGCGCCTGGTATGACGGCCGGAAAATTAAACTGTCGCGGGACCGTGTCGACCGCACCGGCTTTTTCAGTGAAGTGGCCATCGAAACGCCGGAGGTGGCCGGCACCAGTGATCAGGTCGATGTCAACCTGAAGGTGGTGGAAAAACCCACTGGCGTGGTTTCGCTTGGCGCCGGCTACTCGCAGGCTGAGAGCGTCATGCTGTCGGCATCGATACAGCAGGAAAATTTCGCCGGTACCGGCAACACAGTGGGTCTGTCAGCCAACACCAGTTCTCGCTACCGAACCGTTATGCTGTCCCAGACAAACCCCTATTTCACCGATGACGGCGTTAGCAGGAGCTATGAATTATTTTTGCGCACACAGCGCCCGCCTTTGATTAATACCGATGGCGATAATCCGCGAGACTACAAGGTGCAGACCATCGGCGCGAATATAAAATTTGGTGTGCCGTTTTCCGAGAAAGATCGAGTATTCTTCGGTGCTGGCGTGGAGAACACCAAGGTTGAGACATTTGCCGACAGTCCTTTGCGATACAAGGATTTTGTTGAGCAATTTGGAGGAACCAATCCTGGTTCAGTCGCGGTCAACTCACTTCCGTTAACGGTAGGCTGGACCCGCGACAGCCGCGATAGCGCGCTGGTGCCAACCATGGGACAAGTAATGCGCGCCAATTTCGAAATGTCACCGGCTGGCGACATGAAGTATTACCGCGCATCCTACCAGCACCAGTATTACTATCCGCTTACCAGCTCGATCACGCTCGCGCTGAATGGCCAGCTCGATTACGGCAAGGGCATGGGTGGCAAGCCCTACCCGATTTTCAAGAACTATTACGCCGGCGGCTTGGGCACGGTGCGCGGCTTCGAGTCAGGCGGCATCAATATGGAATCTGATGGCGGTGATTATGTCGCGGTTGGTGGTAACAGGCGCGTTGTCGGAAATGTCGAGCTCCAGTTTCCGCTGACTTTGGCGGGCAAGGATCGCACGCTGCGCTGGTTTACCTTCTTTGATGCAGGCTCGGCCTGGCGTGAAGATCAAAAAATGCGTCTGGGCGACTTGCGTTACTCTGTTGGCGCAGGCATCAGCTGGCAGTCTCCCATCGGGCCCCTGAAGATGAGCTATGGTGTTCCTCTTAATGTGAAAGAGAACGACCGGAAGCAATCGTTCCAGTTCCAGATCGGCACCGGCTTCTGATGAAGTCCAGCCTGTTTGAATTTTTGATTGGAGAACCATCTTGAAGTCTCAAACCCTATCCCTTACCAGAGTTTTGGCCTTGGCGGCATTGGGCCTATTTCCTTTGGCTCACGCACAGGCTCAGGCTCAGGCTCAGGAAACCCGAGTGGGGCATGTCTCTTCCGAGCGCATCATGCGCGAATCAGCACCAGCCAAGGCGGCTGAAGTAAAAATCGAGCGCGAATTTTCCAGCCGCGACAAGGAATTGGCTGAAATGGCGGAGCGCCTGAAGGGCATGGCCGCCAAGCTGGATAAGGATATGCCCGTGCTGGCCGAGTCCGATCGCATGAGGCGCCAGCGCGAACTCGCGGAACTCGACCAGGAATTCCAGCGCAAGCAGCGGGCATTCCGTCAGGATCTTGCGCAACGGAAAAACGAAGAGGCGGTCGCGATCGTCAATCGTGCCCAGAGCGCGATCAAGAAAATCGCCGAAGCCGAAAAATTCGACATCATATTGCAGGACGCAGTGTATGTCAGCCCGCGCATTGATATCACCGAAAAGGTGCTCAAGGCGTTGAACAAGTAATCCAAGGAACCCGATGAGCACTCGACTGGGAGAATTGGTCGAACGCCTGGGTGGGCAGCTAGTAGGCAATCCGGATATTGAGGTGTCCAGCATTGCACCGCTTGATGCTGCCAACGCATCCAATATAACGTTCCTGTCCAATCCAAAATTTCGAACCAAAGCGGCGCAAACCGCCGCTGCGGCACTGATTCTTTCGCCTGCCGACGATGAGGTCATCGGCGCGTCGTATCAGGGCGCGCGAATCATTACCGCCAATCCGTATGCCTACTTCGCGCGGGCGGCGCAGTATTTTGAGCAGCAAAAGCGGGTTCGGCCTGCGCCGGGCATTCACCCGTCTGCCAGTGTCGACCCGACGGCACAAATCGCGGTTACCGCAACAATCGGTCCGCATGTGACAATCGAAGCCGATGTGGTGATTGCGGATGGCGTACAGATCGACGCTGGCTGTGTGATTGGCCATGGCGCAAAAATTGGCGCGAACACGCGTTTGTACCCCAGGGTCGTGTTTCTTGACGCTTGCGAGATCGGCGAGAACGGAATCATCTATCCTGGCGCCGTGATCGGCTCGGACGGTTTTGGTCTGGCCAATGATGGTGGCGTATGGGTCAAGATTCCGCAAACCGGACGCGTGATGATAGGCAGGGATGTCCAGATCGGCGCCAACACGACGGTTGACAGAGGAGCCCTGGTCGACACCGTCATTGGTGACGGCGTCAAGCTCGATAACCAGATTCAGATTGGTCACAATTGCCGCATTGGCGACCATACGGCAATGGCCGGTTGTGTCGGCGTGGGGGGCAGTTCGATCATTGGCAAGCACTGCACGCTGGGCGGTGCGGTCGGCGTGGCCGGGCATTTGACGATAACCGATAATGTTCATGTTACGGCGGCGAGCAATGTTTCGCGCTCTATCAACGAGCCGGGGCATTATGCCGGCTCCTATCCGTTGGCGAAGCACGAGGAGTGGCAGAAAACGGCCGCAGTGACGCGCAATCTGGACTCGTTGCGCGAACGGGTCAGAGAACTCGAAAAAACGATAAAAACTCTTACAGAAGACCAATCATGAAAATGCTCGACATCCATCAAATTCGCCAGTACCTGCCGCACCGTTACCCGATCCTGCTGGTCGATCGTGTGCTGGACTGGGAGCATGGCAAGCGAATCACTGCGATCAAGAATGTGACCATCAACGAGGAAATTTTCAACGGTCACTTTCCGCACCGGCCGGTGATGCCGGGCGTGCTGATGATCGAGGCGATGGCGCAGACAGCGGCAGTTCTTTCCTTTCTGACGATGGGCATCAAGCCGGACGAAAGTTCGGTCGTGTATTTCGCCGGTATCGACAATGCGCGTTTCAAACGCCCAGTCGAACCGGGTGACCAGTTGAAGATGGAAGTGGAGGTGCTGCGCAGCTCGCGCGGTGTCTGGAAGTACAAGGCAACGGCGTCGGTTGACGGGCAACTTGCGGTCGAAGCCGAACTGATGTGCACGATACGAAGTGTTGCCGACGCCAGCAAGGGGATTTGACAGCATGGCGAATATCCATCAGACCGCCCTGGTCGATCCGGGGGCGGAGCTTGACAGTTCGGTAGAGGTTGGCGCCTATTCGATCATCGGGCCGAATGTAAAAGTCGGAGCCGGTACGCGTATTGGGCCGCATGTTGTCATCAACGGACATACGACCATCGGCTGCGACAATATTTTTTACCAGTTTTCCTCAATTGGAGGCTCGCCGCAAGACAAGAAATACGCAGGGGAACCAACACAACTTGTTGTCGGCGACCGTAACACGGTTCGTGAATTCTGCACTTTCAACACTGGCACCGCGCAGGATGAAGGCGTCACACGAATTGGCAACGACAACTGGATCATGGCCTATGTGCATGTGGCGCATGACTGCCAGATCGGGAGCAATACGATTTTTGCGAACAATTCAACCCTGGCCGGGCATGTCCGGATTGGCGACTGGGTTATTCTGGGTGGCGCCACCTTGATCCATCAGCACTGCCAGGTGGGTGCGCATGCAATGACCGCCTTTGGCACAGGGTTGTCGCAGGATCTCATGCCCTTCGTGATGGCCTCCGGGCAGCCTGCTGCGACGCATGGCATCAACAGCGAGGGCTTGCGCCGTCGCGGTTTCTCGCCGCAGCAAATTTCGGATATTCGCAATGCCTACAAGCTGCTGTTCCGCTCCGGCCTGACGCTGGAGCAGGCAAAGGCCGAGTTGGCCAGCGAAGAGGCAAAATCGGAAGAGTCGGCAATACACCTCAATCTGATGCGCACCTTCCTCGATGGTGTGACGCGTGGCATCGTCAGATAAGCTTTCCATCGCGATGGTCGCCGGGGAAGCTTCCGGCGACCTGCTTGCCAGTCGCATGCTCTCCGCTTTGCGGCCACAAATGCCTGATGCGCTGATGCATGGCATCGGTGGTCCGAAAATGGCCGCGTACGGTTTTGTCAGCGACTGGCCGATGGAAAAGCTGTCCGTGCGCGGACTGTTCGAGGTCGTACTTCATTACCGCGAGATCAAAGGCATCCAGACCGCTCTGCGAGACCGTTTGCTGAAAGAACGGCCAGCCGTTTTCGTCGGTGTCGATGCGCCGGACTTCAACCTCGGCCTTGAAATGCAGTTGAAGCAGGCGGGCATTCCGACCGTGCATTTCATCAGTCCGTCGATCTGGGCATGGCGTGGTGGCCGTATCAGGAAAATTGCGAAGGCCGTTTCGCACATGCTGGTGGTGTTCCCGTTCGAGGAGGCGATCTACCGCAATGCGGGCATCCCCGCCACCTATGTCGGCTATCCGCTGGCTGAAGTGATCCCGATGGCGCCGGATATTTCGGCTGCGCGGCTGAAGTTGGGCGTGACGCCGGATGCGACGGTTGTTGCAATTCTGCCTGGCAGCCGTATGTCGGAGCTGAAATACAACGCCGCAGCATTTGTCGGCGCGGCGAAGTTGCTGGCACAGCGCGATCCTTCAATTCAATTCGTCGTGCCGATGGCCGGAGAGAGGCAACGCCTTTATTTCGACGACTTGATTGCGCAGGCGGGATTGAGTGATGTGGCGCTGCGCGTGATAGACGGGCAGTCGCATGCGGCGATGGCGGCGGCGGATGCGGTGCTGGTCGCTTCCGGCACGGCGACGCTGGAAGTTGCACTGCACAAAAAGCCGATGGTGATTGCTTACAAGATGATGCGTGCGTCGTGGGAGGTGCTGCGCCACATGAGTTACCTGCCTTGGGTTGGCCTGCCCAACATCCTTGCGAACGAAACTATCGTGCCGGAATTGCTGCAGCATGCGGCCACGCCGCTGGCCTTGGCCGATGCGATTTGGTGCCAACTTGAAGACGCGCCGCGCCGTGAAGCATTGCGGCAGCGGTTCACCGACATGCACCACGCGCTGCTGCGCAACACCGCGCAGGAAAGCGCGCAGGTGGTGCTCGATGTCATGCGCAAGCCATGACATCGAACCTGACCCTGCCGTTGTGCGGCGAAGCCTGGCGCGATGAGCTCATGTGCGGCGTCGATGAAGCCGGTCGTGGGCCGCTGGCGGGACCGGTCTATGCGGCAGCGGTGATTCTTGATCCTGCCAATCCGATCGGCGGTTTGCGGGATTCGAAAAAACTCACCGAAGCAAAGCGCGACCTGCTCGCGGCGCAAATCAGGACACATGCGCTGGCCTGGTCGATCGCGTACTGCTCCGAGGCTGAAATTGACGAACTCAATATCTTGCAGGCGACCATGCTTGCAATGCGGCGCGCGGTCGATGGCCTGAAGGTCGTGCCATCGTTGGCGCTGATCGATGGCAACCGGTGTCCGGTGATGCCAGTTCGCGCAGAGGCGATCGTCAAGGGCGACTCGAAGGTTGCGGCGATTTCGGCGGCATCGATTCTTGCAAAAACCGCGCGCGATGCGGTCTGTTCGCAGATGCACGCGCAATATCCGCAATATGCGTTCGACCGGCACAAAGGTTATCCGACCCCGCTGCATCTGGATCGGCTGCGGGAGCATGGCGTGTCGCCGGTGCATCGCAAGTCGTACGGGCCGGTGCGCGCGCTGCTGGTTTCGGGGGCGGCAAAATGAAATCGATCACCTCCCGCGACAATGCGCTGTACAAGGATCTGAAACGCCTGGCGATCAGTTCGCAGGCGCGGCGCAAGGCGGGCCGTTCGCTGCTCGACGGCGTCCATCTGTGCGATGCGTACTTGCAGCAGCTTGGCGCGCCTCTCATGTGTGTTGTGAGCGAATCTGCTTCGGCACAGCCCGAAGTGGCGGAAATCATAGCGCGCGGCAAGGCGATGGCGGCGCAGGCGATCGTGCTGCCGGATGTACTGTACAAGCCATTGAGTCAGGTTGAAAATGGTGCCGGCATCCTGTTTCTGATAGCGGTGCCGCAGCCGCCGCCGCCAGCAAGACTGACGGAGAGTGCGGTGCTGCTGGATCAGGTGCAGGATCCGGGCAACCTCGGGTCGATCCTGCGCAGCACAGCAGCAGTCGGCATCAGAGCAGTCTATTGCAGCGCAGGCACTGCGCTTGCGTGGTCGCCGCGCGTTTTGCGAGCAGGCATGGGGGCGCATTTCCTGCTGCGAATTTACGAGAATGCCGAACTGGAGGGGCTGATCCGTTCAAGTTCTGTGCCAGTGCTGGCAACCAGTTCGCACGCTACCCGGATGGTTTACGACGCCGATCTGCGCCAGCCCCTGGCGTGGCTGTTCGGTCATGAGGGGCAGGGAGTGTCGGAATCCTTGCTGGCGGTGGCGAGCGGGACGGTGGCGATTCCTCACAGGGGCGCGATGGAATCGCTCAATGTTGCTGCTTGCGCGGCGGTTTGCCTGTTTGAGCAGGTGCGCCAACTTGCGCGGCAAAAATAGCATACTCCCCAGGAGCATTTTTTATCCGGCGCATGGTTAATGGGTGCCCGCTGGTTTTACTACTATACTCCCATAAAAACCACACATTTTTGGCGAAAAACTGCCTATATCTTATGCAAGAACAGCATTTTTAGGCTGAATGCCAGCCTTCCAGGCCGTTTTCGGGCCAAATAATAACGCGACGCGTTATTAGTCTGGGCATTAAAAAAGGCGCGGAATATCCGCGCCTTTTTGCAAAGCAGGGTAGAGATTACAAGCTGTCGCCGAAGTCCGCCTTGAATTTCGCCACCAGCTTTTCGTGCCAGTCTGAAGTGCCTTCGAGCTTGCCGAAGAAGAAGCGCAGTACCTTCGGTTCCTCGACGAACTTCAGGCCGCCGATCAGGTTGCGGTTTTCGTACAGCCACACCAGGCGGTCGTTGACGAATTTCAGTTGCGACATCGTAAACACGCGGCGTGGGCATGCCAGGCGCAGCAATTCCATGTTCGCGTAGATTTCCGTGCCATCCGGTTCGCGCTGCTCGGACACCGATCCGCGCTCCATGCCGCGCACGCCAGCGACCAAGTACAGCGCTGCCGCCAGCGCGCCGGCCGGGTACTCGTTTTGCGGCACATGCGACAGGAAGGCGCCAGCATTGATGTGCGCGCCGAGGCCGCCGGCCGGCGTGATCACCGGCACGCCCTTGCTGTGCAGGTCATTCACCATGAACTCGATGAATTGCGGGCCCTGGCTGATCATGTCCTCGTCCATGGTTTCTTCGAGACCGACAGTCAGTGCCTCGACTTCACGGATCGACATGCCGCCGTAGGTCAGGAAGCCTTCGTACAGCGTGACCAGTTCGCGCATCTTCATGTAGGCTTCGCGGTTGTTGGTGCAGATGCCGCCACCGCGCGCGCAACCAAGCTTGCGTGCCGAGAAGTAGCTGATATCGCACAGGTCACTGATTTCGCGCGTGATTTCGCGGATGCTCATGTTCTTGCAGGCTTCTTCGCGCGTTTTGATGAAGTACAGATTGTCAGCCAGCAGGCTGGAGTCAAATACCAGCAGGATGCCGTTCTTGCGACAGATGCCGCTGACTTCACGCAGGTTGGCGAGCGAGTGCGGCTGACCGCCGATCAGGTTGGTGCCGGTCTCCATGCGGACGAAAGCGATCTTGTCTGCGCCGACGCGGTCGATCAGTTTCTGCAGTGCGACCGTGTCCATGTTGCCCTTGAACGGGTTGTCGCTGTTAAATTTCAGGCCCTCCTCGGTGATGTATTCCTCGACTGTGCCGCCGTTGATCACGACATGCACCTTGCTGGTCGTGAAGTGGTAGTTCATCGGTACGAACGAACCGGGCGTGACGAACACTTTCGAGATAATGTTTTCTGCAGCACGGCCCTGATGCACCGGCAGGAAATATTCGGTGCCAAAGAGCTCCTGGATTTTTTCTTCCAGCCTGGTGTACGACTCCGAACCGGCATAGCTGTCGTCGGCGACCATCATTGCAGCCAGTTGCTGATCGCTCATTGCATTGACGCCGCTATCGGTCAGCATGTCGAGGAAAATGTCGCGGTTTTTCAGCAGGAAGGTGTTGTTTCCTGCTTCCTTGACGGCTTGCAGGCGGCGGTCGATGGGTACCAGATCCAGTTTCTGGACGATACGCACCTTGTGCATTTCGAGGGGAACTTGCTCCCCGGAGTAGAATTTAACTTTAGACATGAAATAGACCCTGTGAAGTTGTGGCGCAAACAAAGGCAAAAAGCCAGTAATTCTATTACTCCCACTCGATATGTGTAAACCATGCTTATGAAAATGCTGCGTAAATTAACCCTGTTTGTTGTTGCTGCGTGTTGCTTTTGTGTTAACTCTGTGGCGCTGGAAGCCAGCGACGCTGTGAAGGTGGTTCCGTTGCTCAAAACCACGACTACCTGGGACGGACAGTCGATAGCCTATCCGCAGGGCAAAGCCGAGGTGAGCGCCATGCGGGTCGAAATTGCTCCCGGGGCTGATACCGGTTGGCATGCCCACAGCGTACCCTCATTCGCAGTGATGCTGGAAGGGACGCTCGAAGTCATGCTGAAGGATGGACGGATCAAGCGCCTGCAGGCGGGCGATGTGCTGGCAGAGGTGGTGAATACACCGCACATCGGGCGCAATGTTGGCCGGGTGCCGGCGAGGCTGGTGGTGTTTTATGCGGGTGTTGAGAATCGGTTTATACCCTCGAAATAAATTGGCCAGCAGAAACATTGGCCGAGCAGTCATTCAACAGACATGAGGTATCCGCGATTTCCCCCCCTGTTCCCGCTCCCCTGCCGACGGGAGAGGGGTGCAGAGATGCGGTTGCGTTGCGTCAACAATTCAGGTGATGCGTTTTTCCAGCCGGACTGCCTGCATGATGGCGGTCGCAATTTCCTCGATGGATTTTGTGGTTGACGAGAGCCAGCGGATGCCTTCTTTCTGCATCATCATTTCTGCTGCGCGCACTTCTTTTCGGCAATTTTCCAGTGATGCATATTGACTGTTGGGCAGCCGTTCGTTGCGGATCGCCGCCAGTCTTTCCGGGTTGATGCTAAGGCCAAACAGCTTGTCCTTGTAGGGCAGCAGCGCCGATGGCAGGTGGTTGCGCTCGAAGTCTTCGGGGATTAGCGGGTAGTTTGCCGCGCGGATCCCGTACTGCATTGCGAGGTACAGGCTGGTCGGCGTCTTGCCCGAGCGCGAAACGCCGACAAGGATCACATCGGCATTGGCCAGATTCTTGTGCGACTGTCCATCATCGTGCGCCAGGGAAAAGTTGATCGCGTCGATGCGGTCGGTGTATTCCTCGCTGTCGGCGCTTTTGTGGCTCAGGCCAATGGCCCTTGCTGCCTTTATGCCAAGTTCTTCTTCGAGCGGAGCGACGAAAGTTTGAATTAGATCAAAGTGCAAGGCATGCGATTGGCGGACGATGCTCGAAAACGCCAGCTTGGCCAGAGTGGAGAAGACGATTGGACGATGGTTGTGCGTCCGGTGGATCTCATTGATGGCCTTGACCACATCGTGTGCCTTTTCGGCCGTATCAATGAAGGGCAGACGGATTTTTCTAAATTGCAAATTAAACTGGGTCAGTATCGAGTGTGCGAGAGTTTCCGCTGTGATGCCGGTGCCGTCGGACACGATGAAGACAGTGCGGGCAGCCTCGGAAATGGGTTGGGTTGTTGGCATGGTTCGTTCGCATTCAAATTGCAATTAGTAATAAGGAAATCGTGACCGTTATCGGTCAGATCATAATTCATTTGACATTTATCAGGCGCGGGTGCCGCAAAATGCAGCGGGTTGCCATAGCGGCATTGTGTGCTGATAAATTCTTTCCCGAACCTGTCTGACGCCATTGCACTCACACATTGCCGCGCAAGGCAACTTCTCGCGCGCGCGTTTTACTGCCTCAATTCCACGGGGGGTGAACATGAAAAACATGAAAATTGGCACACAGCTTGCCATTTGCTTTTCTCTTGTTTTGCTGCTGATGATGCTGATTACGGGCATTGGCATCTGGCGCCTGAAGGAAGCGGGCGGCGCCACTGACTTCATGGTGAAGGAAGCCATGCACAAGGAACGCCTGGCGGCCAAGTGGCTGAACGCAACCACTGCCAACAGCATCCGCACAGTCGCTCTGACGAAAAGCACTGACCCAGATGAACAGGACTATTATCGCAAGACAATTTCCAGCACCAGCACGGAAATCACCGCAATCCAGAAGAGCCTTGATCAGTTGAGAAAGGAGGAGGAGGAGTTTCAACTGTTTCTTGTTGTTGCAGAAAGGCGGTCTGCGTATATCAATGCTCGGAACACGGTGTTCAAGGCCAAGGATCGCGGCAATCTTGTCGAAGCCAATCATGTTCTCGAGACCGGCATGAAACCGGCTCTAAATGCCTATGTGCAGAGCGTAAACAATGTTCTCGATTTCCAAAAGACCCAAATCGACAAATCTGCATCTTCGATCGAAAACAGCTTTCGTTACGGCAGTTTTTTGCTGATCGCTATTAGCGCGGCGGCGATTTTGATTAGCATCACAGCGGCCACATTTATTTCCCGCAGGCTGGTTCGTCAGTTGGGCGGTGAGCCAAAATATGCGGCGGATATTGCAAGACATATTGCCGATGGCGATCTGTCGGTTGAGATCAAGACCAGAACAAACGATCACTCCAGCTTGCTGTATGCGATCAAGACGATGCGAGACAGTCTTGCCAGCATAGTCGGCAAAGTAAGAACAGGAACCGATGTGATAGCGGCAGCGTCGGCAGAGATCGCCAACGGCAACATGGATCTTTCATCACGCACCGAACGACAGGCGAGTTCGCTGGAAGAGGCAACATCAACGATGCTGGAGTTGACCGGAACAGTCCGTCAAAGTGGCGAAAACACCCGGCAGGCAAACCAGTTGGCAATGTCAGCCTCAGACATTGCATCCCGAGGAGGGGCGGTTGTTGCTCAAGTGGTCGATACGATGGGATCGATTCACGCATCATCCAGAAAAATTGTCGACATCATCACGGTGATTGATGGAATTGCATTCCAGACAAACATTCTGGCACTGAACGCTGCCGTGGAAGCGGCAAGAGCCGGAGACGAGGGGAGGGGCTTTGCCGTCGTCGCATCCGAAGTGCGCAACCTTGCACAAAGGTCGGCGACTGCTGCCAGGGAAATCAAGGAATTGATCGACGATTCAGTGATAAAAGTCGATGCTGGTAGCAAGCTGGTTAATGAAGCTGGCGCCACAATGAACGAAGTCGTTAACAGCGTTCGCCGTGTAACTGACATTATGGGGTCGATAAACGCCGCAATTCAGGAGCAGGTGGAAGGTATTGAACACATCGGCGCAGCTGTATCGAACATGGATTCGGTAACACAACAGAATGCTGCACTGGTTGAGCAAGCGGCAGCGTCAACTTTGTCGTTGCAAGAGCAGGTAAAACAGCTGGTTGAGGCGGTGAATATCTTCAAGTTGGGCAATGCAATGCATAAGGAAATGGCGAAGGGTGCCGGAGTCCCTTCCAGCGGCGAGGGATCTGCTTCGCTGGAGCCACCCCGCATGAGATTCATTCCCGGCATAGCAGCGGCATCTGCATGATGCATCTCTATGCTTCTTAAAATTCATCAGCCCGGTTCTTGCAAACCGGGCTATTTCATTTCTGGGAGGGTAGGTTTATATCAATGTAAAATGACAAGCAGATGATTACTGGACCCAAATTGGGGCACTGGAAATTGATAAAATTTTTCAAGAGGAAACCATGGCTATGGCCGTGACGCGCAGTGTTTCGCCTTCTGCCTATGTTCTCCCGTTTGAGCAATTGCGAATGTCAGATGTTCCCATCGTCGGCGGCAAGAATGCCTCCCTCGGAGAAATGATCAGCCAACTTGCCAGCGAAGGGGTTCGCGTGCCGGGCGGGTTTGCCACGACGGCGCAGGCATTTCGGGATTTTCTTGAGTACCGATCCGATGGCGAACAGACGCTGGCGCAGCGCATTGCCAACCGTCTGGCTTCCCGGGATCCAGGCGATGTGAGGGCCTTGGCTGAAGCCGGAGCGGTGATCCGTCAGTGGGTGCTTGACACCCCGATTCAACCAAGATTGCGACAGGAAATTACCAACGCATACCAGCGCCTGCTCCTGGATTCATCCGCGGAGATGTCGTTTGCTGTTCGCTCATCTGCAACGGCTGAGGATCTGGAGGACGCTTCTTTCGCCGGCCAGCAGGAAACCTATCTTAATGTCGTTGGTCTCGACCATATTCTTGAGGCGATAAAGCAGGTTTTTGCCTCGCTCTACAATGATCGTGCCATTTCGTATCGCGAGCATCGCGGCTTCAAGCATGAAGAAGTTGCGCTCTCTGCTGGCGTGCAGCGCATGGTTCGTTCCGATATTGGCGCTGCCGGCGTCATGTTCACTATCGACACCGAATCCGGCTTTGAGGATGTGGTGTTCATCACCTCCAGCTATGGCCTGGGAGAGTCCGTGGTGCAGGGGGCTGTCAATCCGGACGAGTTTTTCGTGCACAAGCCGATGCTTCAAAAAGGCAAGTCGCCGATTGTCCGACGGCATATCGGCTCCAAACTGACCAAGATGGAATATTCGGGCGAGGCGGGTGCCGGAAAATCTGTCAGGACAGTTGAAGTGTCTGCAGAGTTGCGCAACCGCTATTCGCTGTCGGACATGGAAGTCGTTGAGCTTGCAAATTTTGCGGTAACAATTGAAAGGCATTACGGTCGCCCCATGGACATAGAGTGGGGTAAGGACGGCAGCGACGGCAAGCTGTACATCCTTCAGGCTCGTCCGGAGACGGTCAAGTCGCAGCAGAAGGCAGGTGACAGGCAAAGCACATTCCGGGTCAAGAGTGGCGGCAAAGTGCTTGCTGTTGGCCGTGCGATCGGGCAAAAGGTCGGTGCTGGGCCGGTGCGGGTGATCAAGAATCCGGAGGAAATGGATCGTGTGCAGCAGGGCGACATTCTGGTTGCAGACATTACCGATCCGAACTGGGAGCCTGTGATGAAGCGAGCTGCTGCCATTGTCACGAATCGCGGCGGTCGGACCTGTCATGCCGCCATCGTGGCACGAGAACTGGGGGTTCCTGCCGTGGTCGGTTGTGGTGATGCAACGGATGTGCTGGCCGATGGCATGATGGTGACAGTCTCCTGCGCAGAGGGAGATGAGGGCAGGATCTACGAAGGCTTGATGGAAACCGAGGTGTTGAATGAAAGCGTGGGTGAATTGCCAGACATCCCGGTGAAAATTGCGATGAATGTCGGCAACCCGGAACTGGCGTTCGTCCTGCGATCCATCCCGAATTCTGGTGTTGGTTTGGCGCGCCTTGAGTTCATCATCAACAGCATCGGGGTTCACCCGCAGGCAGTTCTGGAGTACCCGAAGGTCGATGATCACCTGAAGGTGGCGATCGAATCGCTGGCACGCGGCCACGCATCACCGCGCGCATTCTTCATTGATAAACTGGCAGAAGGCGTCGCCACTATAGCCGCCGCATTCTGGCCCAAACCGGTGATTGTGCGCTTGTCCGACTTCAAGACGAACGAATACCGAAAGCTGATGGGCGGATCGCGTTACGAGCCGGAAGAGGAAAATCCGATGCTGGGCTTCCGTGGCGCAGCGCGTTATCTATCGAATGAATTTGCTGCAGCCTTCGAGATGGAATGCATCGCCATGAAGCGCGTGCGCGACGAGATGGGGTTGACCAATGTTGAGATCATGATTCCATTTGTTCGGACTCTGCAACAGGCGAGGCGAGTGGTAGATTTGCTCGCGACGCTCGGTTTGAAGCGCGGCGAAAACGGCTTGCGCCTGATCATGATGTGCGAGGTGCCATCAAATGCGATTCTGGCCGATCAGTTTCTCGAAAATTTTGACGGGTTCTCGATTGGATCCAACGATTTGACCCAGCTCACACTCGGCATTGACCGCGATGCAGGCATGGAACTGCTGACGGCCGATTTCGACGAACGCGATCCGGCAGTTCTGGCACTGATTTCAAAGGCAATTGCAGCCTGTCGTGCGCAGGGGAAATATGTCGGCATCTGCGGTCAGGGGCCATCAGATCGGCCGGATTTTGCGCAGTGGTTGGTGAAGGAGGGGATTGAATCCATGTCTCTGAATCCGGATTCGGTCATCAAAACATGGCAGAATCTTGCCAAAACAAACTAGCGAACCAAGGAAGGCAGGCATATGAGTGACTGGACGATCTGGCTTGTTGCTGCAGGCTTGGTGGTGATTCTCGAAATCTTCACGGGAACCTTTTATCTCCTCATGATTGGCGTTGGCCTCGCCGCTGGCGCCGTTGCGGCATGGTTTGGCGCTGACATGTCTTTACAGTTGATTGTCGCGGCCGTCATGGGTGCAATTGCGACTTATGCCCTGCGCAAAAGCAAGCTTGGAACCACGAAAAAGGTCGATGTTACGCGCGACCGAAATGTTTTGCTCGACATTGGCCAGACTTTGGTTGTCAACGAATGGCAGGTTGGCGGTGGCGGCAGAAATGTTGCACGGGTGATGTATCGCGGTGCGATGTGGGATGTTGAACTTGAGGCGGGTCAAGCTTCAAATCCGGGCGTCTTCACGATCAATGAAATTAGAGGCAGTCGTTTGATCGTCGCTAGCGCACCGCAATAGCCACGGCGCTCCCGGATGTGATTTTTCGTATCAGGCTAACCAAAGGAGGAATTCCATGTTCAGTTCCGCAGGTCTTGCTTTCGTCATTTTTATCCTCGCGATCGTTTTCGTCTTCAAGACGGTAAATGTTGTGCCACAGCAGCATGCATGGGTAGTTGAGCGCCTCGGCAAGTATCACGCCACTTTGGGGCCCGGCTTGAATATCGTGATCCCATTCATTGACCGCATTGCATACAAACATATACTGAAGGAAATACCGCTTGATGTGCCATCACAGGTCTGCATCACGCGTGACAACACGCAGTTGCAGGTGGATGGCATTCTTTATTTCCAGATCACCGATGCCATGCGCGCCTCCTATGGCTCGTCGAACTACATTCAGGCTATTACGCAACTGGCGCAAACTACGCTTCGTTCCGTGATCGGCAAGATGGAACTCGACAAGACTTTCGAGGAGCGCGACCATATCAACATCAGTGTCGTTAGCGCGATCGATGAGTCGGCGGAAAATTGGGGCGTCAAGGTGCTGCGCTACGAAATCAAGGATTTGACCCCGCCGCGTGAAATTCTGCACGCGATGCAGGCCCAGATTACCGCCGAACGCGAAAAACGCGCATTGATTGCAGCGTCGGAGGGGCGCATGCAAGAGCAGATAAACATTGCGACCGGCGCAAGGGAGGCGGCCATAGCCAAGTCAGAAGGTGAGAAGCGCGCTGCCATCAACAACGCAGAAGGCGAGGCCACAGCGATTGTGGCGATCGCCACGGCAACCGCCAATGCCTTGCGCATGGTAGCCGGAGCGATCCAGGAGCCAGGCGGAAGCGATGCGGTTAACCTCAAGGTTGCTGAACAGTATGTGGCGGCATTTTCCAAGCTTGCAAAGACCAACAATTCGATAATCATTCCGGCAAACCTGGGTGACATCAGTGGCCTGATTGCAACGGCGATGCAGGTTGTAAAATCACAACCGAAGGCGAAAGAGGCCTGATCATCATGAGTATTTACGATCTGCCACCCGAACAACAAAAGCGCCTGCGCGAAGGCTTGCGCCGTGACCGTGACTATGTCTGGAGCAGAAACGCCCTGCTGGTGGTTTCCCTTCTGAACGCCATCTGCCTGTCGTTTGTCGGCTGGCAGGTGATGCAGGGCAAGATGGCGATGTGGACTGCCATTGGCGCCATCGTTCTGTTTCTTGTCACTTACGCCTACTTTGCCATTCGTCTCGTTCGGGTACGAAAATCCACGACGGCCCGCCTGCTAGCCATGGATGCGATCAAGAAGGTGAAGAAAAATAAAAGGCCGGGGAAGAAATAGATTACAACCTAAAGGCCGCACGCCCCATGGCAGCCTCAGGGCTTGGGGGTGATCTGGATGCCGTCGGGTGTGGCGGTGGATTTATTTCGAGAAATTACGAAATACACCGAAGCGGACGCCTGCCTGTAAATTTCATAGGGCCGCATTTTGATCTGCAGGTTCAGCGTATTGGTGCTTACAGGCAAGCCGCTTTCCTTCAAAAATGCAAGCAGTGTTGAAGATTTGATGCCGTAGTTCACATTCTGCGGCAAATCCTTGGTTTTCTCCGCAATGGAAAGCGCGTTCAATTTCGCGCGCACAACCCCGATTACCGAGCCGTCAGGGGCCAGCAGTGGTCCGCCGGAATTACCCTTCTGGATTTCGGCACTGAACTGGAAGTAACCTGCGTCACCTGTTTCGGTACGATCACCGTTGATGATCCCTTGCGTGATTTTGCGCGAAATTCCCTGGATACGGATTTGCGGGTAACCGATGGCATAGACTTCCAGTCCGATTGGCACCTGATTCCACGGCGTGATGCGTAGCGGTTTGCCAGTCAATTTTGTTTTCAGCAGTGCCAGGTCCTTTGCAGCGTCGACCCTGACAATTTGCGCGACAACAAAACGGTTGCTGCCTGCAGAACCGATTGGACCGACCAGAACCTGATCCTTGTCCTTGATGTTGTGGTGCGCCGTGACAAAATGGCCGTCACCGTCAACCAGAAAGCCAGTCCCAAAAGAGGCTTGGTTCAGTTTTTCCTGCGCGAAGGCAGCATTGGCCATGGCCAGCCAGGCGAGAAGCGCAGCTAGATAACTGTGGCGATAGCGATTCATGCGCCAATCATACAGCAGGACAGGCGAAGCTTGAAATTCCATTTTGCCCAAGTACCGCTTGCCGATCCCCAGTTTATCAGTCCTCGCGGCGCAGGTGGGGGAACAAAATCACATCACGGATGTTGGGTGAGTCTGTCAGCAGCATGATCAGTCGGTCGATGCCGATGCCGCACCCCCCTGCTGGGGGCATGCCGTATTCCAATGCGCGGATGTAGTCGGCGTCGTAGTACATCGCCTCCTCGTCGCCGGCGTCCTTTGCCTCGACCTGCGCCATAAAGCGTGCGGCCTGATCTTCGGCGTCATTCAGCTCGGAGAAGCCGTTGGCGATTTCGCGGCCTACGATGAACAGTTCGAAGCGTTCCGTGATGCCGGGGCGGGTGTCGGATGCGCGCGCGAGAGGAGAGACTTCAACCGGATAATCGATGATGTAAGTCGGATCCCACAGGCGAGCTTCGGCGGTTTCTTCGAACAGCGCCAGTTGCAGCGTGCCCAGCCCGGCCGATGCGTGCGGCTTTGCGCCAAAGCGCTTTACTTCCCTTTGCAAAAATGCTGCGTCATTCAACTGTTTACGGGTGTAGTGTGGCGTATACTTGTTGATCGCTTCGACTATGGTCATACGTACAAACGGTTTGGACAAGTCGAGTTCAGGGCCGTGATCTTCAAAGCT
>CAZAWA010000018.1:19666-32243 GCA_964488675.1 uncultured Oxalobacter sp. | reverse complement strand
AAGTTCACGGACTCTCCGATTATCACCGTACCGATGTTGAACTGGCGGATCAGGCCGCTGCAATACCAGCAGGGATCGAGTGTCGTTACCAGCATCTTGTCACGGTAGGTCCGCTGGCGTCCGGCCTTGCGGAAGGCGTCTGTCTCGCCATGAATCGACGGATCGCCTTCCTGCACGCGGCGGTTGTGCCCGCGCCCCAGCACTCGTCCGTCGGCATCGAACAGCGCCGCGCCAACCGGCACGCCACCCTCGGCCAGGCCTTGCCTGGCTTCTTCAATTGCGATTGCGAGCAACGGCATGTAATCCATCGTTTACCCTTTCGCTATCTCAAGAACCTCGTCCTCCGTCAAAGTTTCTTTCTCCAGCAGCTTCTTCGCACCCAGTTCGAGCACCGCCTGCTTTTCCTTGAGGATGGAAAAAGCTTTCTGGTACGCCGCATCGACGATTTCGCGTACGGCTTCGTCGATTTCTTTCGCCGTGTCCTCGGAATAACTGCGGAATTCCGGCGGAACCGCGCCTTGCTGTCCGAGAAAGCCCTGGTTGCCGTTCTCATAAGCAAGCTGGCCGAGTTTTTTGCTCATGCCATAACGCGTTACCATGCTGCGCGCAATTTCCGATACCCGCACCAGATCGTCGGCCGCACCAGTCGTGATCCGCCCGAAGGTGAGTTGCTCGGCAGCGCGACCGGCAAGCAGCACTGACATCTTGCGCTCCAGTTCTTCCTGCGTCATCAGGTAGCGATCTTCGGTCGGGCGCGAGATGGTGTAACCCAGCGCACCGATGCCGCGCGGGATAATCGACACCTTGTGTACCGTCTCGCTGCCCGGCAAACTGATCGACACCAGAGCATGCCCCATCTCGTGATACGCAACCACTTCGCGCTCCATCGGATTGATCAGGCGGTTCTTCTTCTCGAGCCCGGCGACGATGCGCTCAACGGCGCCGGTGAAATCATCGAGCGTGACGAACGAATGGTTGCGCCGCGTCGCCAGCACGGCCGCTTCATTGACGAGATTCGCCAGATCCGCGCCGGAAAAACCGGGCGTCAGCGCCGCTACCTGCTCGCGGTCGACATCAGCAGATAGCTTAACCTTCTTCAGGTGAACATCAAGAATCTGGATGCGCCCTTTCTTGTCGGGTCGATCCACGAGGATTTGCCGGTCGAATCGTCCCGCGCGCAACAGGGCGGGGTCAAGAATTTCCGGCCGGTTGGTTGCGGCCAGCAACACCAGTCCTGACGCAGAATCGAAACCGTCGAGTTCCGCCAGCAACTGGTTGAGCGTCTGCTCCTTTTCATCGTGTCCGCCAAGACCGAAGCTGCCGCGCGCCTTGCCAAGCGCATCGACCTCATCGATAAAGATGATCGCCGGCGCCTGCTTGCGCGCCTGCTCGAACAGATCGCGCACCCGCGCGGCGCCAACGCCGACAAACATTTCAACAAACTCGGAACCGTTGATCGAAAAGAAGGGCACGCCTGCCTCACCCGCAACCGCTCGCGCCAGCAAGGTCTTGCCGGTGCCCGGCGGCCCGACCAGCAGGATGCCGTGCGGCACGCGTGCCCCCAGGCGCCCATAGGACGCCGGATCACGCAGGAACCCGACAACCTCCTTCAATTCCTCCTTGGCCTCATCCACACCTGCCACATCGTCGAAAGTGACGCCGATATCCTTCTCGACATACACCTTGGCATTACTCTTGCCGATCGACATGAAGCCGCCACCCAGACCGCCACCCTTTTCGGCCATGCGCCGCATCAAAAACATCCATAAGCCGAAAAACAGCGCGGTCGGGATGATCCAGCCAAGAATGTCGCGCACATAGGTGCTCTGGATAACCCCCGTGAACTTCACGCCATGACTGGCCAGAATCTCTGCCAGCCGGTTGTCAACACGCGTAACGGTGAACTGCTTCTTGCCATCGGCGCCCGGCCTGATCAGCTCACCGCGAATTTGCTCGCCATAAACGGCAACCTCCTTCACATTCCTGGCCTCAAGCTGCACCAGAAATTCGCTGTATGGCATCGGCTCGACAGATTGCCAGTCCTGATAAAACGCGCGAAAAAAAAGGACGCCGATGATCGCCATCGCGACATACCACACCATCATTTGCTGCTTGCGGTTCTGATTTTCCATGGTCCTCCCAGATTGCCTGACGCGTCAGCATCAATGTCATGCCCAACAAGTTTGGGATAATTTTAAGCAAATCAAGGCCATTCTTCCCTGATGTGCAGCAAGAAAGTAGGCAGGCGCCAGTTTCAGCGCAGCTTTGCCAGTGCTTCGAGCAAAATGGCAGGATCGCCCGTGGAGAGCTTGGTCGAATCGGACAGCAACTGCCGAAAGGCGCGCGCGCCCGGCAAGCCGGTCACCAGCCCAAGCATGTGGCGCGTAATGCTGTTGAGCCTCAGCCCACCGCCCACCGCCTTGCCGTAACGACCCAGTTGGGCGCTGATGTAGGGCAGCATCGCCTGCACCACTTCAGCCCGTGTTTTCGCCGGTGAAGCATCACCGTAGTATCGTGCATCGAACGCGGCCATCAGGTAAGGGTTGTGATAAGCCTCGCGACCGATCATCACGCCATCGACATGCTCAAGATGGGCATCCATTTCTTCCAGTGTCGTGATGCCGCCATTAAGGATGATTTCCAGCTGCGGGAAATCGCGCTTGAGCTGGTAGGCCACATCGTATTTGAGCGGTGGTATTTCACGGTTTTCCTTCGGACTGAGGCCCTTCAGGATCGCATTGCGCGCATGAACGATAAAAGTGCGACAACCGGCTTGCTCTACCACCCCGATGAAATCTCTGACAAAGTCGTAGCTTTCAATCGCGTCAATCCCGATGCGATGCTTGACCGTAACATCCACCGACACAGCATCGCGCATGGCCTTGACACAATCGGCCACCAGGGTCGATTCGGCCATCAGACAGGCGCCGAACGCGCCCTTTTGCACGCGTTCCGACGGACAGCCGCAGTTCAGGTTGATTTCATCGTAACCCCACTGTTCGCCCAGCTTCGCGCAACGCGCCAGATCGGAAGGCTCGCTACCGCCGAGCTGAAGCGCAACCGGATGCTCTTCCTGATTGAAGTTCAGGTGCCGCTCAACATCGCCGAACAATAACGCACCCGTTGTCACCATCTCGGTATACAGCCAGGTATGGCGCGTGATCTGCCGATGGAACATGCGGCAATGCCGATCGGTCCAAGCGAGCATCGGGGCCACACACACAGTGCGTTTGGGAAGATTCATAGGCAAAACGGGAGCAGTTACAGACCAGCGGCCAGCGCGCATTTCCGATAATGGGCAGCCGCTTCATCCGGGCGATTCAATACCTCATGCAACTGCGCCAACTTGAGGTGCGCTTCCTGCGCCAGCTTCGGTGCGGGCGTACCCGACACCGCATGCTCCAGATGGAGTTGCGCCTTGCCCCACAGCTTCTGCTTCAGGCACAAGGTGCCGAGCGTCAGCGCCAAATCCGGATCGACTGGCTTCTTCTTTGCCCACTCCTCGCATTGCTCTATTTGCGCCAGCAAGGCAGCAGAACCGGCTTCGGCAGCAGAATCACGGTATGCGCGAAGCAAGCGCTCGTCCCAGTCGCTCGACAGTGCCTTGCTCACCAGCGAACGCGCTTCGTCATGCATGCCCGCTGCGTTGAATGCCCTTGCAGCACGCACCGCAATATAGGGTCGCCTGCGATCGTCGGAAGGGATTTTTTGCCAGATTCGACGAATCGACTCGCCATCGCGACCGCGCGAAGCCAGCAAATCTTCGTACGCCAGTTCGCGCAGGCGGCTCGACAGCGCGGGATGAATGGCGTGATGATTGTCGAGCGAGCGAACCAGGCGCAGGACTTCATCCCAGTTCTTGGCCTGCTGGTTTGCTTTCAGCGCCCAGCGCAGCGCATGAATATGGCGCGTGCCACTCGCATTCAGCTCCTGAATGGTATCCAGCGCCTGCCTGGTCTGGTGATCGTCCACCAGCAGTTCCGCCTTGGTCATCAATCGGGCCATTCTGTACGATGTATCGCCCTCAACTCTGGCCAGCCAGCCATCCCTGCGGTCGAACTGGCGCATGGCATGCGCGGCGCGTGCACCAATAAGCGCTGCGGGGCTGGCGTTTTCCGGCAACTGACACGCCCTGTCGGCCGCCTTTTCCGCTTGCACAAAGCGGCCCTCGAACAGGGATTTGAGCGCCTCGCGCAAGGCCAGATTGGCCGCTGTCTCCCGCTTTTGTCGACGATAGGCCGAAACCCGTCCAGGCATCTTGCGCGCATTCCGGATAGTTCTGACAACCGCATACAGCACCAGAAAAAGCAGCAACGCCAGCAGCAGGAACAAGTTCAGCGAAAGATCGATGCGGTACGGCGGATAGAAGAAAACGACATTGCCAGGGTTGTAATGCGCCGACATCGCCAGGCCAACGGCGGCGGCAAACAGCGCGAGTACCCAGAGAAAGAGGCGCATGATCTTGTCGTCAGCCTGCTAGTGTTTGGTTTTGAAATTGTTGATGGCGGCGAGGCTTTCGAGTGCGGGCATCTCGATTGACAGATTGCTGCCCTGCACTTGCCTCAATATGGTCTGAGCCGACTGTGTTTGCTTCGCAATCGGGTCAAAATACTTGCTAATCGCATCCTGTGCTGCCATCAGATCGCTGCGAAAAGCGGATTCGTTGCGAGACAACAGTCCCAATCGCGCGTTCAACAGACGCAGTTTGAGGTTTTCGCGAATAAAATAGGCCTGTGCAGGCGAAACCAGTAATGCGTCCGGTTCTTCAACACTTCGCACGCGAATCAGTTGCTTTATCTCTCCCCACATTTCGCTCGACCAGCTGTGCCATTTGTTCTGTACGCTGTTCCACCAATCTGCTGCCTGTGTCCTGACGGAGGCACCTCGTGTACCATTTTCCGAATCGCGCGCTGAAGATACCGCCTGACTCTTTGGCTGGATCGGAGCAACGGCTGGCTTCTCATCGGCATACAAGGGCAACTTGTCGACTTGGCTGATGACGCTGTCCAGACGCAACGCTATTCCTGTCAAGTCCACACTCGGCAAGGATTTGAGCTTGTCCATGTCTTTGTTAACGGCTCTTCGAATCGGCAAAAACTGTGGCTTGTCGAGACGCGAAAGGCTGCGATCAGCATTTTGCAGCGCGATCAGCGCGCCCTGTATGTTGCCAGAAAGCTGCAATTGCTGGTTTGCCGTCGAAAGCACCTGCTCAATTTCGGACAAAACCCACTCATCACGGCTTTTCGACAGGTCCTGATAAAGTTGCGCCAGCGCCAGTTGCTGCGACTGCGTTTCTGCCTGTTTGGCCTCCAGCGCTGCGACCTTGACCTGCAACTCCTTCACACCCTCCTGCACGGTGCTGGCCAGATTCTTGGTTTCGATATTCGTACTGTCTCCGGCCTGAAGACGACGCGCCAGCTCCTCGCGCAGGTTGCCGGTTTCGACATACGAATTCCACCACTGCGCCACCAGCAGCAAGGCAAGCAGCACAACGGCAGCCGCCAATACCTTCTGGAGTCTGCGTGGTTTGATCCGCGACGATGGAGTCGCCGGATGCGCTTCAGTGGCGGCAGGATTGTCCTGCTTGGGGACAGTTTCGGAAGGTTTGGGTAATTCATTCATAGGCGAGATTGTAACGCAGCCAGCAATTGTTCGTCGCCGGAACCGGCGTGAGTAATGTTGACGAAATCGAGCTTGCGTGCATTTTCTGCAATTCGGGCGTGTGAAACCAAAAGATGCTGTTGTTGCAATTTGGTCACACCCCCATCGCCAGCGATGTGCCTCACCATCTGCACCAAATTGCGCAGCGCCTCCGAACTGGTCACGATCCAGTCATTTTGCGTTTCAAGCAATCCGAGCAAACGCCGTTGCCCTGCTTCACCAAGGACAGGAACCCGTCGCTGGTATGCCGCGATCTGGGTAACAAGACATCCTGCCGAGCGCAGCGCCTCTGCCAGCAGTTCGCGACCCGTTTCGCCCCTGACAATCAGGACATCACAACCCTTCAAGGCTTCCAAATCAAGTGTTTCCAGCAGGGTTTCAGAATCCGAGCGATCGGGGTTGCGAGGCATAAAAATGTGCGCGTTCGCCTCAGTGACACCGTGATTTGCGAGCGCCCGGCGGCTCCCCGCTCCCATGATGGCAATCGCCACGCCGAATGGCCAGGATCGCAAATGAACGAAGGCGGCGTCAATGGCATTCGGGCCGACAAATGCCACCAGCGTGTACGAAGACAAATTTGCAAGCGCCGCCTTCAGCGGCACCTGATCCGCCAACGGCCGGATCTCCAGTAACGGAAACACGAAGGGAATCCTTCCGATTGCTGCAACCTGGCTTGCAAAAAACTCGGCTTGTGCCAATGGGCGGGTAATGACAACTTGCCTAGTCCGCATGGCAAGCCGCAAGAATGTCGGCAGCGCCCTGCCGCCGTAGAGCCAAAGCCACCGATTCGCCCAGTTTTTCAGGTTCCTCGGCCGGGCCAATGGCCTCGGCACGGGCGACGATTTTGCCGTCCGGGGTTGCCACCATCGCCCGAAGGCGCATGCTGGCCCCGTCGATACTGGCATAAGCGGCCAGGGGAACCTGGCAGCCGCCACCCAGGTACGCCGCAACCGTTCGCTCGGCGGTAATCGCCAACTGGCTTGCCAGATGATTAAGCGGCTTGAACCATTGCCGCAAATCATTCCGATCGGAAAGAATCTCTATGGCCATTGCGCCCTGACCTGGCGCCGGTATAGTCTGGTCCGCTTCGAGAAATGTCCGAATCCGGTTTTCCCACCCCAATCGCTTGAGTCCTGCCGCAGCCAGAACGATCGCATCATATTCGCCGCGATCCAGTTTTGCCAGACGCGTATCGACATTGCCACGCAATGGATGCACCGTCAGGTGCGGATACTGCTCCGCAATGAACGACTGCCTGCGCAAACTGCTGGTGCCAACGATGGCGCCCTCTGGCAACCCGGCAAAACTCGCATAACGGTTGGAAATAAAGGCATCACGCGGGTCTTCGCGCTCCAGAACGGCCGCCAGCGCAAACCCCGATGGCAGTTCAAATGGCATGTCTTTCAAGGAATGAACGGCGAGATCAGCCCGGCCCGCCACCATTGCCACCTCAAGTTCCTTGATGAAAAGCCCCTTTCCGCCCACCTCCGACAAGGGACGGTCGAGAATTTGATCGCCGCGGGTGGTCATTCCCAGAATCTCGACAACACAGCGGGGATATAATGATAAGATTCGGCTCCTGACATGTTCTGCCTGCCACATGGCGAGGCGACTCTGCCGTGATGCGATGACCAATTTTGACGGAGCGGTCGTTTCCAAGATGCTTTCTTTCGTTATTTGCCGGAGTTCACCATGTCCGGGCATCGGCGAGCAATGGCTCGCTGCCTGCCCGTTTGTTCAGTCTAGCATTTAAATACCGCAAGTAATCGCGACATATTAACAACCCAAACTTTTTGTACAAGTCTGCCATGGCCAATCAGCCCTCCAGCAAAGAAACGCTAGCAAAAAAATCGTCTGACGACATCGACCCGCTACGAGAAGACATCCGGCTGCTGGGCCGGATGCTGGGCGAAGTTCTGCGCGAAAAGGAAGGTGAGGATGTCTTCAATATTGTCGAGACCATCCGCCGTACCGCCATCAGTTTCCGGCGCGACCCACACGGTCAATCTGACATAAAACTCACCAAGATACTCAAGAGCCTGACCAAGGAGCAGACCATCGCCGTCGTGCGCGCCTTTTCATATTTTTCGCACCTTGCCAATATTGCCGTCGACAAACATCAGAACCTGATACATCGTGCCAAGCAGATTGCGGGCGATCCCCCCGAGCCAGGCAGCATCCCGCTGGCACTTTCCAGACTGAAAGAAGCCGGCGTGCCTGGTGAGGAAGTCAGACAATTTTTCAAGGACGCCCTGATCACGCCCGTACTGACGGCGCACCCAACCGAAGTCCAGCGCAAGAGCACGCTCGACGCAGAACGGGAGATTGCGCGTCTGATGATGGAGCGCGAACGCGTTCAAACCCCGAAAGAGCGCGCTGCAAACACACAGTTGCTTTATGCGCGCATTGCTACGCTGTGGCAGACACGCATGCTGCGCTATTCCAAGCTGACTGTCGCCGACGAAATCAATAACGCCCTGTCATATTATCGAATCACCTTCCTCCACGAGTTGCCTGCGCTGTATGACGCCATTGAGCATGAGGTTCTCGAATGCTTCCCGTCTGAAGGCCAGGGTGAACCATTCCCGTCGTCGACCTACCTGCAAATGGGGAGCTGGATCGGCGGCGACCGGGACGGCAACCCGAATGTCAACGGAGACACCATGCGGCAGGCGCTGATCAAACAGGCTACTGTCATCCTGGATTATTATCTCGAAGAGGTGCACGCCCTGGGCGCAGAATTGTCAATGTCGTCCATTTTGAGCAGCGTCAGTCCGGCATTGCTTGAACTGGCGAATGCCTCCCCTGACACTTCACCACACCGCGTTGACGAGCACTACCGGCGCGCACTGATCGGCATTTACACCCGACTCGCCTCAACGGCACGCTCCCTTGGAACGATCAACATCCTGAGGGATGAAGTCGGGACCGGCGAACCTTATGCGAAACCTGAGGAATTCGGTGCGGATTTGCAAATTATCATCGACTCCCTCAGGGCCAATATCGGCTCTTCTCTGATCCGTCCACGACTTTCCACAATGAGGCGCGCGGTCGATATTTTCGGATTCCATCTGGCCACGCTGGACATGCGCCAAAGCTCCGACATGCACGAAAGAGTCCTGACCGAGCTCTTCGCTCATGCCAAGGTGGAATTCAATTACGCCGAACTGGACGAGGAGCACAAAGTCGAGCTGTTGCTTGGAGAACTGGCACAGCCGCGTCTGCTTTATTCGCCGTTCATCGCCTATTCGGCAGAAACCACATCCGAACTGGAAATAATGCGCACGGCAAAAGAGATTCGCCAGCGTTATGGGAAACGGTCGATCCGCAACTACATCATTTCGCATACCCGGAATGTGTCTGACCTGCTCGAGGTTCTGCTGCTGCAAAAAGAGTCGGGGCTGCTGCGCGAAAAATGGGATGACGACACACCGCCGAGTTTCGGTCCGTCCGATGCGGAACACGATCTGATGGTGGTGCCGCTGTTCGAAACCATTCCGGATCTGCAACGCGCCGGCGATATCATGGAAAGGGTCATGTCGATCCCGCTGGTGCGCCACCTGATGCGCAAACAGGGCGATCTGCAAGAAGTCATGCTGGGGTACTCGGACTCCAACAAGGATGGAGGGTTCCTGACATCGAACTGGGAACTGTACAGGGCGGAAAAAGCGCTCGTCAAGGTGTTCCATCGTGCGGGCGTCAAGCTGCGACTGTTTCACGGTCGGGGCGGCACGGTCGGGCGGGGTGGTGGTCCGAGCTACGAGGCCATTCTGGCGCAGCCGCCGGGTACGGTCAACGGCCAAATCCGCCTGACGGAACAGGGCGAAATAATCGCTTCCAAGTATTCCCACGCCGAGATCGGGGCACGCAACCTCGAATTGCTGGTTGCCGGCACACTGGAAGCCAGTCTGATGCCGCACGCGCCCGAAGGCACCATGGCAAAGAAAATGGAAAAATATGAACAAGTCCTGTCCGAGTTATCGGATCTGGCCTACAAGGCTTACCGCAACCTCGTCTACGAAACAGTGGGCTTTACCGACTATTTTTTCATCGCGACACCGATTGCCGAGATCGCCGAGCTGAACATAGGTTCACGACCCGCGTCGCGCAAATCGACCCGACGCATTGAGGATTTGCGCGCTATCCCCTGGGGATTCTCCTGGGGCCAGTGTCGCATTCTGCTGCCCGGATGGTATGGGTTCGGCGGCGCAATCGCAGTATGGCTCGAAGGAGAAGATGCGAAGGCGAAAGACGAGAAAATTGCCATGCTTCAGGCCATGTTCAAGGAGTGGCCGTTCTTTGCCACGCTGCTATCCAACATGGACATGGTGCTTTCGAAAACCGACCTCGGCATTGCAGCGCGTTACTCGGAACTCGTCACAGACAAGAAACTGCGCACAAAAATATTTGACAGGATTGTGGCCGAACACAAACTCACGAGCCACTACCTTGAAGCCATCACTGGCGACAAAGAGCGCCTGCAAAGTAACCCTCTGCTTGCCAGCTCGCTGAGACATCGCCTGCCGTATATCGACCCGCTAAACTATCTGCAGGTCGAAATGATCAAGCGGCATCGCAGAGCCGCCGTCGATGCGCCGGAAGCGAGTGACGCAAGGGCGATGCGCGGAATCCACCTGTCGATCAACGGCGTTGCCGCCGGTTTGCGGAACACCGGCTAAACACCTGCCCTTTCCAAGAGACGGAGACATTCTGGTGTTTCCGTCTCAGTTGACATGCGAAATTTGGGGGTGCGGTTTTGCGGACAGGAAAAACCATTGCTCCCCGCCGATCTTAAACGGAGCGATCTCGCTGTCATGGGGCGATTTCCCTGAGACGCGCAACTCCCCGCCGTTTTCACCTTTGAATTGATTCCCAGATCTTTTCCAAACGCTTTACAGATACCGGCATTGGTGTTCGCAACTCCTGCGCAAACAATGAAACTCGCAATTCCTCAAGCATCCAGCGGAATTCCATCATTTTCGGATCGTGGCTACGACCGCGATCCTTCAGCGCACGCAGGTACTTGCTCGCAATTTGCTGCCACTCGGCCATCAGCCGCGCGTCCCGCACAGGGTCGGTGCGCAGCCTGTCAAGCCGCACGGATATCGCTTTCAGGTAGCGGGGGAAATGCGCGAGCTGCGCGTAATCATTGTCCAGCAAAAAGCGTTTGCCAATCAGCGCCGACACCTGCGACTGGACATCTGCAACGGCCTGTGCGTTCGTCTTGAAACCCTGCAGCTTGCGCGGCAAAGCGTGGAAATCATTGAGGATCTGCGCAGCAATTTGAGAGACCTGATTCGCCAGCAAGCCGAGCCGTGTGCGCCCCTGCTCCTTGCGCGCCTCGAACTTTTCGGCATTCTTCGGTAGCGGCTCCTGCATGCACGCCAGTTCCAGTGCCGCGTCGATGATCTGATCGCGCAATTCTTCCTGTGAACCGAGCGGCATATAGTGCATCCCCATCTGCTGCAAGCCGGGGATATTCTTTGTCAGGAACCTGATCTGATCTTTGAGTTGCAGCGCAAACAGGCGGCGCAAGCCGATATGATGCGTGCGCTCGGCAACCGCTGGATCGTCAAACACTTCGAGATCACAATACTCTCCCCTGTCGACCAGCGCGGGAAAACCGACCAGCGTCTGCTTGCCTTTCGTGATTTCCAACAGCTCCGGCAACTCGCCGAAAGACCAGGAAGTGATATTTTCCTGATTAGCACGCCGCGCAACGATGTCTGACGACTGATTTGAAATTGAATGTCGACCCGCCTTGGAATCGGATGGCAAGGCTGATTGTTCGGCAATCCGCTGAAAGCTTTCCCGCGCCTCGCCACCCAACTCCGTGCGCAAGGCCGACAGGTTACGCCCCATGTCAATCTGGCGCCCATGCTCGTCGAGCACCTTGAAATTCATGAAATGGTGTGCAGGCAGTGTTTCCAGCTTGAAGTCGCTGCGCTTGGCGGTAATATTCGCATGCTCGCGCAAATCGGCAATCAGCGCATCAAGCAATTCTCCCTCGCCATAATGGCCACCAGACCGAACCCGTTCGCAGAACGCGGCAGCGTAGCTCGGCAACGGTACGCAATGACGGCGCAATTTTTGCGGCAGGGATTTGATGAGAAGATGCGCCTTTTCCTTCAGCATGCCGGGGACCAGCCACTCGCTGCGTTCGCCTGAAACCTGATTCAGCGCATACAGCGGCACGCCAAGCGTCACGCCATCACGAACGCTGCCAGGTTCAAAATGGTAGGTCAGCGACATGTCCATTCCAGCCGCCTGCATTTTCTTCGGAAACAGTTCGGTCGTTACCCCGGCTGCCTCGTGACGCATCAAATCTTCCTTTTCAAGGAACATCAGTCTCGGATTCTTTGCAGTGATGTCCTTATGCCACTTCTCGAAGGTGATGCCGCTGCATACCTCTGCGGGAAGCAGCTTGTCATAAAACGCAACAATCAGTTCGTCATCGACCAGCACATCAACCCGTCGAGACTTGTGCTCGAGCTTCTCAATTTCACGCACCAGCCTCTGGTTGTGTGCAAAGAATGGCGCTCGCGTTTCGTAGTCACCGCCCACCAATGCGTCCCGAATAAATATTTCGCGCGCATGCTCCGGGTTGATGCGCGCATAATCGACACGCCGCTGGCTGTACACCACCAGCCCGTAAAGCGTCGCCCGTTCGTAAGCCGATACTTGAGCGCTATGTTTTTCCCATCGTGGCTCGCCGTACGACTTTTTAAGCAGATGGCCACCGATGCGCTCCAGCCATTCCGGCTGGATTTGCGCCAGGCAGCGCGCATACAACCGCGTCGTATCGACCAGTTCCGCCGCCATCACCCATTTACCCGCCTTCTTGCCCAGCGACGACCCCGGCCAGATAAAAAACCTGATGCTGCGTGCACCCAGGTAATGAGGATCATCGTCTGCT
>CAZAWA010000018.1:1556-19566 GCA_964488675.1 uncultured Oxalobacter sp. | reverse complement strand
CCAGATAAAAAACCTGATGCTGCGTGCACCCAGGTAATGAGGATCATCGTCTGCTTTGAAACCGATATTGCCAAGCAGGCCCGCAAGCAGCGCCGTGTGCACCTGCTCATAAGTCGCTGGTGACTCATTCAGGCGCCATCCGTGCTCGCGTGCGATGGTCCGCAGTTGCGAATGCACATCGCGCCATTCTCTTAACCGCAAATGCGAGAGGAAGTTATTGCGGCAGTTTTCCTGAAGCAACCGGTTCGATTTTTTATGTTCTACGGCATCCTCGAACCACTTCCATATATTCAAATACGACAGGAATTCGGATCGCGGATCGACAAATTTTTTGTGCGCGTTATCGGCTGCGTCCTGCGAGTCCATCGGGCGGTCACGCGGGTCTTGCACCGACAGCGCTGATGCAATGATCAGCATTTCGCTCAGGCAGACATTTTCCTGCGCCGCCAGAATCATGCGCCCAACGCGCGGATCGAGTGGAAGTTGCGCAAGCTGGCGGCCTGTTTCGGTCAGCTGGTTACTGTCATCCAGTGCACCCAGTTCCTGCAGTAACTGGTAGCCGTCGGCTATCGCCCTGCCCAGCGGTGGCTCGACAAACGGGAAGGTTTCAACATCGGCCAGCTTCAGCGACTTCATCCTCAGGATGACAGATGCCAGCGAAGAACGCAGGATTTCCGGATCCGTGAACTTCGGGCGCAGCGCATAATCCTGTTCGTCGTAGAGCCGAATGCAGACACCAGCAGCAACTCGTCCGCAACGACCTGCACGCTGATTGGCCGACGACTGGGCAATCGGCTCGATCTGTAACTGCTCGACCTTGTTGCGATAGCTGTAGCGCTTCACACGCGCCACGCCGGTATCGACCACGAAACGGATGCCGGGCACCGTCAACGAAGTTTCTGCAACATTGGTCGCAAGAACGATGCGACGCGCATTGGTTGAATGGAAGATGCGCTCCTGCTCCTGCGCCGACAAACGCGCATACAACGGCAAAATTTCGACATGCGGCGGATGGCGCTTGCGCAAAGCTTCTGCGGTTTCCCGGATTTCACGCTCGCCTGGCAAAAAAACCAGCACATCGCCTTGCCCGACCTGCGCCAGCTCGTCGACCGCGTCCGTCACTGCGTCGATCAAATCGCGCTGCTCTCGCTGTTTTTGTGCTTGACCAGGCGCATTTTCCGTCGCTTGCATGGGGCCGAAAGGACGGTAGCGCACCTCAACCGGATACAACCTGCCGGAAACCTCGACCACCGGGGCAGGCTTGTCGCCAATCGCGAAATGTCTGGCAAAACGCTCCGCATCGATGGTCGCAGATGTGATGATCAGCTTCAAATCCGGCCTGCGCGGGAGCAACTGCTTCAAATAGCCAAGCAGGAAATCGATGTTCAGGCTGCGCTCGTGCGCCTCGTCGATGATGATCGTGTCGTACTGCTTCAGGAGCGGATCAGTCTGCGTTTCAGCCAGCAGGATGCCGTCAGTCATCAGTTTGACCGAGGCGCCCTTGCTTATCGAATCATTGAAGCGAATCTTGAAGCCGACATGTTCTCCCGGCTGGGAACCCAACTCATGCGCAATGCGCTTGGCAGTCGAGGTGGCGGCGATGCGGCGCGGTTGCGTGTGGCCGATCAGGCCTGCCTGCCCCCTCCCCAATTGAAGACAAATCTTTGGCAACTGCGTCGTCTTGCCGGAACCGGTTTCGCCGCTAACGATGATGACCTGATGGCTACGGATGGCCTCGGCAATGTCGTCGCGCCGCGCCGACACCGGCAGCGCTTCCGGGAAGGTAATCGGCGGCAGCTGGTTGCGGAAGGCGGGCACGAGTGGGCGCTCCTGCCTGCGCCGGGGAGGGTGCGTTGTTTTTTCGGAATTTTCGGGCGCTGACATGGCGGGACGAATTATAATCCCGTGCATGGAAAACTCCACTCAATTCATTAGCTGGTTCCGCTCGGTCGCCCCCTACATACACGCCTTCCGCGGGAGAACTTTCGTTGTCGCCTTCCCTGGTGATCTGGTGATGGCCGGCAAGCTACCCGTGCTGGCACACGACCTGTCGCTGCTCCACGCGCTTGGAATCAAGATTGTGATCGTACATGGGTCTCGCCCGCAGGTGGCGGAGCAACTGGCCCTGCGCCATGCCGAATGCCGCTTTCACAACGGCATCCGCGTCACCGATCCGGCCGCGCTCGAGTGCGCAAAGGAAGCAGCCGGTGAAATCCGGCTTGATATCGAGGCGGCATTCAGCCAAGGCTTGCCGAACACGCCGATGGCGCACGCAGCAATTCGCATCATTTCCGGCAACTTCATCACCGCCAGTCCGCTTGGCGTGATCGAAGGCGTTGACCTGCAACTGACCGGAAAAACGCGTCGGATCGCGCACGAAACAATCGAATCAATCCTGAATGCGAACGCCGTCGTATTGCTTTCACCCCTCGGTTTTTCGCAAACCGGCGAGGCGTTCAACCTGACTATGGAAGATGTAGCCGTCTCGGCCGCGATCGCGCTACACGCAGAAAAGCTGATTTTCCTTACCGAAAGTCCCGTGATGAAGAGTCCCGCTGGCGACGAAATCCGTGAACTCTCATCCCATGAGGCTGAGTCGGTACTGCAAGCGAGCTTTCTTTCGGAAGACAGCGCATTCAATCTCAAGTACGCCATCAAGGCCAGCAAGGCGGGCATCCCGCGCGTCCATACCATCCCGTATGACATGGATGGCTCGGCACTGCTCGAACTGTTCACGCACGACGGTGTCGGCACAATGGTGACCTATGAAAACCTCGAAAGCCTGCGTGAGGCGACCATCGAAGATGTCGGCGGCATCCTGAAGCTGATCGAGCCGTTCGAGGAGTCTGGTGTACTGGTCAAACGCGGCCGCGAACTGCTCGAACAGGAAATTGATAATTTCTCGGTCATAGAGCACGACGGCGTGATCTTCGGCTGTGCTGCGCTTTATCCATTTGCAGCAGAAAAAATGGCTGAGATGGCCTGCCTGATCGTGGCACCGGAGGTGCAGCAACAAGGAGACGGCGAACGCATTCTCAGGCACATGGAAAATCGCGCCCGCGCCGCCGGATTCACCAAGCTGTTTATCCTGACCACCCAAACGGCACACTGGTTCCTGAATCGCGGCTTCGTTTATGCCAGTGTCGATGAACTGCCCAAGGATCGGCAGCGAATGTACAATTGGCAACGCAAATCTTTAGTCCTCACCAAAAAGCTGTAATTGGAGAAATTTATGGCGCGTACCGTTCATTGCATCAAGTTGAACAAGGAAGCTGAAGGCCTCGATCTTCCACCGTATCCCGGCGAACTCGGCAAAAAAATCTACGAAAATGTCTCCAAAGACGCCTGGGGGGGATGGCTCAAACAGCAAACCATGCTGGTCAATGAATACCGGCTGAATTTGGCGGACGCCCAAGCCAGGAAATACCTGGCAACGCAAATGGAAAAACACTTTTTCGGTGACGGCGCGGATACCGCTGCCGGATTCGTTGCGCCGAAATAGTAAACCCCTGCGCATGCTGCCCCTATTTACGCCCTCTGGCCAATAGGAGTGAGGGACGGTGCTCTCAAAGTAAAACTCCGGGAAAGCCTGGGCAATCGGAATAATGGTGCCTGCGATATCTCTACACTAATAACGCGACGCGTTATGGTTTTCCCTCAGGCCGGGCGGCAAGGCAATTTTTCTGGATGAAAACCCCATTTTGCACAAAATTTAGGCAATTTTGGTGCTGCAAACGGCGATTTTTCCGGGAGTATACAAGCAAAATCGCCTGACATCCATAGCTGACGAGCCGGAATAAATATACCCAATGGGAGTATGCTATTTCAGCGTCTTGCTATCTTTTTCAACACTGGTGGCCGACAGCCCGCCACCCAGCGAACGGTAGAGGTCGATGGCATTGGTCAGCCTTAGCAAGCGCGCCTGCACCAAAGACTGCTCCGCAAGGAAAAGTTGCCGCTGTGCATCCAGCACATCCAGCGAACTGGATATGCCGTTCTGGTAACGCGCATCGGACAGCTTCAGGCGCTCCGCCTCCGCTGCCATCACCGCTGCCTGCGCCTCGACCTGCTGGTTAAGCAAATCACGCGCGACCAGCGCATCGGCCACTTCGCGGAAAGCGATCTGAATCGCCTTTTCGTACTCAGCGGCCGAAATGTGCTTTCGTGTCCAAGCCAGATCAAGATTGTTGAGGTTGCGACCGGCATCAAAAATGGGCAAGGCAATTTGGGGCGCAAACGACCACGCGCCAGAACCCGCATGAAAGAGGCCGGACAGCGCACTGCTGGCGGATCCGTAGCTGCCCGTCAACGCAATCCGTGGAAAAAATGCAGCTCTCGCAGCACCAATATTGGCATTCGCGGCTTTCAGCTTTTGCTCGGCCTGCCGCAGATCCGGACGGTTAGTAAGCATATCGGACGGCAATCCTGCAGGGATGTCGGCCAGGATGCTTTGTGCAGACAGTGTCTGCGCTGGCGGCAGTTTGTCCAGCGTCTTGCCGGTCAACACAGCAAGCGCGTTCTCCGCCTGGGCGCGCTGTCGTGCAAGCGTAACCATTGCCACTTTCGCCGACTGCAACAGCGATTCATACTGCGCCAGATCAAGGGCAGAGGTGGCGCCGACATCAAAGCGCATCTTCGCCAGCTTGTAGCTTGCCTCGCGCGTCGCATACGATTTTTGCGCCAGATCAAATTGCTCGGCATGGGCGCGCTCCGCAAGGTAAGCCTTCGCGACTTCAGCCACCAGGCTGATTTGTGCCGAGCGCTGCGCTTCTTCGGAGGCAAGATAAGAGGCCAGTGCCGCGTCGTTCAGACTTTTGACGCGGCCAAAGAGATCCAGTTCGAATGACGCCAGACTGACGCCGACATCATATCTGCTGCCGATAAAGCTGGCGCCCGGAGTGATGCTGTTAAAATCTCCCGGCGTCCTGCCCCGTGAACCCGTTGCCGTGGCATTCAGGTTCGGCAGACGATCCGCCCGCTGGATGCTGTACAGTGAGCGCGCCTCCTCGATGCGCAACACGGCAATCTTCAGATCCCGGTTATGCTCCAGCGCGGTTCCTATCAAGAATTGCAGTCGCGCATCCTTAAAGAATTCTCGCCAGCCGATGTCCACCGCTATCTTTGCCGAAGTTTTTTCAGCAGATGCCGAAAAGGCGCCCGCGACGGGCGCCTCTGGCCGCTGGTAAGTGGGCGCCATGCTGCACCCTGCAACGACGCCTGCAGCGATCAATGCGTAAGTCAATTTCTTAATCATGCGAATCTACCTCGCTGCTTTTCAGGTTTGCCACATAGAGGCGGCGCTGCCGTTCGCTTCCCTTGAACATGGTGCGAATCACGACGAAGAAAACCGGCACCAGAAAAACCGCCAGTACCGTCGCAGCAATCATCCCGCACATGACGCCGGTACCGATTGCATTCTGCGCAGCAGAGCCCGCACCGGTGGCAACCACCAGCGGCAACACGCCCAGAATAAACGCCACTGATGTCATGATGATCGGCCTGAAACGCAGACGGATTGCCTCCAGTGTTGATCGGATCAGCCCCTTGCCCTGTGCTTCCAGATCTTTCGCAAATTCAATGATCAAAATCGCATTCTTCGATGACAAGCCGATGGTCGCAATCAGGCCAACCTTGAAGTACACATCGTTAGGCAGGCCTCGAACAGTCATCCCAAGCAGCGCACCAAAAATCCCCAGCGGCACCACCAGCATCACCGCCACCGGAATCGTCGTACTTTCATATAGCGCTGCCAGACACAGGAATACCGCCAGCATCGACAGCGCATAAAGCATGGGGGCCTGCGAACCAGACAGTCGCTCTTCCAGCGACTGTCCCGTCCATTCATAACCGAATCCTGGCGGCAGCTTGTCCATCAGCGCCACCATCTCGTCCATCGCCGCCCCCGTGCTCTGGCCAGCAGCCGGTTCGCCGGAAATCTTCATTGCCGGATAGCCGTTGTATCGCGTCAACTGAACCGGACCGACACCCCACTTGCTGGTCGAAAATGCCGAGAAAGGAACCATCGCACCCTTGCTGTTGCGCACATACAAGTTGTTGATATCCTCCGGCCGCACCCGTTGCGGCACATCAATCTGCATCACCACTCGCTGTTGTCGCCCGCTGCTTTCGAAGTCATTGATGTAAGCCGACCCCAGCGCTGACGAGAGCGTAGTATTGATGTCGGCAAATGTCAGGCCTAGCGCATTCGCCTTGTCGCGATCAATCGCCAATTCCAGTTGCGGTGTATCGTCCAGGCCTTCCGGGCGCACCCCCCTCAGTACCTTGCTTTGCGCGGCCAGACCAAGCAGCTGGTTTCGTGCTGCCACCAGTGCAGCGTTGCCATGTCCTGCGCGATCCTGCAAGCGGAAGACAAAGCCGGTCGCATTGCCGAGTTCGCGGATCGGCGGTGGATTGAGCGGAAACACCATTGCCTCCTTGATTTGCATGAACTTGCCAAAGGCGCGGCGAACTATCGAATCCGCTGAATTTTCTGCCCCTCTCTCGCCCCAGTCCTTGAGCGTAACGAAAGCCAGCCCGGCATTCTGGCCGCGCCCGGAAAAACTGAACCCGGTAACGCCAATCACATGGGCAACACCCGGATCTTGCATGAAATGATCTTCTACCTGCTTGACAACTTCCAGCGTTCGGTTGGCGGATGCTCCCGGAGGCAACTGAATATTGGTCATCAGGTAACCCTGATCTTCAAACGGCAAAAATGAGGTTGGCAGACGCCAGTACATCACGCCCATCACGATGGCGATCGCGCCATAAATCAGCATCCAGCGCAACAGCTTGCCCAGCATTCCGGTCACATAGCGCTCATAGCCGACCGTTGTGGCGGCAAATTTGCGATTGAACCAGCCGAAGAAACCCTTCCTTTCGTGATGCGCTCCCGGTTCGATAGGCTTCAGTATCGTGGCGCACAAGGCGGGCGTCAGCGACAATGCCAGAATGGCAGAGAACACCATCGACGCAATCATCGCCAGCGAAAACTGCCGGTAAATCGCACCTACCGCGCCGCCGAAAAATGCCATCGGGATGAACACGGCGATCAGCACCACCGTAATGCCAATAATCGCACCGGTAATCTGTCCCATTGCCTTGCGCGTTGCATCGCGCGGCGACAATCCCTCCGTCGCCATGATGCGTTCGACATTTTCCACCACGACAATGGCATCATCGATCAGGATGCCAACCGCCAGCACCATACCGAACATCGTCAGCACATTGATTGAAAAGCCAAACGCATTCATCACCGCAAATGTGCCCATCAGTGCAACCGGCACGACAATGGTGGGGATGATTGTGTAGCGAATATTCTGCAGGAACAGGAATATCACGAAGAACACCAGCACAACCCCTTCGAGCAGCGTCTTGACCACTTCCTGAATCGAAATCTTTACGAAAAGCGATGTGTCATATGGCACCGCGTATGTGACACCCGGCGGAAAATATCTTGACAACTCCTCCATTCTGACACGCACCGCCGTCGCGGTTTCCAGCGCATTGGCCGTAGGTGTTGTCATCACGCCGAAAGCGGAAATCGGCTTGCCATCAAGGCGCGCGCGCGTATCGTAGGACTGACCGCCAATCTCGATGCGCGCAACATCCCTCAGGCGCACAACTGAACCATCCGGGTTGGCACGCAGTACGACCTTGCCAAATTCTTCTGGTGTGGATAATTGCCCGGACACGACCACGCTGGCAGTGATCTGCTGCGATCCGGGATTGGGCAACGCGCCCAGTGAACCGGAAGCTACTTGTGCATTCTGCCCCTTGATGGCGTTTGAAATGTCGTTCGGCGTCAGTTTCAGGCCTGACAGCTTGACCGGATCGATCCAGATGCGCATCGCCTTTTCCGTGCCAAACAGGTTGATGTCTCCCACCCCCGGAATGCGCTTGATATCGTTAATCACATTGCGCGACAGATAATCGCCCAGCGCAACCGGGTCCATGCTGCCGTCAGTCGATATCAGATTCACGAACATCAAAATGTTGCTGGTCGCCTTGGTGACCAGCACACCCTGCTGCAACACGGGCTGCGGCAGGCGCGACTCGACCCGCTTGATCCGGTTCTGCACATCAACCGCAGCCAATTCGACACTCATGCCGGCTCTGAAGGTCACGGTAATTTGCGCCTGACCATTGCCCTGACTCTGCGATTCAACATATTGCAAGCCTTCGGCACCGTTCATTTCCTGCTCAATCAACGCCGTCACGCTGTCTTCAAGCGTCTTGGCCGAGGCGCCGGGATAGGTTGCCGTAATCACGACCTGCGGCGGGGCAATCGTTGGGTACTGCGATATCGGCAACACCTGAATCGACAGGATGCCGCCTAGCAGGATAAATATTGCAATCACCCATGCGAAGACCGGGCGATCGATGAAAAACTGTGCCATGCCTCGGTTTCCTTATGGTTTCGCCGGTTTCGATGTCTCAGCATCACCTGCTTTTGATGGCTCGGCAGACTTCTCGGCCTTTTTCCAGGCAACCGGCTTGACGGTCATGCCAGGACGCACTTTCTGCAAGCCTTCGACAATCACACGATCCCCCTCTTTCAGGCCCTCTGTGATAATCCATTTGTCGCCCTGCGATGCAGCTGTTTTGACCGCCCTGTTCTCGACCTTGTCTTCGGCGCCGACCACCAGCACGCTCGCGCCATCCACAGTGCGCTGCACGGCCTGCTGCGGCACAGCCAAGGCCTCTTCGTTCACTGCCTGCTGCAAACGGGCGCGCACGAACATCCCCGGCATCAGCATGCGATCAGGGTTTGGGAAAATGGCGCGCAAAGAAACCGTTCCTGTCGATTCATCGACCGTGATGTCGGAAAACAGCAACTTGCCATCGTTCGGATAAATGCTGCCATCTTCCAGCACCAGGGCGACCTTGGCCTCATCTTTCGACACACCCTGCAACTGGCCGGCTTTCAAGGCCTGACGCAACTGCATCACCTCAACGCTGGAATGCGTCAGATTCACATACAAAGTGTCGAGTTGCTGAATCAAGGCCAGTTGCGTCGCCTCGCCCTGCCCCACCAGCGCACCTTCAGTTACCAGCGCACGCCCGATGCGACCGGATATGGGCGCTGTCACGCTTGCATACCCCAGGTTGAGTCCGGCTGTTACCACCGCTGCCTTGGATGAGGCGACATCGGCGGCAGCCTGCTTCTGGGCTGAAATGACATCGTCGAATTCCTGCTTGCTGATGGCGTTGATTTTAACGAGAGGTTCGTAGCGCTGGAGTTTAAGGGTGGATTGCGTCAGATTGGCCTCCGCTTTTGACAGCGATGCCTTTGCACTGTTCAGCGCGGCCTGATAGGTGGCCGGGTCGATACGGAACAGCAACTGTCCGGCCTTGACCTCACTACCCTCCGTGAATGCGCGCTTCAACACAATGCCGGGCACTCGCGCCCTCACTTGCGCCACACGGTTTGCCTCCAGCCTGCCCGGCAATTCGCTGCTTAGCGCCAGCCTTTCTGGCGCAACGATCACTATCGCCACCTCGGTTGGCGGGCGCTGCCCGCCTTTTGACTGATTTCCACAACCGGCAAGGAGTAAAGTGGCGACAGCGAAGCTCATAAGAGCGAGTGGGGAATGTAATTTCATCGGGAGATCTGCCAGTAATTATTAGGCGATTGCCTTGGGCGCGAATGGTTGTTTTCCAAGTTTTGATAACATTACACAATACAAACTGCGCAACGGGTGCTATTATACATACAATCATGAATGTATGTTTTATTTTCTGGGAATAGGATGGCTCGAAACACCAAGGAAAAGGCGCAGGAGACCCGGGAACGCATCCTCGACGCGGCTGAGGATGTGTTTAACGACAAAGGGGTGTCCAACACCTCGCTCAACGATGTGGCGCAAGCCGCCGGCGTCACGCGTGGCGCAATTTACTGGCATTTCAAGAACAAGGCCGACCTGTTCGACGCCATGTGCCGCCGCGTGCGCGATCCCATGATGTTGATGATCGAGGAAATGGCCGACGAAAAAACGGCCGACCCTCTGGGGCAATTACGCACTGCGGGCAATGTTGTCATGCGCCAGGTCGTTGAAAACCCGCACTACCGAAAGGTGCTGACCATTCTGTTCCACAAATGTGAATATCTTGACGCCGAAGACCCCATCCTGCTGCACCAGAGAGATTGGCTGGGGCATTGCATGAATACCATGCGCAAGGTGCTGGAAAACGCAAAATCAAAAAATCAGTTGCCGGATGACCTCGACATCGATCTTGCCGGCATCATGCTGCGCGTGGTATTCGACGGGCTATTGAACAACTGGCTCTTCATGCCAGAACAATTCGATTTGCTTAACGACGGCGCCCGTGTCCGCATGGCGGTACTCGATAGTCTTCTGACGCATCCCGCATTACGACACGGATTCAAGATGGCCTCCTGAAAAAACGCAGGCCTGAGAGCAAGACCAGTGTCGTCGCCACCACCAACGCGCAGGCTGCAAGAAGTTGTCCGCTCACCGTACCGAAATGGAACAACGCACTTACGGGCGGAACAAAAAGCCCCATCACGAGAGTGAGCAGCGTACAGGCGGTCACCCACCATAGCGAAGCATTGTGCTGTCGTATTGATTTCCTTAATGGAAGCACCCACGATCGGTTCACGAATATCAACCAGATGTCGCCGATGATCATCGCAGTAAATGTCAGCGCTCTGGCCTGCTCCGATGCCAGACCGGCGAACTGCGACCAAACATAAACGATGACCAGAATCGCCAGCAGCGCCAAACCCTGTCGCAACGCCAGCGACAGAATCCCGATGTCAAATATTTTTGCGTCGGTCGGGCGAGGCCGTCGGTTCATTATCCCCTTTTCTTCCCGTTCAGATTCGAACACAACCGTGCAGGTCGGATTGACCATCAACTCGAAAAAAACGATATGAATCGGCAACAAAAGCAAAGGCCACCCCATCATCACGGGAATAAACGACATGCCGGCAATCGGTATGTGCGCGGCAACGATAAACACCACTGCCTTGCGGATATTATCGAAAATTCGACGCCCCAGCCGGATGGCAGCAACGATCGATGAAAAGTCGTCGTTAAGCAGCACCAGCGCCGAAGACTCGCGCGCAACATCGGTTCCCCGCTCACCCATCGCAATGCCAATGTGCGCCGCTTTCAACGCAGGGGCGTCATTCACACCATCACCCGTCATCGCCACAATCTCACCGGAATTCTTCAGTGCATTCACCAGCCGCAATTTCTGCTCTGGGGATACGCGACAAAATATGTTCACTTCATGTATGCGCTTGAGCAAGGCAACTTCATCAAGGCGATCCAGTTCCGCGCCTGTAATGATTCCATTATCGACAGTCAACCCGGCCTGTCTCGCTATGCTGTGCGCCGTCACCGGGTAATCGCCAGTAATCATCACGACACGAACTCCCGCAGCGTGACACTCCTCTACCGCCGATCTTACCGTTGGTCGCAACGGGTCTGCCAGCCCGATCAGGCCGAGAAACTCAAACACAAAATCGTGCTGGACGGGCGGCAGACTTCCTCGACCAAAAGAGGCTCTGGCCACCGCCAGCACACGCAAACCCTGCCCTGCCAACAGGTCAACCCGATCGGTAATGCGCAACATCTGCTCTTGATCCAGATGGCAAAGATCAATGACCGCTTCCGGCGCACCCTTTGCCGCGATCACAAATTGATCTCGGTCAGGCGATTGCCAGACGCGCGACATGGCCAACAACTGCGGGGAAAGGGGATATTCCTCGATCAATGTCCAGCCATCATGGATGTGCTCGGTTCCGTCAAGCGCGGCTCGCCCAGCCTGCTGAATTGCCTTCTCCATCGGGTCGAAGGGATCGCGCTGGCTGGATAACATCGCAAATTCCAGCGTCTCGTGGAATTTCTCAGGAAAGATTGCCGGGTTTGACACGCCATCAACATCAAACACATGTGCTCCAGCATCAACCATGATCTGAACCAAAGTCATACGGTTCTGCGTCAGCGTTCCTGTCTTGTCGACACACAGAACCGTAGCTTCGCCCAGCATTTCAATTGCAGGAATGCGTCGTGTGAGCACCTGCTTCTTTGCAATTCGCCAGGCGCCGAGCGCAAGAAAAATCACCAGCACCAACGGAAATTCCACCGGCATTATGCTCATAGCCAGCGTCAGACCGGCAAGGACTCCATTCAGCCAGTCGCCCCTGGTCGCGCCATACCAAAGCATGAGCAGCGCCACCAGTAATACGCTCGCCATGGCTATCCGCTTGACTGCTTGCGCCGTTTCAAGCTGCACCCTGCTGGTTTCTTCCTCCTGGGAAAATAGCGCCTTGCCAATTCCGCCAATGGCCGTGCGATCTGCAATTGCCACCACGCGCGCCACGCCCTTTCCCTGTACGACCATCGAACCGGAAAAAAGAAAAGGCTGAGCGTCTCCGCCTGGCTTGCCCAAGCCAAAACTGTTATCTAAAGCAGGGTCTGCCATTTTGCTCACGGGAGCCGACTCTCCGGTCAGCAGGGATTCATCCACGCTCATTCCCTGACTTGACAACAGAATCGCATCAGCGGCAACGCGATCGCCCTCTGCCAGCAGGATGATGTCGCCACGCACCACTTCACGACCCGCTATGCGCCTCTGCTCTCCGTCGCGCATTACCAATGCTCGCGGACTGGACAGATCACGCAAGGTTTCGAGCGCCCGCTCGCTTTTGCGCTCCTGAAAAAAGCTCGCGCCCATCACGACCAGAACTGACCCAAGCAGGATGATGGCATCCTGCATGCTGCCAAGCAGCAGATAAACGCAACCGCAAGTCATCAGCAACAGGAACATCGGCTCACTAACGACATTCCAGGCAATCGCCAGCAAAGAGCGCGGCCTGGAAGAAGGCAGCTCGTTCCATCCCTCTTCCAGCAAGCGTCTCTGCGCTTCTTTTTCGCTCAGGTCCTGCGTGTCATTCAACAGCATAAGCACCCCGCGATAAGCAGCAAGTTGGTCAGATCCTGCGAACCCCTTAATAAAAACTTATGGAATGATGCGTGGAGGCGGAGGCGCATCCCTTCCGGGAAACGGATTGGGAATGAACTTGTTGCCGGGCAGTTCATTCACCGTCTGTCTGGCGACAACCTTGCCATGCTCGATCTGAAAGAGGATATAGCGCTCGTACTGCGACTGATATCCCATGTGGATGTACTTGGTCTGCTTGCCATCGGGTACGGTCAATTGTCCACTGAACCAGCTCGCCACTATCGGTGCCGCCTGCCCCGGAAACAGTGCTGCGAGGGGGATCTCGTTCACTTTCTGGCTGCATGGGTTGGCACGCAATTTGAGCAACACAAGCCGCTCATTATTTATCTCCCAGGTGCCGGCATAACCACGCCATGACGCTGAACAGCGCTGTGCAGAAATATATGATCCGACCTTTTCCTCATTTCCAGGCTCCCTTAACCAGGGATCGAGCGGATTGGTAAACAGGGCTTTACCCTGACCATCCAGGATCAGCGTTTCCGGAATCTGCGCCGTTGCGAAAGCCTCACTCGACAGTGACAGCAGAATGGCAAATACAGCAAGCAATCTATTCATGACAAGGCCTCTCCTATAACTCTTATCGCAACTTTTCCACCATCTGCTCCAGACGAACAATGTCGGCACAAAACATGCGAATGCCTTCTGCCAGCTTTTCCGTGCCCATCGCATCTTCGTTGAGCATCAGGCGAAAAGTTTTCTCATCCAGCGAAATCTTCTGAATGGGGTCGGATTTGGCAGCCTCGACGCTAAGCTTGCGCGGAACCGGCGCATTGGATTCCGACAGCCTTTGCAGCAATTCGGGGCTGATCGTCAACAGATCGCAACCGGCCAGTTCCGTGATTTGCGAAGTGTTACGAAAGCTCGCGCCCATTACCTCGGTCGGATAGCCGAACTTGCGGTAATACGCATAGATTTGTTTGACGGACTGCACGCCCGGGTCGTCCGCGCCAACATACTCCTGTCCCGTCTTTTGCTTGTACCAGTCGTAAATCCGCCCGACAAACGGCGATATGAGTTGCACGCCCGCCTCAGCACACGCGATCGCCTGCGGCAGCGCGAAGAGCAGCGTCATGTTGCAGCGGATGCCCTCCTTTTGCAGCACTTCCGCAGCCTGGATGCCCTCCCAGGTCGAAGCAATCTTGATCAGCACGCGTTCGCGTGGCGTGCCAGCGGCTTCGTACAGCCGGATCAGTTCGCGGCTTTTGGCGATTGTGCCCTCAACATCGAAGGAGAGACGAGCATCGGTTTCGGTTGAAACACGACCGGGAACGATATTGAGAATCTCCTGGCCAAAGCCGACCAGCAAATTGTCGATAATTGCGTCGGTCGATTTGTCTTTGTGATTCCGCACCGCCTTTTCCAGTAGCGACTGGTAATCGACCTTTTGCACTGCCTTGAGAATCAGCGATGGATTGGTCGTTGCGTCCTGCGGAGCAAACGCTTTCATCGACTGAAAATCGCCAGTGTCTGCGACGACGGTTGTGTATTGACGGAGTTGCTCAAGTTGGTTCATGGCTATCTTTCGTGAAATTTAATGGAAAACAATCCAACTATTTATTTCGTTTTGCCGATCTGGCAAGCGCAATCAATCCGTTGGTCGAACTGTCGTGCCTGTCAGGCGCAGCCGTTCCGGTCAACTCTTCCTGGATGTTTTTCGCCAAGACCTTGCCCAGCTCGACTCCCCATTGATCGAAGCTGTTCACCCCCCATAGCACGCCCTGCACAAAAGTCTTGTGCTCGTATAGCGCGATCAATGCACCCAGCGAAGCGGGCGTCAACGCCTCCATCAGGATCATGTTACTTGGCCGGTTGCCAGGAAAGGTGCGGTGCGGTACCAGCATTTCAATTTCCGCCTCATTCATGTGTTGTGCGCGCAAATCTGCGCGCACCTCGTCAGAAGTTTTTCCACGCATGAAGGCTTCCGCCTGCGCGAAACAATTCGACAGCAAGGCATCATGATGGTCGGGAAGCACATGACCGGGCTTTAATGCCGCGATGAAATCGATGGGTATCACATCCGCGCCCTGGTGCAACAGCTGAAAGTATGCGTGCTGGCCATTGGTGCCAATGTCGCCCCAAATCACCGGACAGGTTGCGACGCCAACGGCCAATCCGTCCCTCATCACTGTTTTGCCATTGCTTTCCATGTCGAGCTGCTGCAGATAAGCGGGAAAACGCGCCAAATCATGATGGTATGGCGCTATCGATAAAGATGTGCAGCCAAGAAAATTCCGGTTCCACACCCCAATCAGCGCCATCAGCACCGGCATGTTCGAATCCAGCGGAGCAGAGCGGAAGTGCAAATCCATGTCGCGTGCGCCTGCGAGAAATTCTGCGAAGCGCTCATAGCCAACAGCCAGCGCCACCGGCAGACCGACCGCCGACCACACCGAATATCGACCGCCGACCCAGTCCCAGAACGGGAACATGTTGTCGGTGTCGATGCCAAATGACTTGACCGCTTCCGCATTGGTCGATACCGCAACGAAGTGCCTGGGCAAATCTGCCGGTTTTGCATGATGCAAAAACCAGCTTCTCGCCGAATTCGCATTCAGCATGGTTTCCGCCGTCGTGAAGGTCTTGGATGCCACGATGAAAAGTGCGGTCTCGGGATTCACCTGCGACAGCGTTGCGTCGAGATCATGCCCATCCACATTTGACACGAAATGCATCCGGATTTGCGGCAGTGCAAACATGCGCAATGCCTGACAGACCATCTTCGGCCCAAGATCGGAACCACCGATACCGATGTTGATGACATCGGTTATCGCTTTCCCGGTATAACCAATCCACTGACCTGCATGGACGCGCCGAGTAAAAGCCGCCATGCGATCCAGCACTGCATGAATATCGCGCGCGACATCCTGACCATCGAGCGTCAAGGCCAAATCGCGCAGGGCTCGCAATGCCGTATGCAACACCGCCCGATGCTCGGTATTGTTGACTTTTTCGCCGACTAACATGGCGTCGCGCTGCGCCTCCACTCCGCGTTCTCGAGCCAAGTCGAACAGCAATTTTAGGCTCGCCTCATTCACCCGATTTTTCGAATAATCGAGAAACAGACCTGCTGCCGAAACCGTCATCGCCGGAAAACGGTCAGGAGATTGAGCAAACAAATCCCGCATCTGCCAAAAACCCGCTTCAGCATGATGTTTTTGAAGTGCTTGAAAGGCAGGCGTAGTTGTGATGTCTGGCAGTCGCATGACGGGCAACGCTCCTCTGGGAAAGGAAAACTTCGTTGGCAAAACAAACTCGCAATGTAAAAACCTCGCTGGTCATTATAAGTTCGATAAGCCTTGGCTGTGAACCCATGCTCGGCGAACTCGTGCGAAACATCAAGTCAGCACACAAACAAATTGTATTGTCTGACATATCGCAAGATGGCCTGATTCAGTTCCGATAATTTTTACACCATGCAGAAAACAGAATCCGAATGAAGCGTTCTTCAGCTAGTACTTTGGTGCATAGAACTTCGGTTCAATTGTATTGGCACCAATCGTTACCATACTTGACCTGAGAGGAACACCATCAGTTGAGAGTCCGATTCACTGCTTTGTGAGACGGGCTGAAAACACTAATTTCAGACATCAGCATAGGAGAATCACAACATGGCAACATACAATACCGTATCGATCGGCACAGTGAAGGGTCTGATCGGAGTGGCGACCGCGACGGATGCGAGTGGCGTTGTGCGTACGCTGCAAGTCGGCGACAAGGTCTATGCGAATGACATCGTTCAGACATCCGCCGCCAGCACCGTGCACATCGAATTCAGCAACACCAGCTTTGCCAGTATCGGACACAGTAGCACGCTTGCACTTGACAGTACCGTATTCGACCCCAATGCGGGAGCAGGAAAAGAGGCTGGTGTTTCAAGCATGCAAGCACAGATTGCGGCAGGCGCCGACCCGACCGCCGTTACAGATCCATCGGCAGCTGGCCCCGCGGCAGGCGGTGGCGAAGAACAGGGCGGTCATGGTGCCGTCTTCGTGGCGCAGGATGCAGCGAGGGGGGCGCTGACGCCTGGCTTCGAGACGGGAACATTTACCGTTACCTTCCCTGAGCAGCCGCCTTACATTGGCACTCTGGCTACAGGAGTTGACGACGCCCCAGGCGATGCCGCTGGCGTAGCCTTAACAGTGCAGGAGGCCCAGATCACCGATACGGATTTTGCCTCAAGCAACTTCGTGCCAGGCACGAATCCCTTGGCTGCGATTGGTTTCAATGGCACGGTGGGCTCAATCACCGGCGGTTATGACGACGCGGCCATCACCTGGGTGCTCTCCGGGGACAAGCAGACCCTAAGCGGCACCGTCACCGGCGAGCCCGGCGCGACCATCGTCCTGACGCTTTCCGGCGTCAATCTGGCTACGGGTGCCTACACCGTCAATGTCGAGATGTCCGACGAGTTCAAGCACACCCTGGGCGGCGACAACAACACCTTTACCATCAACGGCGTGGAAGTCACCGCAACCGACATCGATGGCGACCTGGCAACCGGCCTCGCCGCCGTCACCGTCGTGGATGATGTGCCGTTCATTGACATCACTGGCGGCGACACCAGCGTGGTCGAGGGCGCGAACATCCTCAACGGCGTCTGGACCAGCGACAGTGGCGCTGACACGCCACCGACGATCAAGGTTGTCGTCAATAGCACCGAGTACGATCTGAACACCGGCATCGACACCGGCAAGGGTACGCTGACGGTCAACGCCGGCGGCACCTGGACCTTCGAAGCCGCCAGCGGTCTGGATCAGGACACGGCGCAAGGCATCAGCTTCGATTTGAAGATTACCGATGCCGATGGCGATGTGCGCAGCGACACCTACAGCATCAGCATCACGGATGGCGCAGGGCCGCTTGATGCGGCGCCGGTAACGCTGACCGTGCAGGAAGCCGAGATCATCGACACGGCGCTGGCGTCGAGCCAGTTCGACCTGACTTCGGCGACCGACCCGCTGGCTGCGATTGGTTTCAATGGCACGGTGGGCTCAATCACCGGCGGTTATGACGA
>CAZAWA010000018.1:0-1456 GCA_964488675.1 uncultured Oxalobacter sp. | reverse complement strand
TCGATGGCGACCTGGCAACCGGCCTCGCCGCCGTCACCGTCGTGGATGATGTGCCCACAATCAGCTTTGTCATGGATGCGGTGATGTCCAGCGCCAACAACCTCGAGTTCACAGGCCTTTACAGCGCCGATTTTGGCGCGGACGGACTGAACTACATGTCGGCGGCACTGGGTTCAGGCGGCTTGCTGGACGGAAACTCAATTACCTTTGTTCAGGGCACACCAGTGGGCGGTGTCACACCGGTTGATGCGATGAGCGGCAGCACTGTATTGTTCTCGTTCTTCTACACAACCACCACCAATGCCGTCTCCGGGAGCGGTGATGGCAGCACCACATTCAACGCGTTTTCTGTGCCATCGAATCCCGCTGGCAGTCAGTTCTTCAACCTCACGGTCAACGGAGATGGCACCTACCATTTCCAGTTGCTCTCCAACAATGTCCTGCTGAACACCACAGTTACCGATACCTACTGGGGCGCATCGGGGCCAGTGTTTGAATTGGCAACTGCCGACCGCTCCCTGGTCATCACTTCAGACAGCAATCCAAATGTCAACTCCTCCAATAACGGGATAGGCGTTGCGCCCAGTGCGCTGGTCAAATCGAGCGAGTCGATAGAGATGACTTTTGGCTTGCCCCAAAGCTATACCAGTTTCATCCTGGAGCACTGGACCGGAAACGGTGCAGCCAATGTGTTGTTTACGGTCGATGGCCATCCCATTGATTTCAATGCGTCTTTGGCAGGACAGCAAAATGCCTCCATTCCCAAGCCAGCCAGCGGAAATGTGACGGTTGAGGTTGTCGTGGTTGGCAACGCCAGCCCCCTGGTCGACACTGGCGTTGTAAGCGGAAGCACATACACGATTTATGTCGGTAGCGCATTCACCAATGTTGATCTCGACTATGTGTCTGGCTCGCCCGGCTTCGCCCTGAACAATATTTCCTACGATCAGAATGTCACGGTTTCCGACCTGACCTTGAACTTCATCATCGGCACGACCGACATGGACGGCGATACCGCCACCCTTGCCGACAACCTCACGATTGCCATGGTGGGCAGCGAAACCGGCCTGGTCGCTTCGGCCATACCGGGGATCGATGCCAACGACGGTGTGGTGCTGGTCGGCGATAGCGGCAACGATGTTCTGACAGGCGGTTCCGGTAACGATATCCTGATAGGCGGCCTCGGCAATGATGTCCTGGCTGGCGGGTTGGGCATCGATACGGCGTCTTATGCTGGCACGCTGGGCAATGTCAATGTCGACCTCTCAATTCCAGTGGCGCAGAGCACCGGCGGTGCCGGCATGGACACCCTCTCCGGCATTGAAAACCTGAACGGCCGCAGCGGCCATGACACCCTTGCCCGTAAAGGCGGAGAACAACTTCCCCCCGGGGGCCCTGGCAAAGCCCACCCTTCCCGTTGGCTTGGCCAATGACATCAGGAGGGGTGGCATGGGGG
>CAZAWA010000017.1:0-32935 GCA_964488675.1 uncultured Oxalobacter sp. | reverse complement strand
TTTGGGCTGCTGTGGCAATATTGTCATGCACTGCTTGCAAGTTGCGGGATATTGCGGACATAATCATCAACAATCGATTCTTCTGGACTGGCAAGGATTATAAATGGACATCTCCGAACTGCTCGCATTCTCGGTCAAGAATAATGCCTCTGACCTGCATTTGTCCTCCGGGATGCCCCCGATGATCCGTGTGCATGGCGATGTGCGACGAATCAATCTTCCAGTCATGCCGCATCAGGAGGTGCACGGCATGATCTATGACATCATGAGCGATGGGCAGCGCAAAACCTATGAGGAAAGGCTGGAAGTCGATTTTTCGTTTGAGATCCCTGGTTTGGCGCGCTTTCGCGTCAACGCTTTCAACCAGGATCGCGGAGCAGCGGCGGTTTTCCGGACCATCCCTTCGAAAGTGCTCAGTCTCGAGGACCTGAATTGCCCCAGGGTGTTTGCTGATTTGTGTCTGAGACCACGCGGCCTGGTACTGGTCACGGGACCTACCGGTTCCGGGAAATCAACCACGCTGGCGGCGATGGTAAATCATGTCAATGAAAACCTGAATTCACACATCATCACGATCGAGGATCCCATCGAATTCCTGCATGACTCGAAACGCTGCCTGATCAACCAGCGCGAGGTCGGTCCGCACACCCTGTCCTTCGATAATGCCCTGCGCTCTGCGCTGCGCGAAGATCCGGATGTGATCCTGGTCGGCGAAATGCGCGACCTTGAAACCATCCGTCTCGCGCTGACAGCAGCGGAAACCGGTCACCTGGTATTTGGCACCGTACACACCTCGTCCGCAGCCAAAACCATTGACCGCATCGTTGATGTTTTTCCGGCAGAAGAAAAGGAAATGGTTCGCTCGATGCTTTCGGAGTCGCTGGTTGCGATCATTTCGCAATCCCTGCTCAAGCGCAAGGATGACTCCGGCCGTATCGCCGCTCACGAAATCATGGTGGCGACCCCTGCGATCCGCAATCTTATCCGTGAAAACAAAATTGCACAGATGTATTCGACCATTCAGACCGGCAACAATGTCGGCATGCAGACACTTGATCAAAATCTCATTGACTTGGTGCGCCGCAACACCATATCAGCCCAAACTGCTCGTGCAGTTGCCAAGGTACCGGAAAACTTCCCCGGTTAAGGAAGCCCTGATTTTCAGGAGAGTTTGCACATGGAACGCGATCAAGCAACAAAATTCATGTTTGACCTGCTGGGCCTAATGGTCAGCAAAAATGGCTCGGATCTCTTTATTTCTACCGATTTCCCGCCTGCCATCAAGATTGATGGCAAAGTCACGCCTATTTCAAACCAGACTCTGACTCCCGCACACACCATTGAACTCGCGCGCGCCATCATGAGCGACAAGCAGGCCGCAACCTTCGAGCAAACCAAAGAGTGCAACTTTGCAATCAACCCAGGCAATCTCGGCCGTTTCCGCGTGTCTGCCTTCATGCAGATGGGACGAGTCGGCATGGTCTTGCGAACCATCACAACCGAAATCCCGAAAATTGATGACCTCGGGTTGCCGGAAATCCTGAAAAATGTCGCAATGGAAAAGCGCGGTCTGGTGCTGATGGTAGGAGCCACCGGCTCCGGCAAATCCACCACACTGGCCGCGATGCTGGGACACCGGAACGAAAACAGTCAGGGCCATATCATCACCATCGAAGACCCAGTCGAATTTGTCCATCCCAACAGAAATTGCTTGGTAACTCACCGCGAAATCGGCGTGGACACCGAGAGTTGGGGCGTGGCCTTGAAAAATTCGCTTCGGCAGGCGCCTGATGTCATCCAGATCGGGGAAATCCGCGATCGCGAGACGATGGATTATGCAATCATGTTTGCTGAAACGGGTCATCTGTGCCTGGCGACGCTTCATGCGAATAGCGCCAATCAGGCGCTTGACCGCATCATTAACTTTTTTCCCGAGGAGCGACGGCAGCAGTTACTGATGGACCTTTCCTTTAATCTGAAAGGCATGATCGCACAGCGCCTGATTCCTCTGCGAAATACCAAGGGGCGCTGCGTTGCAGTTGAGATCCTATTGAACTCACCCTACATTTCCGACCTTATTTTCAGAAATCAGGTGCACGAAATCAAGGAGGTAATGAAAAAATCCCGCGAACTCGGAATGCAGACTTTCGATCAATCTCTGTTTGAGCTTTTTGAGTCTGACAAGATTTCGTATGAGGATGCGCTGCGCAACGCTGATTCCGTCAACGATTTGCGTCTGGCTATCAAGTTGCAGGGCAAGGATTCCAAAAACCGCGATCTTTCGGCAGGCACCAGGCACATGGGCATACTTTGAGATTCACAACCCATGATTCCTGCTGCCCCAGCATTAGGCAACGCCTTATAGGCAACGACATCCGCCAGATGGGGATTGAATGAAACTATTGGTTTGGCTATTGTTTCTTGGTCTGGTGATTGCGGCACTTTATGCCAAGATATCAGCAGCCCGCGCTCGAGCGGCGCAACGCGACCACCATCCACCGCTCGATGGAGCAGGCGCAGAAATCATGTTGCGTTGCGTTCATTGCGGCGTGTATATTCCCTCGTCAGAAGTTATTCATCGGCGTAACTCGGTGTATTGCTGCGAAGAACATTGCGGCAAGCCCGTCCAGTTCTGACTGTGTCCAGCATCCCTTCCGAATCTCGCGACACCTTCTGGCGCTCGCTGCATGCCCTGAATGTTGCACGCATTCTGATCGCATCCCTCCTGTTATTTTTCTGGGGTTTGGGCACGCCGTCTGCCAACTTGCCCTCGGGCGTCCTTTCATACCGCAACATATGCTTTGCCTATCTGGGTTTGGCCGTTGTGTTTGCGTTGTTTACGCTCTACAAACGACAGCGCTTCCTGAAACAGCTGCTTTCCCAAATCGTAGTTGACATTGGCATCGTCTGTCTGCTCTACATAACTGCCGGCGGGATGAAAAGCGGGATGGCCATTCTTTTCCTGTTCCCGCTAGCCAGCGCCGCCATTTTGGTGCACATGGTTTTGGCGCTGTTCTTTGCATCGATCGTCACGCTATTCCTTCTCATAGGAAACTGGTCGCTCCTCATTCTTGGGCAGTCCGACGCCCCGATTATGCTGGCCGGACTTTACGGAGCCGCTTTTTTTGCTGCCGTTTTTGTTCTTAACCGGCTCGCAGGAAAACTGATCAGCCAGGAAAATCTGGCCATGGCGCGCGGTCTGGATTTGCAAATTCAGCAAGCCATCAACCGCCTAGTCATTGCCGACATGGACGATGGCGTCCTGGTCGTTGGAACGGACACAACCATATTTGCCTGCAACCCGGCAGCAGAAAGCAAGTTAGGGCTGTCGCTGCCTGAACTCATGATTGCGCGCCCCAGGCTTGTGGATGTTCCCCACCTGATGCCTTTGGCTGAGGTTTTTAAACAGTGGCATGCTAATCAGCAACCTCTCGCCCCGGCGCACCATGATTCCTCCACTTACCTGATGCTCAAGCCCACCGAGGACATTTCCTTGCCACCACCGCCCAACCACGATGCGAAATCGGCCTTGGGATTGCATCTCAAAGTTCGCTTTGCAGTCGCGGCATCCGAGGAACTCGCGAAGGATCGCAGCGTGATTTTTCTTCAGGATGTCGCGCAGATCGAAAATCAGGCGCAGCAACTTAAATTGGCTTCCATGGGACGGCTGACTGCCAGCATTGCGCACGAGGTTCGCAACCCGCTGGCCGCTATTGCACACGCGTCTGCATTGCTTGGGGAAGAGGCGTTTTCCCCATCCCAGCAGAGGTTATTGAAAATCGTGTCCGACAATGTGATGCGCATGGATAGAATGGTTGAGGATATTCTTAACCTTTCTCGCAAGGCGCAGTCTCTGGAGATGATTGATTTGGCGGAGATGCTAAGCGAGCTAAAGCACTCCGTTGATGAGATGCATGCCCTTTCGGCGAAGATGATAGCCATCCATGGGGTTGGCGGCCTTCAAGTTCGTTTTGACCCGGTCCACTTTCGCGAAGTGCTGCTGAATCTTCTTAACAACGCCCTCCGTTACGCCAGCGGTCAGCCAGCCAGCATCCGGATTCATGCTGTCAGGCCAACGCCGAGCCGCCTTGAACTGCATGTGCAGGATGACGGCCCTGCCATTTCAGCTCAAGTGCGGGCACATCTTTTTGAGCCGTTTTACACAACTTCAAGTCACGGCACTGGTCTGGGGCTTTATCTTGCGCGCGAACTGTGCTCGAATAACGGCGCGATGCTGGATTATGAATTTCATGTTGACGACGCCGGGCCAGGAGTTCCAAGCGGCCGATTTGTGATCACATTTGCATCACCCGACCTGATAATGAAAGAGGTTCCTCAATGACAGCTTCACCGCGCATACTAGTTGTCGATGACGAGGCGGACCTGCGTGAGCTGTTCGAGATTACCTTGATCAAGATGGGACTCGATGTTGATACGGCCGACTGCGTCGCCGCAGCGCTGGAAAGGCTGAAACAGACGGAATACGCCATGGTTATTACCGATATGCGGTTGCCAGACGGCTTCGGAATGGATCTGGTTCATGAGATTGCCAACAAACATCGCAATACGCCCATTGCCGTCATTACTGCTTTTGGCAGCACGGACAATGCCATAGCGGCCCTGAAGGCAGGCGCATTTGATTACATTTCCAAGCCGGTTTCGCTCAGTCAGTTGCGCACCCTTGTAACCTCGGCGCTTCGCCAGAATGCGTTGGTAGCGTCAAGCGTTAAACCGCAAGACCCAGCCCCGCTTGGTGAACGCGGCGCCTCACGCCTCACTGGCGAATCCGCTTCTATTCGTGACCTGCGCGCACAAATTTCAAAGCTGGCGCGTAGCATGGCGCCGATCGCCATTACCGGCGAGTCCGGCAGCGGCAAGGAGCTTGCTGCGAGAGAAATCCACGCGCAAAGTGCGCGATCCGACAAGCCCTTTGTTGCCGTCAACTGCGGGGCAATCCCGGAAATGCTGATGGAAGCCGAGTTTTTTGGGTATCGCAAAGGGGCCTTTACAGGAGCGAACGAAGACCGTGACGGATTTTTTCAGGCAGCAAACGGTGGCACTCTTATGCTGGACGAAGTGGCCGACCTGCCGCTGCCCATGCAAGTCAAACTGCTGCGAGCCATCCAGGAGCGACGCGTGCGCAAACTAGGCTCGACCAATGAGGAAGCCGTTGATGTGCGCATCATCAGCGCGACTCACCAGAACCTTACAGATTGTGTTTCCAAAGGCTCTTTCCGTCAGGATTTGTACTACCGCCTGAATGTTATCGACCTTAACCTCCCGCCCCTTCGCAATCGACGCGATGACATCGAAGCCTTGTCGAATGCGATTCTTTCTCGGCTTGCCGGGCAGGGGCGACCTCGGTCAGTTCTGACCCCGCAAGCGCTGGATGCATTGCGAGCCTACCCGTTCCCCGGCAATGTGCGTGAACTCGAAAATATTCTTGAACGCGCGCATGCTTTTGCGAACGAGGGCATGATTGACACAGGGGAGCTGGCGCTAAAGCCTGTCGGTTCTGATACGCCAAAGGCTCGGCAGTCTGCCGAATTGCCATCTGATCCCGCAATCGAGCAATCCGGCTCCGTCACCGCCAACATTCAGCTTGAGATCAAGGCCCCCGACTTGACGCATGGTTTGCCCCTTCCCCTTCCAGAGTATCTGGATGCCGTTGAGCGGGAAATCATCCGGCGCGCCCTCGCGCAAACCAGGTATAACCGCACTCAAGCAGCGCAACTGCTCGGTATAAGTTTCCGCCAGTTGCGCTACCAAATTCAGCGATTGGGTATTCAGGATTCTGAAGCATGACGCCACCTCGCATCCGGCTTGAAATACGCCCTGATGGATGGTGTCCTCAGGCCATTCGGCTGGCGTCGCCCAACTTTGACTCACGGCCTTCCGGCGTTGGCCCCGAACTGCTGGTGATCCACAATATCAGCCTGCCTCCGGGGCAATATGGAGGACCCTGGATAGCCGATCTGTTTCTCAACCGCCTCAACTGCGACGCGCACCCTTACTTTGATCAGTTGCGAGAGCATCGGGTTTCAGCCCATTTTCTGATTCGGCGAAATGGTGAGCTGGTTCAGTTTGTTTCAGCCAATGATAGGGCATGGCATGCTGGCGCCTCAAGCTTTCGAGGGCGCGATCGTTGTAATGATTTCTCGATCGGCGTAGAGCTGGAGGGAGCGGACTCTGAAATTTTTGCCGAGGAGCAGTATGTGATACTGGCAGCGCTAACCAGCGCCTTGTGCCAGCAATATCCGCTTTCCGCCGTAATCGGTCATGAGCATATCGCCCCCGCCCGTAAAACCGACCCAGGCCCCTGCTTTAACTGGCGGCATTACCGCTCCTCACTAGAGACGCTCCGCACAAACCTGCTAGTCGACCTTCACTTTCCTGCCCCTTCACAAAGCGACTGAAAGCATCCGAGCGATCGTTTCGGCAGTCAATTGCCCTGACCTGATTTCCAGCAGCTTTTTCTTTCCGGTGAACCCGTGCGTGATGCTAACCGCACTTTTTGGAATATCCAGCACCTCGGCAAGGTATCGTATCAGCGCCTCATTTGCCCTGCCTTCCACTGGCTGCGCCTTCAACTTGATTTTGAGCGCATCCTCGGTCCGGGCTGTTATTTCATTTTTTTTGGCATTCGGCGTGATTTGCACGGCAAGGCGAACACCTCCGGCTGTTTCCGAGCACCATCTGCAGTTCATATCAGCGAAACCAGCAAGGAGCTCAACAGCTGAAGCACCACACGCAGCAAGATCAGCGCAACCAGCATGGAAAGATCTAGGCCACCCAGCGGCGGAATCAACCCCCGCAGCGGCCGCAGCAAAGGTTCGTTCAGTGCGCCAATAAACGGCGCAAGCGGCGCATTCGGATTGACCCAGCTAAATATCGCCTCGAGCGCAATCAAGCCCATGAGGCCATAAAAAATCCAGTTTAGAATTTGCTGGGTGCTGGCCAGAATGACAAACCAGGCATTGAAATGCTCGGTCAGCCACACCACCGGAAGCACTGCAATCACTGCGGCCAACGCCGTTCCAATCAAGCAGGCCCCGTCGTAGCCGCCCAGCGGAGGCACAACCCGTCGTAACGGCAGTACCAGCCAGTTGCTCAGCTTGAATATGAAACTTGCAGCCTGTTCAGGCGGGCGCACCCTCACCGCCTGCGCCCAAAAGCGCAGCAGAAACACGGCCGCAAATACAGTGGCAGCAGTGTCTATTATCAAGCCGGCGATTTGGTTCAGCACACACTATCTCCCGTTGTCAGGGCAAAAAAATCCGCTGGCAACATTTCGTTGCACAGCGGATATTGTGCATGAGAACGACCATACTTCCAAGCTTACGGGCGTTTACTGGTTGTGGGAAACGGCCAAGTTGCGTTAGGGCTCAGAGTTGTTTTTGCGACGACAGGCTTGGGGGCGGCCGACTTTTTAACTGCTGGTTTTTTAGCGACTGCTTTTTTGGCAGCGGGCTTCTTGGCTGCTACCTTCTTCGCTACCGGCTTCTTCGCTACCGGCTTCTTGGCAACCGCTTTCTTGGCAACTGCTTTTTTGGCAGCAGGCTTCTTGGCAACCGCCTTTTTAGCGGCTGGCTTCTTGGCAGCTACTTTTTTGGCAGCAGGCTTCTTGGCAACCGCTTTTTTAGCCGCTGGCTTCTTCGTCGCCACCTTCTTCGCTACCGGCTTCTTGGCAACTGCTTTCTTGGCAGCAGGCTTCTTGGCAACCGCCTTTTTAGCGGCTGGCTTCTTGGCAGCTACTTTTTTGGCAGCAGGCTTCTTGGCTGCTGCTTTCTTGGCTACCGGCTTCTTGGCTACCGCTTTCTTGACTGCAGGCTTCTTAGCCACAGATTTCTTTGCTGCGGGCTTCTTGGCAGCAGATTTTTTCGCTGTTGTTGCCATAGGTTTCTCCTTCATGTCAGATGGAAAAAATCAGTTAAAGAATAAATCCGACCGGCAAATCGCATTCTGCAGGGCGGATTATTCATCGGCACAAGCAGGGACTGTTTGCGCTAATGAATTCGGCATCAACTGAAACACTACAAAGAGCAAATAGCGCCTCAGCAGCAGACAGCACTTTCAGCCCGCAACCGCATCGTGCGGTTTTTCTCGGCAAGCCATTCTCGGCTACAGCGCCACTGTCTGCAACAATCAAAAAAACCGGCCGCAACGCCGGTTTTATATTCCTTGTTTCCTGAACGAATGCAATACACACGAATACCTTATGACGCCGAGCGTAGGCACCAAGGCTGTATCCGTGCGCTTGTCTTTTCTGTTCATCCGTTCTGTTAGGCCTTTCTTGTTTGATTCCAATGTCTTCGCAGCCGTTTTTGATTACTTCTGCGGCTTGTGCGCAGCGTTTTTGCCTCTGCTTGATTTTTTCTCACTTTCGCGCATCGTACAACATTGTGTTCACTGCGCAACCATTATCGTGCATTTCTGCGCATAAATACAACGCTTTGTTTCCGTTGAGATTCTCTTGCCAAGCGCAGTCATGCACACCTCTTTCGCGTCCTTCACCTTCGTGTACAAATTATTTCCATTTGCTTTAGGCGTTAAAATCGAAGCTCCCCTTTTTTATTTTCCGTATGAGACGCCGATTCCGCTTTTCTGCACCTGCAAGCTCTGGCGTCGCGCGCAATAACTGGGCGACCTTGAAATCCTTTTTGCCCTATCTCTTGGTCTACAAGTCGCGCGTACTGTTTGCAATATTGTTTTTAATTGGAGCAAAGATTGCGGCCATGGGCGTGCCTCTGGTCCTCAAGCTCCTGATCGATGACATGAGCCTCTCTCTGACATCGGCGAACGCAATGTTGGCCCTTCCGCTATCGCTACTGCTCGCTTATGGTTTGCTTAGGCTTACCACAACGCTTTTTACGGAATTACGCGAAGTCATGTTCGCGAAAGTCACCCAGCACGCCATCCGTTCGATCGCATTGCGCGTCTTCCAGCATCTGCACGCGCTCTCCTTGCGCTTCCACCTGAATCGCCAGACGGGTGGGGTGACGCGCGACATTGAGCGCGGCTCACGCGGCATCCTCTCACTGATTACCTTTTCGCTTTACAACATCCTGCCGACCATCGTTGAAGTCGGCCTGGTGATCGGCTATCTGGTGTGGCAATACGATATCTGGTTTTCTGTCATCACCGCGTCCACCTTGCTGGTTTACATCGTCTATACGATCAAGGTGACGGACTGGCGCACCCAATTCCGCCGCACAGTAAATGAGCTTGATTCTGAGACCAGCAGCAAAGCCATCGATTCGATCATTAATTACGAAACCGTCAAATATTTCGGCAACGAGGAATACGAGTCGAGAAACTACGATGATGGCCTACAGCGCCTTGAATCAGCCGCCCTGAAATCTCAATTGGCACTTTCCGTACTCAATACAGGCCAGACCACCATCGTTGCCATTGGTGTGTCGCTGATACTTTGGCGCGCCACTCAAGGGGTGATCGACGGCGCTATGTCGCTGGGTGATCTGGTGCTGGTTAACGCCTTCATGATCCAGTTATACATTCCGCTAAATTACCTTGGTGTGATTTATCGCGAAATAAGGCAGAGTTTGGTGGACATGGAGCGCCTTTTCTCCCTGATGGAGCAGCACCGTGAAGTGACTGACGCTCCTGATGCCGCCAATCTGCGCACTAGAGGCGCAGAGGTTTGCTTTACGCATGTCAACTTCAGTTATGACCCTGCGCGGCAAATACTGTTCGATGTCGACTTTACGATCCCGGCGGGGTCGACAACAGCGGTCGTCGGGCACAGTGGATCAGGAAAGTCGACACTTTCTCGCCTGCTGTTCCGCTTTTACGATGTGCAGTCCGGCAGCATCACTATCGATGGTCAGGATCTGCGCAAAGTGACACAGCATTCGCTACGAAATGCAATCGGCATCGTGCCACAGGACACCGTGCTATTCAACGACACTATCGGATACAACATTGCTTACGGCAGGCCTGACGCTAGCCAGCAGGATATCGAGTCAGCTGCCAAAACTGCCTACATCCATGATTTCATTACCAGCCTTCCGGATGGCTACGATACGCTTGTCGGAGAGCGCGGACTCAAGCTTTCCGGCGGTGAAAAACAGCGCGTCGCCATAGCCCGCACCATCCTTAAGAACCCGTCCATACTGATTTTCGACGAAGCCACCTCTGCGCTTGACACACAATCCGAGCAGGCCATTCAGGCACAACTAAAGGAAATCGCCACGAATCGAACGAGCATGGTCATTGCACACCGCCTGTCCACTATCGTTGACGCCCAGCAAATCATCGTGCTTGATCAGGGACGCCTCGTTGAACGGGGCACGCACACCGAACTGCTGGCGCTGGACGGCGCTTACGCCAGAATGTGGGAGCGCCAGCAGGCTCAACTGGACATTGTCGCACAACCTGCCGAGGCGCCTGCCAATGTCGAGTCACGATCTTCCGAAACACAGCACCCGCCCATTGAGATGGTGGCTGGCATTCACTTGACGAAGCCCTGAATATTATCATGCGCTTCTGACAAACAAAAACCCCGCCAGCATCGCTGCAGGCGGGGGGGGGTATGAAAACGAGTTACCTTGTTTTCTTGGTAGCCTTCTGGCGCGCCTGCAAAGCAGCAGCGGCGTGCTGAGTCGCATAAGACTGATGCGCGGCCGCCTCCGCTTCGCCAACCCGCACGGGCAAGCCCTGATCCGCCAGCACCGAACCCAATGCCGAGAGGCAGAGCATTACATTGGCTGACTGCGCCGAATAACCCATGAGACCAAAACGCCAGATCTTGCCCGCCAGCGGACCGAGGCCAGCGCCTATTTCCAAGTTGAACTCGTTGAGCAGAACACGACGCACATCGGCTTCATTCTTCACACCCTCAGGAATGTAAACCGCACTCATCTGCGGCAGCCGGTGCTCTTCCTTGACAACATATTGCAACCCCATCGACTCCAGCCCTGCTTTCAGTGCCAGGTAGTGGCGCTGGTGCCGTGCCCACGCATTTTCTATGCCCTCATCCTTGAGCAAAAGCAACGCTTCGTGCAAAGCAAACAGGCCATTGATTGGCGCAGTGTGATGGTAAGTGCGGGTTGTGTTGCCCCAGTAATTCAGGATCAGGTTGAGATCCATGAACCAGCTTTGCACTTTGGTCTTGCGGTTTTTGACATGGTCAACTACGCGCTCTGAAAAAGTGATTGGCGAGAGACCCGGCGTGCAGGAAAGGCATTTCTGGCTGGCCGAGTAGACTGCATCCAGCTCCCATTCCTTGACCATGACGGGTGTGCCGCCCAGCGAGGTAACCGCATCAACAATCACCATAGCATCGTACTGGTGTGCAATTTTCGCAAGGGTTTTGGCATCGGACTGACAACCCGTCGAGGTTTCCGCGTGCACAAACGCAACAATGCGCGCGTCCCGATTTGCCTTAAGCGCATCCTCAACCTTGTTCGGATCGACCGGTTCGCCCCAAGTGTCCTCGATGATGATCGGCGTGCCACCACAGCGCTCCACATTCTCAATCATGCGGCCGCCGAACACGCCATTCCGGCAGACTACCACCTTATCGCCAGGTGAAACCATATTCACAAAACAGCTCTCCATGCCGACTGAACCGGGTCCGGAAACCGGGTAAGTCAGCGGATTGTCTGTCTGATAGACATAACGCAGCAGGGTTTTGAGCTCCTCCATCATCTCGACAAAAATCGGGTCGAGGTAGCCAATCACCGGCAGGCTCATCGCTGCCAGCACTCGTGGATTGATGTTGGAGGGGCCTGGGCCGAGCAGTACACGCTGCGGCGGGTGGAAAGAGGTGATCTTTTTGCGGGGGGTTGCGGCTGCTGCCATGATGGTTCTCGTTTTGGGTTACTGTTTTTGCCGCGCCTTGCCGCATGGTTCAGGCAAGGCGCGACGCTTGTTACCTTATTAGTGCTTGCTGCCCTCGTTTTCGCCTACCAGTTTGACATGGCCTTTTTCCTCATCCATTGTCTTAGCCAGAAGCTTGACCAGCGCATACACGGTATTGATGTGCGGTGTCGCAGTATGCGTAATTCGCCCTAATTCTACTACCGACCCGACCAGCGCATCAATCTCTGGGGCGCGACCTGCTTCAATATCCTGCAACATCGAGGTCTTGTGCTTGCCAACCTTTTCAGCACCCTGAATGCGTTTTTCCAATGGCACGCGGAATTCAATGCCGAGTTTGTTTGCAATGCGCTGCGCCTCGATCATCATGTCACCGGCCAGTTCGCGCGACAGCGGATACTGGCAAATGTCCACCAGTGTTGAGTGCGCAAGGGAACTGATCGGGTTAAATGTGAGATTGCCCCAGAGTTTGAGCCAAATCTCGGAACGGATATTTTCCAGAATCGGCGCCTTGAATCCGGCATTGATGAAACATTCCGATACCATCTTCGCGCGCTCGGAAACGCTGCCGTCAAGTTCGCCGATCGGGAAGCGGTCACCTTCGATGTGAACCACCACGCCCGGCTCGGTCAATTCGGAAGCCGGATAGACCACACAACCAAGAACGCGATCTGGGTTTATCTTCTCAAGAATACGACCGGTCGGATCCACGCTCTGTACGCGCTGACCCTCATACTGCCCGCCGTGCTTGTGGAAATACCAGTAGGGAATTCCGTTTTGCATCGGAACAACAATCGTGTGCGGGCCAAACAATTTTTGGATATCGTCAACAATCGCTTCAACCTGATGCGCTTTCATGCCCAGGATAATCAGATCCTGGGGGCCCGGCTCGTCATAATTGTTGGTGGCTTTTACATCTTTAGCCACATGCTCGGTGCCGTCATGCATGATCAGCTTCATGCCGTTCTTGCGTATCGCCTCCAGATTGGCGCCTCGCACCATGAAGGTTACATCATTCCCTGACAGCGCCAGCTTCACGCCAACATAGCCACCGATCGCCCCGGCTCCAATGATCGCAATTTTCATCTTATTTTCCCTTATCAAAAATTCTTATGTAGCGGTTACTTTTCTTTTCCTCTTGTCTCCGCGAAATATGTGGCCAGTGTCTTTGCAAATCCGCATATTACATGATAACGCCACCTCACCAAGCCGAATGAACATATTCTCAATGCCGACCTTTTCGCGTCGATAAAAACCCCAATTTGTTCTCCCGGACGCTCATGCGCGTCCGGGGAGTTTGAATCAAGACAGCCCGGTAATCCGACCGTCAGCGCCCACATCCATTCCCGCAGACGACGGCACCTTCGGCAAACCCGGCATAGTCATCACATCACCACAAATCATGACGACATATTCAGCACCGGCCGCCAGTCGCACCTCACGAACATTGACGGTATGCCCGGACGGCGCACCGCGCAACTGCGGGTCGGTGGAGAACGAATACTGCGTCTTGGCGACACAAACAGGGAAGCTGCCATAACCGTCCTGCTCCAGTTGGTTAATCTGGTTGCGAACCGCCGTATCCGCCGTTACCTCTTTAGCGCCATACAACTTGGTGGCAATTGCCGTGATTTTGTCCCACAGGCTAGCGCTATCCTCGTACACAAACTTAAAGTTGGACGGTGTGGTTTCGATCATGTTGATGACCGCTTTGGCCAGATCTTCAGCGCCGCGGCCGCCCTCTGCCCAATGGCGCGACACGACAACCGGTGCGCCATGGGTAGCCATCTTGTCGCGCAGCATCTTGATCTCTGCGGCCGTATCGAGCGTGAAGTGATTGATCGCGACAATACAGGGCAACCCGTAGTGCGTACGGACATTGTGAACATGGCGCTCAAGGTTGGCCATTCCTTTTTCGAGCGCAGCCAGATTTTCCTTGCCCAAGTCAGCCAAATCGACGCCACCATGATATTTGAGGCCGCGAACCGTGGTCACGACGACGGCGCAATCCGGCCGAATACCCGACTTGCGGCACTTGATATCGACAAATTTCTCCGCACCAAGATCGGCGCCAAAACCGCCCTCGGTCACGACATATTCGGCTAATTTAAGTGCCGAAGCGGTCGCAATCACGGAATTGCAGCCATGTGCGATATTCGCAAACGGGCCGCCGTGTATGAAGGCTGCGTTGTTTTCCAGAGTTTGCACCACATTGGGCTTGATGGCGTCCCTGAGAAGGGCGGTCATTGCACCCTGTGCGTTCAAATCTTTTGCCAGAATCGGCTTGCGATCGCGGGTGTAGGCGACCACAATGCGGCCAAGGCGATCCTTGAGGTCTTCCATGCCAGTGGCAAGACAGAAAATTGCCATAACCTCAGAAGCAACTGCAATGTCAAAGCCATCGTTGCGCGGGAAGCCGTTGCCTGGACCACCCAGGCCGATGGCAATATCGCGCAGTGAGCGGTCGTTCATATCAATCACACGGCGCCAAACGATGCGTCGCACATCAATACCGAGTTCATTGCCATGGAAAACATGGTTGTCAATCAGCGCTGCCAGCAAGTTGTTGGCCAGCGCCACCGCGTTGATGTCGCCAGTAAAGTGCAAATTGATATCTTCCATCGGTACGACCTGGGAGTAACCGCCACCAGCCGCGCCGCCTTTCATGCCGAACACGGGGCCAAGCGAAGGTTCGCGCAGGCAAATAATCGTTTGCTTTCCGACGCGGTTCAGCGCATCGCCCAAACCTACCGTGGTTGTGGTCTTGCCCTCGCCAGCCGGGGTCGGGTTAATCGCCGTTACCAGAACCAGCTTACCATTTGGCCTGTCTTTTAGCGTGTCCAGGAACTCCAGCGAAATTTTGGCTTTCCAGTGGCCGTATGGCTCCATGTACTCTTCTTCAATCCCCAGTTTTTGCGCAACTTGGGCAATACGGAGCATTTTGGCGCTTTGTGCAATTGCAATATCTGTCGTCATGTCGTAATCCTTCCTTCTCTTGGGTAAGGGGCGGCAACTCGTGTCAAGCCTAGTTTAATTTTGCATTATACAAACAACCGACCAATGATAGCAATAATGAGTGAAATGCAAACAAATAACCCTCAAATAAATGGGGGGAAGTGCATTGTGCATCATTTCCCCCAATCGACGGCAAACGCTTATCTTCTTCGGGTAGAATGCCAGATTCTGCGCTGTGCGCAAGACCGATTTCGCACCCTCCATACGCTTCCATACGCTTCCATTGCATGTTAGATAACCTGACCCAGCGCCTTGCCAAGGCCGTCAAGACCATTCGCGGCGAAGCCCGTCTGACCGAAACAAACACCGCTGAGATGCTGCGCGAAGTCCGGCTTGCCCTGCTTGAAGCCGATGTCGCGCTGCCAGCCGTGCGTGACTTCATCGCCCAAGTCCGGCAAAAAGCCATGGGGGAGGAGGTCATCGGTTCGCTTTCGCCCGGGCAGGCTTTGGTGGGGGTTGTGCAGCACGAACTGGCCACCCTCATGGGCGCCGATCTCGGGCGGAAGGCTACTGAACTCAGCTTCGCAACCCAGCCTCCCGCCATCATTCTCATGGCCGGCCTGCAAGGCGCGGGCAAGACAACGACCGTCGGCAAACTCGCCAAATTTTTGCGAGAGCAAAACAAAAAGAAAGTTCTGACCGTTTCTGCCGACATCTATCGACCGGCTGCTATTGCTCAGCTCAAGGCGGTGGCCGAACAGGCTGGCGCCGATTTTTATCCAACGCAGACGGCCGACGATCCGGTCGCCATCGTCAGGGCGGCGCTGGATCATGCCAAGCGGCACTACCACGAAGTGCTGATCATCGACACCGCCGGCCGGCTCGGCATAGACGAAGAAATGATGCGCGAGATTTCAGCGCTGCATGAAGCCGTCAAGCCAATTGAAACGCTTTTCGTGATCGATGCCATGCTGGGCCAGGACGCCATCAACACCGCCAAAGCATTCAACGACGCGCTACCGCTGACCGGCATCGTGCTGACCAAGCTTGATGGGGATTCCCGTGGCGGTGCGGCGCTGTCGGTGCGCCATGTCACTGGCAAACCAATCAAATTTGCCGGCGTGTCCGAAAAGCTCGACGGACTGGAAGCCTTCGACCCGGAACGGATGGCTAACCGTATTCTGGGCATGGGCGACATAGTCGCGCTGGTCGAGGAAGCCAGAAAAAGCGTCGATGCCAAGACCGCCGAAGATTTGGCCAAGAAGCTGAAGAGCGGCGCCCGTTTCGACCTCAACGATTTCAAGGCGCAGATCACACAAATGAAGAACATGGGGGGGCTGTCCAGCATGATCGGCAAGCTTCCGGCACAATTCCAGCAGTCTGCCAGCAACACAAACATGCAAATGGCCGAGCGGAATGTCCGCCGGATGGAGGGCATCATCAACGCGATGACGCCGCAAGAGCGGATCAAGCCGGACTTGATCAAGGCTTCGCGCAAGCGCCGAATTGCAACTGGCGCAGGCGTACAAGTCCAGGATGTAAACCGCATGCTTTCCCAGTTCGAGCAGATGCAGTCGATGATGAAGAAGATGAAAGGCGGCGGCATGATGAAAATGATGCGCGGCCTTCAGGGGATGATGCCCGGAATGCGCTAAACGATCGGAGCACTGCACATTGTTTGGCTCTGGAGTTAGCGCTAGATAAATTCGCGTTTCGCGATGAATCCCGCCTCAGCTGAAGCAATCTGTGGTTCGCCAGTCTCACTCCATCTACATTCATAGCAAAAATCACAAAAATTGCTTGCGTCGCGAGAAAAATAACAACATTATTAGTTGTGCTGAAAAAAGGCGCAATTTCCCACCGTTTTTGTGAATGAGGCTCGAATATGGCGACAACCAAAAAACCTGCAGCAAAAGCGGCTGCGAAGAAACCCGCAGCCAAAAAACCCGCAGCAAAAGCAGCAAAGCCTGCTGCCAAAAAAGCCGCCGCTAAAAAGCCGGTAGCTAAGAAGGCCGCACCGGCCAAAAAAGCCGCCGCCAAAAAGCCGGTAGCTAAGAAGGCCGCACCAGCCAAAAAAGCCGCACCAGCCAAAAAAGCAGCGGTAGCCAAGAAGCCGGCTGTCAAGAAAGCCGCACCAGCCAAGAAGCCGGCAGTCAAGAAAGCCGCCGCCAAAAAGCCGGTAGCCAAGAAAGCAGCGCCCGCCAAAAAACCGGCCGTCAAGAAAGTTGCCAAGCCGAAGGCACCAGCCAAGCCGCGCAAACCCAATGCTGCCTTCATGAAACCAATGACCCCGTCAGCGGTTCTGTCTGCCGTCGTCGGTTCCGCACCATTGCCACGCACCGAAGTGACAAAAAAAGTTTGGGATTACATCAAGAAGAACAGTCTGCAAGATTCCGCGAACAAGCGGATGATCAACGCAGACGACCAGCTGGCGGCCGTTTTCGGCGGCAAGAAGCAAGTGTCGATGTTCGAGATGACCAAACTGGTCTCCGCGCATTTGTCTTAAGCTCGCCGGAGCAATGCTCCGGGCACGGTAAAAATGTCGGCCAGGCTTTTGCAGTCGGGCATTTTTACCGTGTCAGATCTCCCGCGTGAACGCACAAGCATGCCAACGGTGTGTTTGTGCGTTCAGCCTTTGTGTTCCCATTTCCGCCAGGCAGACAGTACGGCGTTCGGGTATTCCGGCCGACCGCGGCTGCCGTTATACCGACCCAGTGCCAGGAACAGGTTGCCCTTTTCCATGTCGATATAAAGCCGAAGAATGGAGCAGCCGTAGCGCAAATTGGTTTGCATGTGGAACAGCTTTCTGCGATCTCCGTCGCCAACAATGCGCGTCCAGAACGGCATCACCTGCATGTAGCCATGCGCCTTGGCGGTCGAGATGGCATATTTGCGGAACGCTGATTCCACCTCTATCAGGCCCAGCACCATCGCCGGGTCGAGACCTGCGCGCTTGGATTCGTACCAGACGGTTGAAAGAAATTCGACTCTGGTCTTGTGATCAAGCATGCTTTTTCTTTTTTTAAGCCTGTCGGACATGGCGCCAAGCCACTGCAGGTGCTGGAGGCGCTGGGTGATGTCTTCAAATTTTGGCTTGGGCGGGCGGGCGTCCGTGATCGCGCTCGAAAGCGCAAGGCGCACCGAATCGCTCATCGCCTCCTCCTTCTGGTTGCCGGCCAAAGCTGACGCGGCGACAAAGACCAGCGTCAGCAGGGCAATCCGGACAGATTGGCTTAACCGGTTACGAACCATTGGCGTCAACCCTTATAGCTGAAACTCTGCAATGCCAGAAGCAGATCGGCTGGCTCAAATAACCAGCATCACTTTGAGACGGCCAGCTTGCTCATGACAAAGCCGACAGCCTCACCAACCGGCACCGCTGTCGCTGCGGCATCACGCCGCCCCTGATATTCCAGATTACCCTCCTTCAGACCGCGATCACCGATCACGACGCGGTGCGGCACCCCGATCAACTCCCAGTCCGCCAGCATCACGCCCGGGCGCTCGCCACGATCATCCAGCATCACATCCACACCCGCCGTCTGCAAGGCATCGTGCAGACGGTCGGCTGCCTCCCTGACAGCGGGGCTGCGGTCGTAGCCCATCGGGCACAGCACGACCTCGAACGGTGAAATTGCCGACGGCCATATGATCCCCTTGTCATCGAAATTCTGCTCGATCGCCGCGCCAAGGATGCGAGTGACGCCGATGCCGTAACAACCCATCTGCATCAGTTGCGGCTTGCCGTTCTCATCGAGGAAAGACGCCTTCATGCTTTCCGAATAGCAATCCCCGAGCTGAAACACATGTCCAACCTCAATACCGCGCTGGATTGCCAGCACCCCCTTGCCATCCGGCGACGGGTCGCCCGCAACCACATTGCGAAAGTCGGCAATCGCCAGCGGCAACGGCAAATCGCGCTCCCAGTTCACCCCGCTCAAGTGGTAGCCCGCGTCGTTAGCGCCACAGACAAAATCGCTCATTGCCTGAACGGCGTGATCGGCAAAAACCTCCACGCCGGCCTTGATGCCAACCGGCCCGAGATAGCCGGGGCGGCAATCCGTATGCGCGACAATTTCCTCGTCGCTGGCAAAGCGGAATTCGCCAAGCCGCTTTTGCGCCTTGATTTCATTCAGATCATGATCGCCGCGCAATAGTATGACCGCCAACCGATCCGGCGCGTCCTCAGCCTCGCCTTTTCGCATCACCGCAATCAGCTTGAGCAGCCTGGTCAGCGGCATGCCGAAAAACACCGCCACCTCTTCCATTGATTTCTTGCCGGGCGTTGCGACCTTTTCGATCGGCTGCGTTGGCACCGCACGCGCCAGCGGATGCGGCATGGCCTCGGCCGCCTCCATGTTAGCCGCATAGCCAGATGTCGGACAATACGCCAGCGCATCCTCTCCAGTCTCCGCAATCACATGAAACTCATGCGATCCCGAGCCGCCAATCGCACCGTTGTCCGCTGCCACAGCGCGGAACTGCAGGCCAAAACGGGTAAAAATTCGGACATAGGCATCGAACATGACCTGGTAGGACTTTTGCATCCCGGCCGCATCGCGGTCGAAAGAGTAGGCATCCTTCATCGTGAATTCACGCCCGCGCATCAAGCCGAATCGCGGGCGGCGTTCGTCGCGGAATTTGGTCTGGAAGTGATAAAAATTTACCGGCAGCTGGCGATAGGAACGAATTTCGCTACGCGCCACATCGGTCACCACCTCTTCCGAAGTCGGCTGGATGATGAAGTCGCGCCCGTGCCTGTCCTTGACGCGCAGAAGCTCCGGCCCGTATTTCTGCCACCGGCCGGTTTCCTGCCAAAGTTCGGCTGGCTGCACCACCGGCATCAGCAATTCAATGGCGCCGGCCCGGTTCATCTCCTCCCGGATGATGTTTTCGACCTTGCGAATGACGCGCAACCCCATGGGCATGTAGGTATAGATGCCCGAACCAAGGCGCTTGATCATTCCGGTGCGCAACATGAGTTTGTGGCTAACGATTTCGGCGTCAGAAGGGACTTCTTTGAGGGTGGAAATAAAAAATTGCGAAGCGCGCATTTAGATGGATTCTTTTAAAAACAATGAGGAGTATAATCAGCTCAATTTTATAGGATTAGCATGCTGGTGCGCTCACTTATGACACAAATGACTGCGACACACCACGGAATTTTGCACGCCGTCTCAAGCGGAAGGTGCTGCCGTATCTGTGTGCACTGAGATTTCATTTTGGCTTAGAGGCGCCTGGCAGCAGAAAGTTTTGAGGTGCAACATGCTGGATCGTGAAGGTTACCGCCCGAACGTCGGCATTATCCTGCTAAACCTCCAGAATGAGGTGTGGTGGGGGAAACGGGTGCGTGAGCATTCCTGGCAATTCCCGCAGGGCGGCATCAAGCACGGCGAAACGCCGGAGCAGGCGATGTACCGTGAACTCGAAGAAGAAACCGGCTTAAGGCAGGAGCATGTGAAAGTGGTCGGGCGCACACGCGACTGGTTGCGCTACGAAGTGCCGGAGCATTTCATCCGCCGGGAAATTCGCGGACATTACCGTGGTCAGAAGCAGATCTGGTTCCTGCTGCGCATGATCGGTCGCGATTGCGACATTAACCTGCGGATGAACAGCAACCCTGAATTTGACGCCTGGCGCTGGCACGATTACTGGGTGCCGCTTGAAACGGTCATTGAATTCAAGCGGGATGTCTATCAACGCGCTCTGCAGGAGCTTTCCCGTTTTTTGCCCCCCCCCGTTCACGGATTGCAGCGACGACACGAATTCCGGCAGGCTCGCAAATCCTCCTTTTCACCAACTGCCGCCCCCGAACCTGCCTGCGAAGAAACGCTGCCAGCCAATGACTAAATACTCTGCTTCAAGCCGCACATTTGCGGTCTCCTTTTCGGCGGCGATGGTCCTTGCGCTAAGCTTTGCACTCGCACCGGCACATGCGCAATATGGCCCTGACGACGAAGCTGAAACGCTTGAGGCGATGAAACCCAAGATCGAGCCGGAGGTTGCCCTGCCACCGCTGCCGAACCGTCAGGATCTGCTGCCGGTCGACACCGGCCCTACCTCAAGGCAGAACTTTGCGATCGACGCCAAGTCGCTGACGGTCAGCACCGATCATGTGGTGCGCTACACGGTCGTTTCGACTAGTTCATCGGGAGCGCAAAATGTCAGTTATGAGGGAATCAACTGCACGATGCGTCAATTCCGGTTGTACGCCGTGGGAACCAAGGATGGCAAATGGGTTCGAGCAAAGCGCGACAAATGGGAGCGCGTGTCAGCCATGTCCCAAAACCAGTTGCACTTCACTCTCTTCAGCCAGTTTTTCTGCCAAGCCGGGCTGCCCACTGGAAGAGCCGAAGAAATTATTAGCCGGATCCGATATGGTCGGACAGTGGAGTACTAGACATAGCAGAACAGCGAAAAGGGTCTGGCCGCAAGCATGGCCACTACGGCTCGCCGGCATCTTCGTATAGAGCCATATAGTTCAGAACCTGCTCCATCAGCCCATTGGTGCACACATAGATCGCTGCATCTGCTGTACGCATAACTTTTTCTGTCTGAACGAACGCCCCTGGCACCAACGCTTTACGACAATGCCTGATGATGGCGCCCACACTGTCCGGCGTCATTTCAAGGTGAAACTGCAGACCCATGACCTTTTTTCCAATCTGAAAGGCCTGGTTTTCACACGCTATGCTGCGTGCCAGCCTCATCGCACCCGGCGGCGATAAATTGCTTCTCTTCGGTCAGCCACGGCCATTCGGCTTCGTCGCCAACGCTCATCGGGCCACCCATAGCAATGACAAAATCGACATTGCCCAGATCGGGCAAACACGGATCATCGTAAAACCGCGTCCGGGTAACAGGGCGCCGTTCGCATCCAGCCACGACTGGATGCTGCCCAATCCTTCGAACGGCACATGCTGCAAGATATGCGCCTTCATTTTTTGAATTGCTATCTTCCAAGTATCTTAAGGAAGCACGGATTTAAATATTCGGCTTTTCATTATGTCGTAATATGCCTTCACCATGCCAACATCTGGAGGAAATCCGCCATGACATTCCGCGTTTCGCTGCTCGCACTTGCCTTATCTACACTTTCGTGGTCGGCACTGGCTGCCGACCACGAGGCAGCAGCGCTTGCTCAGTACAATAGAGATCGCGCAGCCTGCATGAGCGGCCTGAGCCATCAGGATCGCAGCGCCTGCTTGAGAGAGGCGTTCGCTGCCTATCAAGAGGCAAAAGAGGGCGGCTTGAGTCAGGAGCAGAAAAACTCCCGCCGCAACGAGCGAGCGCGCTGCGAACCGCTGCCGCCTCAGCAACGCGATGAATGCCAGCGCCGCTTGCGCGGGCAAGGCGCGGCCAATGGCAGCAAGTCGGAGGGTGGTCTCTAGCGCCGGACGGAACGACGCAAGCCTCAACCGGTGTCGTAGGTGATCAGCAAGGGGGCATGATCTGAGAAGCGATCCGCCTTGTAAACTATTGCTGACGAAGCCGCCCTGGCCAGCTGGGGTGTCGCGACCTGATAGTCGATGCGCCAGCCGACATTCTTGTCCCACGCCTGCCCGCGGTTGCTCCACCAAGTGTAGGCATCGCCGGTTGCATCCGGATGCAGGCGCCGGTAGACATCGACCCAGCCGATTCCGTCGAACACCTGCGTCATCCAGGCGCGCTCTTCCGGCAGGAAGCCGGAATTCTTCTGGTTGGATTTCCAATTTTTCAGGTCGATTTCCTTATGCGCGATGTTCCAGTCACCGCAAATCACGACCTCGCGTCCGCCATCCTTGATCGCTTGCAAATGCGGCAAGAATAGATCCATGAAGCGGAACTTGGCCGCCTGCCGCTCGGGCGACGACGAACCTGACGGTGCATACAGCGAAATCACGCTCAGGTTGCCAAAGTCACAGCGCAGATAACGCCCCTCGGCGTCGAATTCTTCGTTGCCAAAGCCGATTTGCACCGCTTCCGGCGCTTGCCTGCTGTATATGCCAACGCCGGAGTAGCCTTTTTTTTCCGCGTAGTGAAAATGGCCGCAATAACCGTCAGGCGCCAGAAAATCGGGCGGCATGTCGGCTGCTTGCGCCTTGAGTTCCTGTACGCAGACGATATCGGCGGCTTGTGCCTGCATCCACTCGAAGAAACCCTTGCGGGCGGCAGAGCGGATGCCATTGAGGTTGGCGGTGATGATTTTCATGATGGAGCGAATTATCCCAAAATCTGCCCAATCTGGCTGCCTGCCGCGCTACAATATCGGACTGGTATCGCCTTTTCGGAGCAGATTGTGGGCACTTTGCAGAAAGAATTCATTCGGTTTTCCGTCGACAGCGGCGTCTTGCGTTTTGGCGAGTTCATCACCAAAGCCGGGCGCAAGTCACCCTATTTTTTCAACGCCGGACTGTTCAACGACGGCGCCTCGCTCGCGCAGCTGGCCGATTTTTACGCGCAGGCGCTGCTTGAATCCGGCATCGAATTCGACATGCTGTATGGCCCGGCATACAAGGGCATTGCGCTGGTCGCGGCCACTTCGATGGCGCTGGCCCAACGCGGGCGCAATGTGCCGTTCGCCTTCAACCGCAAGGAAGCCAAGGATCACGGCGAGGGCGGCACGACCGTCGGCGCACCTTTGCAGGGGCGGGTGGTTATCGTGGACGATGTGATTTCCGCCGGCACCTCGGTCAACGAGTCGGTCGACATCATCCGCACTGCCGGTGCGACACCCTGCGCCGTGCTGATTGCGCTTGATCGCATGGAGCGCTCCGGCAAGGATGATGCCCTGTCCGATCGCTCCGCCGTGGAGGAAGTACAGATCAAATATCAGACGCCGGTGATTTCCATCGGCAACCTGAACGATTTGCTGTGCTTCCTGTCGTACGCGAACGCCGCGCCGGAACTGGTCAAGCACAAGGAAGCGGTTGCCGCCTACCGGGAAAAATACGGGGTGAGGTAAGAAAGGGAGGGTAAAACACCATACTCCCGCCCAGCATTTTATCTCCGGCGCGCCCATACTGGCGATCAGCCATTTTCAGGCATATACTCCCGATTTTTTGGCATTTCTGACACGCATTTTTGCCTATTTTCAGGCAAAACAGCGGGTTGCGCGTCAACATTCCGCTTCGGAAAGCCCTTTCAGGCCAACTAATAACGCGTCGCGTTATTAGGGCGTGTTCACCCTAAACGGGTGAGCGCGAATCGCTTTAGGGTGAACACGCCCTAGCTGGCTGGGCCTTGGCATGCTTCCTTTAGTGCCGGGCGCAGCGCTTCCTGTTCGCGACCCTGTTACAGCCGACGATGCTTGAGCGCCGGCAGTCGTTCGCGAATTTCCGTCATGTTTTCGACATCGATTTCGCCAATCACAATGCCCTCGCCTTCCGGCAGGACATCAACGATTTCGCCCCAAGGATTAATCAGCATGCTGTAGCCATAGGTCTTGCGTCCGGTCGGATGGCGGCCGCCCTGCCCGGACGCCAGCAGATAGCACTGGTTTTCGATCGCCCGCGCCCGCAGCAGGATTTCCCAGTGCGCCTTGCCGGTGGTATAAACAAACGCCGCCGGCATCACAATCAGCGCACAGGGGCCCATCGCGCGGTACAACTCCGGAAATCGCAGGTCATAGCATACCGACAGGCCAACCCGTCCGAACGGCGCGTCGAACACCACCACATCACTACCGGGCGTGATGGCGCGTGACTCGTCGTAGGACTCTTCGCCCTTGCTGTAGCTGAACAGATGGATCTTGTCGTACCGTGCCACATTCTCGCCCTGCGGGTTGTACACCATCATCGTGTTCAGCACCTTGCCTTCCACCGTGGACTTGAGCGACAGCGTACCACCCAGCAACCAGATGCCAAACTCCTTCGAAATGCCCGACATGAAGTCTTGCACCGGTCCGCTGCCGACCTCTTCCGCATGCGCCAGCTTCTCGGAATCCCGCGACTCCAGCGCTGCCCAGTACTCCGGCAGCAAGATCAGCTCCGCGCCCTGCCCGGCCGCCTGCGTAATCAGGCGGCGCGCCGCAACGAGGTTTTCCGGAATCGTCGGAGCGGAAATCATTTGGACGGCAGCGACTTTTGTCATGATGCACCTTTACTGTTGTCTGTGTTGTCAGCGGGCACGGGCGGCAACTTGGGAGTATCGCCCGTTCTTTTTATTTTCGCAATGGTCGGCTCGGCCCATGATCCGGTGACCTGATACTCGTAAGTCAGCGCCTTCATCAAGGGATCGCGCAGGAAAAGCTGTGCAAGAAAAGTGCCCACGCCTATCACTGGATTCACCGCCATGCCATACACGATGGAGGCTGCGGCCGCATTGACTTCCGGAATAACGACCACATGCAGATTCTGTGTTTCCTTGACGATATCTGCCGTACCCTCCATCAGCACGGTCGAACTGACACCACGCATCTTCAGATTGTCCGTCTTGACCACACCGTTGGCAATGGCTGCCGTAGCATGGATGCTGTCAAACGCAAATCCTTTGGAAAAAATATCGCGAAAATCCAGCGACAGGCGCCGCGGCAAGCTTTGCAGACTCAACACACCAAGCAGTTTGGCCACCCCCGGTTCAGCCTGCAAGAACTGCCCCTTCCCCATCGCCAAGGTGATCTGGCCGGAAAGACTGGGCTTGTCTAACGAAAATGGCATGCCCTTCCATTCGAGCGTCCCCTCCATCTTGCCCTTGCCGTCCTGCATCACATCATTGAAACCGAAACGCCCCAGCAACTTGCCGGCATTGGCCATCTCCAGCGAATACGACATTTTCGTCGTGTTGGCGCTTTTTCGCGCCATCCATTTGCCTGATGCCTTGAGCGTCGCATCCGGATTGGATATCAGCAGCTTGTCGATTTTCCATTCGCGGCCGGAAGAGGCGGGCGCATTGCTGGCAACTATTTCTACCCGCCCCAGTTTTTTGCCGTAAATCTCGAAATTGTCCGCCACGATGTCCAGGTCCGGTATCCGGGATGGTCTGCCCGAAGTTTCCAGCACCTCGCTGACACCCGATGCCGACGAATGTGAAATATTCAGCGCAGCCAACCGGGCGGAAACCTTGTCCTGCCCCTGCTTCGCCCCCCGCGCCACCCAGTTGACATGACCGGTAGCCTGGTCGGACTTGAGGCCAATCTGCCAACCCTCCTTGCGCTGCTCGGCGTGAAGTTCGACCTGGTCGAGCTGAAGGCCGGACATCGTCAATTTCGGGGTCTTGGCCGAAAACGAGTCCGGATCAAGATAATGCGAAATATCCAGCCCAGTGGCCGCTTCCGCCGTTTTGCTCCGCTTGCTGCCGACGACCGACCCCAGCACACCCTGCCATTCGTCGACATCGATGGCGCTCATGGCCACCTTCATCGCCACACCGGTCGCCGGTTCAGGCGCAGGAGCATTCACGCCGATTCCGCCTCGCGTCACCTCCCACGCGGAATTTTTGGATGAGGTTTTCTGGCGCTGGTATCGCGCGGAAATGGCCGCGCCGAGCGAAACCCGGATATCGTCCCGCCAGCTGGCCGCACCCGAAGCCGTCATGCCCGACTGATGAACTCTCAGCGTCATCGCGTCGTTCGCGGCCTTTTTCAGCGGCACCGGAAAATCGAGCGCCAATCCACGCAGGTTGGATTCGACGGTAATGTCGGGTTGGCGGCCTTTTTCGTTGACGATCACCGAATAGTTTGCCTTGCCGCTGATTCGCTCAGACAGGCTGGGGTACTCCTTGCGCAAGCCATCGACCGTCAGGTTGCCGGCCGCCTTGACCTGAAACTTGCCACTTTGCTGCGTGCCGCCCGCAATGGATGCGTAACCCCCCAGAAACCCAGCGGTGATGTCATGCAGGCGAAACCCTTTTTCAAAAAACTCAAGCTTGCCTTTTGCGCCCGACAGCAGGGGCAAACCCTTGAGCAACGATATGTCATTTTTATCGAAGTGCAGGAAACCTTGCACCTTTGCATCCAGCTTGCGATCCAGCGGCAACTGGAATTTCAGCAGCAGTCTGGCGTTGCCGCTCGCTTTCGTATCCTCGGTGAAATGGCCAATCCAGCCCGCAACCGGCGAGCCATTGGTATATCGCACAAAATCCTGCAGCGTCCCAGCCGCATTGCCGGAAATCTCAAGCTGTTTGTCGCCAGACAGCATGTCCGGAATGACGGCGGAAACATTGAACAGCGCAACATTGGCGGTCTGTGCCGTATCCGCCCATATATCCATCCGGGAGCCGTTCACACTCAAGCGCCCCTGGATTTTCTCAGCCTGCGGCCAGATCGGCGAACGGCCGTCCTTGGCAAATTCACCCGGCGCATAATTCAGCTTCACATTATCAAGGCGCGTCGAAACCGTGAATTCCCCCTTGCGTTTGCCGTCTCGTCTTTCGGCAAACGGAAAGTCCGCCAGGTCGCCCCTGACCTTGAACTGCACATCACGAGCGTGGCCTTCTTCCAATGCACCAACCAGCCACTTGCGCAAGCTTTCAGGCGTTTGCTGCGGCAGATAGCGCCCTATGCGCTTGACATCGAAACCTGAGAGCTTGCCACTCATGTCGATCGTTCCGGTCGATTTGTCCTGAAGATTGAGCGGCCTGGTATGTTTGCCCGAAACGGAACCGGCCATTCCCTCCTGCACGAAGTCTGCCTTGCTGACCTGAAACTGGAACTGCTGCTGCTTTTCCTGGAACGCCCAGCTTGCCTGCATTTTCAGGGAGTCGAACAACATCGCCGATTCACTGTAATAACCGGGAAAATGCAATGTCAGGCTTTCGGCATCAAGCGAAAAATTGCCGCCCTGCTGATTCGCCTCGACTCGTCCGCTCAAATTCTCGAAACCCGGTATGCCCGGAACGGCTGCCTGTGCTGGCGCCCTGCCGCTGGCGGGGCGGGCCGGGCGTGGCGATTGCGCCTTGAGTGACAGACCGTGGAACTGTCCGCTTGCCTGGTAGGACACCACTTCCGGATAACTTCCCTGCCACTGAATCGAAAAATCCCTGAGCTGGCCGCTGGGCGCGAAATCCGCCAGTATCCGCCGCTGCTCCGCCGTCAGCGGCAAGAACCGGGCGAACTGGGCAATCGTCTGCAAATCGAGGAAACGCGTTCGGATTGCCGTTTTGCCCGGTTCATTGCCCCTGCCAGGCGTGTATTCCTCAGCAATCGTCGTTTCCGGCAGCACCAGCCCGTCGCGCGTCTTCAGCGAGAAGTCCGTAAGCGACACAGCGTGCCCGTTGGTGCCAAGCGAAGGCGTGCCGCTGCCGCGATCCGGATCGTAATCCTCGCGCGCAGACACCCTGCCGCCGACCTCTATCAAGTCCATCGGTTCCAGATCTTTGCGCAAACGGGCAGCCACATCGGACAGCGACAAATCAGCTGTAAAATCCGCCACCCGCGAATGGTCTAGCGTCAGCCAGGCACGAACCGAGCCGTATCCCTTGCTGATTTCAAACGGGTAGTCGAAATAGGCCTTCCAGGCCGTCAGATCGGTGTTTTGCAAATTCACGAACAGAATGCCGCTCCACTGTCGCACATCGGAAATCCTGGAAGAAAAGAAAGGATGCCGGAAGTCAGCGCGCACTTCCAGCGGCGCCGACAGGGATGCAGGCGGTTTCGCATTCAGCAGAAAGCTGTGGTGCCATCCGCGGCTTTGCAGCACCATGCGCACATCTTCGAGCGCCAGCTCCGGCGCCTTGCGCATTTCATCCGTCCAGCGCAGGCGGCCGTCCTTAATCACAATTTCTTCCTGCGACAGCACCCAGTCCGCGCCCTTGCCGTCACCCTCCCCTGCCGAGTCGAACAACAAGCCCGCAATATAGACCTGGCCCTTGGGATCGCGCCGGATATCGAGATCGGGGCGGCTTATTTCAAGTTGGCGAAACCGCAGGGAAGCCGAAGGAACGGACCACCAGGAAAGCGTGGCCGATACGCCGGGCAGCGTCAGCGCCTGTCGACCGCTTTTGTCGCGCACCACCACCTGTTCCAGAATCAGTTTTGGATTCAGACCATCCCAGGCAGCCCGTATTCCGACGATCGATACCGGGTTGCCGATGGCCTTGCTGGCGAGCTGCTCAATTTCCCCTTTGTAGTTTTCAATATGCGGCCACACTACATGGCGTGCCGTCAGGAACAGTGCGCAAAAAACGAAATAGCCTGCCAGAACGATTTTGAGCAATATGCCCAGCAGGTGATGCGTGCGATCGTCAAGCGCGTGATAGCTGTCGCGAAGCGCGCGCCAGTGCGATGCAGCGCGAGCCAGAAACAAAGGGGAATCTTGTTGGTTTAGAGCCATCAGCTAACAAATGTGAGGCGTGCAGTGTAATCCCGCAAACGGGAAGAGGCTGGCAGCAACCGAATATCCGAAAAAATGAAACATTTTGCGATATGCTGGCAAGGATACGCCAAACACGCGTCCCGTGAAACCCACAGCGAGCATTTTAACCCCCCTGCCATGACCGTATCCCGCATCTCCAGCATCCCCGCATCCCGCTTCTATACGCATTGGGTCAACGCTGAACCGTCACGCGCCAAAGCGGCAGCCACTCTGTCGAAATTATCCCTTTCCTCACTGGACTTTGCGCCGCTGTTACAAAATGAAACAGATGCAGGCACCCCCCTTCCGCGCGCCATGCGCCGGGTGCGTAACCTGCTCATCGCCACCCTGATCGAACGCGACCTGAGCGGACGAGCCGACTTGAACGAAGTCGTTGAAACCATGAGCGCCTTCGCGGACTTCGTCATCCGCACCCACCTTGCCGTTCTGATGCAGAAAATGGTCGCTTCACACGGCATGCCCATCGGCAACGATTCCGGCGCCGCACAGGAACTGATCGTTATCGGCATGGGCAAGCTCGGTGGACGGGAACTGAATGTTTCATCAGACATCGACCTGATTTTTGCCTACGGAGAAGACGGCGAAACGCAGGCTGCGAGCGGGCAACGCCAATTGTCCAACCACGAATTCTTCATCCGGCTGGGGCAACGACTGATTGCCGCCATCTCCGAAATCATCGAAGATGGTTTCACCTTTCGCGTGGACATGGCGCTGCGCCCCAACGGCGTATCCGGCCCGCTCGTCGCCAGCCTGGCCATGATCGAAGAATACCTGATGGTACAAGGTCGTGAATGGGAGCGCTATGCCTGGGTCAAGGCGCGCGCCATAACCGGTCGACCCGAAGATATCGCGGAACTTGAAGGCATCGTGCGGCCCTTCGTTTATCGCCGTTATCTCGACTTTGGCGTGATCGATGCCATCCGCAACATGCATGCCCAAATCCGCGCCGAAGTCACGCGCCAGGAAAAACTGCACCCCGAACGCAGCAACAACATCAAGCTGGGGCGAGGCGGCATCCGCGAAATAGAGTTTCTGGCGCAATCGTTCCAGTTGATTCGTGGCGGGCGCGACGCGGCTCTGCGAGATCGCTCCACCCGCGCCACCCTGCGCACCCTCGCCGACAAGGAATTGCTGTCTCCTGACGAAGTTGGGCGTTTGCTCGATTCCTACGCGTTTTTGCGAAACCTGGAACATCGGTTGCAGTACCTCGACGATGCGCAGACGCACATGCTGCCGCTCAAGGATGACGATCGCCTGACGATCGCCCTGATGATGGACTTTCACGATGCCGCTGCACTACAGACCGAGATAGACATGCACCGCAAGTTCGTCGCAACCCGCTTCGACGCCATTTTCAGCGACAAGAGCGAAGCCGCTTCTTCCTCGGACACTACGCTTGACTTGCAGGTGATGGCGGGGCAGTCGGACGAAGATCGTCTCGAAGTGACTGAAGCGCGCATGAAGGCGCTGGGCTTCGACCAGCCGGAAGCCGCAGCGCGGCGCCTGCTGGCAATGTGGCGATCACCTCGCATCAAAGCCCTGCCGGAAGCCAGCCGCGACCGCTTGGCAGCCATTTGCAATGCCGCGCTGCCGCTCATCATCAGCGCTGGTGATGCGCACTTCGCAACACTGGGGCGCTTGCTGGATTTGTTCGAGGCCATCGCCCGCCGTTCGGCCTATCTGTCACTCCTGACCGAATACCCCGGCACGCTTGGCCGGGTCATAAGAATGATGCATGCCAGCGGCTGGGCGGCACAATTCCTGACGCTGCACCCGATACTGCTGGATGAATTGCTAAACGATCTGCTCCTGAAAACCATTCCCGACTGGCAGGAGCTGGCCAGCGAACTGTCCACTCAGCTTGCCGAACGCCAGGGCGACACCGAGCGCCAGATGGACTGGCTGCGCGAAGTGCACCATGCCCAGCTATTTCACCTGCTCGCCCACGACCTGCAGGGCGGCCTCACCATGGAACGCCTGGCCGATCACCTGTCCGCGCTGGCTGATGTGATCGTTGCCGCCACCATGCAGGCAGCATGGGGCACGCTGCCAAGCCGGCATATCGACATACCGAAATTTGCCGTCATTGCTTATGGCAAGCTCGGGGGGAAAGAACTGGGCTACGCCTCCGACCTCGATGTGATCTTCCTGTACGACGACAACCACCCGGACGCGCCCATGCTCTATGCCCGTCTGGCGCAACGCTTCATTACCTGGATGACCAGTCACACCTCGGCCGGCATTTTGTTCGATGTCGATACAGCGCTGCGCCCGGATGGCGCCAGCGGGATGCTGGTGTCCAGCGTCTCTGCCTTTGAAAACTACCAGAAACATTCGGCCTGGATCTGGGAGCATCAGGCGCTTTCCCGCGCGCGATTCTGCGCGGGGGATGCTGACATCGGTGTCCGTTTCGAGCAGATTCGCGAGGAGGTGCTGCGCCAGCCGCGCGAAGCCGAGCCACTCAAGCTGGAAGTCCTGTCCATGCGCAAGAAAATGCGCGACGCACATCCCAGCCGCTCGCAGCAATTCGACTTGAAGCAGGACGCTGGCGGCATGATCGATATTGAGTTCATCGTTCAGTATCTGGTGCTGCTGCATGCCGCGCAGCATCCCCGACTGACTGGCAACCTCGGCAATATTGCGCTGCTGCGGATGTGTGACGAACTGGGTCTGATCCCCGCCGGAACCGGCATTGCCGCAGGGGATGCCTACCGTGAATTCCGTCGGCGTCAGCATCTGGCACGCCTGCAAGGCATTGAAGAAGCGCGCGCTGAGTTTGATGATATCGCACCGCACACCGAGGCAACAACAAAGCTCTGGCAAGCAGTTTTTGGTGTCTGATTTTATACAGCGTTACGCACACTGCCAATTGGCCTTCACTTGCCCCAGCTCAGCATCTGCGCAAGGTAAGAAAATCCGTACAGCAAGCCGGATGCAAGCGCAATGGCCGTCACGGCGAAAAGAGCCATTTGCCAGCGCGTGCTGGTCGGCATCTCGCACTTGCTGTCCACGGGATATTCGTCGTAGGCCTCCACCTCTATCCGGGTGATAACGGTGGGATCCGGTTTTTGTGGCGATGGTTCCATAGGCGTCATGAACTGGCGTTCTCAAGGCAGCAGCCATTCGCTGGCAGGCCATCGTAACACGCTGTTAGCATCAATAAAAATGCCCCTTTTCGGGGCGCTCGTATTTTCTTTTTGTGGGGTCAGAGTAATTTCCGCTATGCGAAAAAAACTGCTGACCCCCAAATGCCTTCGCCACAATGAGTGGGGCTTTGCGGCTTCGGTTACTTCGCATTCATGAGTGCGACGGTCGTGTCCAGCATGCGATTGCTGAAGCCCCATTCATTGTCATACCAAGCCATGACCTTGACCAGCGTGCCGCCGGACACGCGGGTTTGCGTCGCGTCGAAGGTGCTGGAAGCCGGGTTGTGGTTGAAATCGATCGACACCAGCGGTTCAGTGTTGTAGCCGAGGATGCCCGATTTCGATTTTGCCGATGCTTCTTTCATGACTGCGTTTATTTCTTCCACCGAAGTTGCGCGCGAGGCGGTGAAGGTCAGGTCGACCAGCGAGACATTGATGGTCGGCACACGAACGGAAAGACCATCGAGCTTGCCGTTCAGTTCCGGCAGCACCAGCCCGACGGCGGCGGCAGCGCCGGTGCGGGTCGGGATCATGCTCATGGTCGCGGCGCGTGCACGGCGCAGATCTTCATGGTACACATCGGTCAGCACCTGATCGTTGGTGTAGGCGTGAACCGTGGTCATCAGACCGGCAACGATGCCAATCTTGTCGTTCAGCGCCTGCGCGATCGCTGCGTAATCGAGATGGCCAAGGCCCGCGGGA
>CAZAWA010000016.1:0-33028 GCA_964488675.1 uncultured Oxalobacter sp. | reverse complement strand
ACAGCGCTCGATTATCATGGGGTCTGCCGTGCGCCTTTTTCGCGCGGCCTTAACCGGGAAGCTGCGTCATGCCACCCACACAGTCTTACGATGCCATCGTGCCTGCGCCCTTCGGCGCGGTCGGGATTCGCACTGACGGCGGCGCTGTTGTCGGGCTGGATTTCTTGCTGCCGGGAACGGTCCTGAAGCCACCTGCAAATGCGCTGGCAAACGAGGCGGCGCGGCAGGTCTCGCAATATTTGGTTGAATCGGATTTCCGCTTCGATCTGCCGCTGGCAGCAGCGGGCACATCCTTCCAGCGCAATGTCTGGGAGCAAATTGCAGCGGTCGCACCCGGCAGTGCGACCTCGTACGGCAGTATCGCTGCGCGCATCCATTCTGCGCCCCGCGCAGTCGGGCGGGCGTGTGGCGCGAACCCGTATCCGCTGGTCACCCCTTGTCATCGGGTGCTGTCAGCCACCGGTGGCCTCGGCGGATTCTCCGGCCGCGCTGACGATGCGGCGTTCCTGCTCGGCGTCAAGCGCTGGCTGCTGGCACATGAGGGCGTCGAGTTGCGCTCATGAACGCCGAAAACCAGCAACTTGTTGACGGATTCTGCGAAACCCTGTGGCTGGAGGATGGGCTGGCGCAAAACACGCTCGATGCCTATCGGCGTGACCTGGGATTGTTCGCGCGGTGGCTGGAAGCAGAGCGTGGCAAGAATCTGCTGGCTGCGGGCGCCGCTGACCTGAATGCCTATTTCGCCGCCAGGCACGCGACAACCAAAGCGAGCTCTGCCAACCGGCGACTGGCGGTGCTCAAACGCTTCTACCAGCGCGCTTTGCGGCAAAACCGGATTGGCGTCGATCCCTGTCTGCAGCTTAAATCGGCCAAGCAGCCGCTGCGTTTTCCTAAAACGCTTTCCGAGGCGCAGGTTGAGGCCTTGCTCGCGGCGCCGGATGTCGCTACCCCCCTGGGTTTGCGCGACCGTACGATGCTGGAACTGATGTATGCAAGCGGCCTGCGGGTCTCCGAACTGGTGCTGGTGAAGCCGGTGGAAATCGGCATGAATGAAGGGGTGCTGCGCATCACCGGCAAGGGCAGCAAGACGCGGCTGGTGCCATTCGGTGAGGTGGCGCGCAGTTGGCTGGAGCGATACCTGAAGGAGGCGCGAGCGGTGATCCTTGACGGGCAACGCACGGATGCCCTGTTCGTGACAGCACGCGGCGGGCCGATGACGCGCCAGATGTTCTGGGCGCTGGTGAAGAAACATGCACAGAAAGCCGGGATCAACGCGCCGCTGTCGCCGCATACGCTGCGTCACGCGTTTGCGACGCATTTGCTCAACCACGGCGCGGATTTGCGGGTAGTGCAGATGCTGCTCGGTCATGCGGATATTTCAACGACGCAGATTTACACGCATGTCGCGCGGGAGCGCCTGAAGAAGCTGCACGCAGAACATCATCCTCGTGGATGAAATGAAAAACGGAGCCGCTGGCCCCGTTTTTTTCGACAGCAGCGTTTCGGATGCTCAGAAACGCGTAATGGCGTTGTTTTCCATGCGGCGGATCATGCGCTCATTGCGATCCAGCATTTGATCAAGTCGTGCGCGCTCTTCTCTGGATACATAGCGGTCGGTGCGTTTGGCGCGGTTGTATGTGCGCTTGATATCGGTGATGTTTTCTCGCAGCATGCGAGCTTCGCCTCTGGTCAGCGAACCATTGCGTATGCCGTGACGGATTTCGCGTTCCTGCGCGTCGATGCGGTGCTGGATACGGTAGGCTGTGCGGTGCTGCTCGAAACGCGGGGCATCGCCATGAGGCCCAGGCCCCGGTCCCGGCTGTGCAGTCGCGGCGCCGAAAGACAGTGCGGCCAGGGAGCCAATAAGACTAACTAACAGTTTCTTTTTCATGTTGCGCCTCCAGTTTGTGAGTTTGCGATTTCAAATCCCGATCATCTGTGGGGTTTTGTGCCTCAAGCAATCGGTAACCCGAATGAGTAGCACTGTGACGCATAGGCGTACGCAGGTCAATGTTCGGTTGCAAACGGTAACGATTTAATCGTCGCGGGTTTGTTTTACATCATTGTCCGGAAGGTGTGCAAGTTCACTTGCGGGCATTTTGACGAAAGCGCATGATCATCGAGGCGTTCTCTTGCAGCATGCCATTGAGCAGTTGTGTCTCGTAGTGGTTGATGTGCCCGTCGCTCTTGGCGCGCTTGAATTCAAACCTGATGCGGTTAAGGTGATCCAGTGCGGCCTGGGCATCGGCTGGGCGCAGCATGCCGGTTTTCAGATCGCCTGCAATCTGGTCCTGGTGCAACTGGATGGTGCTGCCGATTTCGGCATGGGCGGCACCGGCTGACAGGGCCAGCATGCCGCCGAATACGATGGCGCAGAGTCTGGATTTCATGTGCTCTCCTTCCACAAGGACTTTTCCTGCTCCCATATTGCCGGATTTTGGCCGCGCCGGTGAGAGAAACAGCGTGGAGAAACGGTGTCAGTTTGTGTCAAACAACCGGATTCTTGCCATTACCTGACCATGATCGGAGGCTTCTGGCATCTCCAGCGTCATGTGATCGTTGAAGTAATGCACTTCTTCGACGGCACCAATGGCAAAGCGCGAGTCCGGGTTGAATTCTTCCGACACCAGGACATGGTCGATGGTTTCGTAGCGGCCTTCGTGGATGTCGGTAAAGCCGACATGGTGCTGAAGATTCTGGCGGCGTGCGATGCTGGCGCTGTCAAACAGGCGTTCGTCGAACCCCTCGCGCCTGCGCTGGCCGGCGCCCATCACGATGCGGGTCGAGGAGGAGGTGATGGTGTCGTTAAAGTCACCCATCACCACGACCGGCATGCGGTTGCCTGACATGACTTCCGCCAGCAACAGTCGCAAGCCCAGCGCTTCGGTGCCGCGCCTAATCAGCGAGCGCAGCGTTGCAATGCCAAATTCACGGTAATCGTCTTCATGCTCACCCTGCAGGTAGTCCGGCCTTTTGGATTTCAGATGTACGACAAAGACATGCATCATCTTGTCAGCGGACAGTTGCAGGCGCACATGCAGCGCGGGGCGGGTAAAGCGGGTGATGGTACGGCCGCCGCCGGGCAGCGGGGCATGCAGTTCGGGCGGCAGGTCGGTGTGGGCCTGCGCATTGCCAACCAGTGGCAGGCGGGACACCAGTGCGACGCTGGGCGTCAGGCGTTCCGCGTCGGGATCAGGGTCGAAACCGGCGTGGAACGCATTTCGGTAGCGACGAGTTTTGGCGAGCACATCCTTGAGTGTCGCCTGCGAAAAGATTTCCTGAAAGCCGATGATGTCAGCGTCCATCAGGTCGAGCTGGTGCGCAATCCAGGAAGTCTTGGCGTCGTATTCCGCCTTGGTATAGGGCTCCGACCTTTCGTAATATTTCATGCCGGGAGGTGCCAGATTGCAAACATTGAAGCTGGCGAAACGGATTTCCTTCTGCATATTATGATCTTCCTCCATTGACGGAATCAGCTTATCATGCGAGCCTTGCTTCGTGTAGTCTTCGATAACACAAAATGAATACTGTCTACGCTCTCCTTTTTGGCCTTGTTGCCTATCTGATCGGTTCGATTTCCTTTGCTGTCGTGGTCAGCAAATTCTTTGGCCTGGCCGATCCCCGCACTTACGGTTCCAAGAATCCGGGCGCAACCAATGTGCTGCGCACCGGCAGCAAGAAGGCCGCCATCCTGACGCTTTTGGGCGATGCGGCAAAGGGCTGGGTTGTGGTTTTTCCGATCCAGATGTTTGGCAGGGATTTTGGTTTTGGCCCAGAGGTGGTGGGGCTGGTCACGCTGGCAGTGTTTTTTGGCCACATCTGGCCCATCTACACCGGCTTTCAGGGCGGCAAGGGCGTGGCCACTGCGCTGGGCATACTGCTCGGCCTCAGCCCGTGGCTGGGGTTGGGTGTGCTGGCGACCTGGCTGGTGGTGGCCTATGCCTTCCGCTATTCTTCGCTGGCAGCCCTGATTGCGGCGCTGTTCGCGCCTCTGTACGCCATTTTGCTGCTGGGCCCCGACCCCAGGTCACTGGCAGTGGCGGTAATGAGCGTGTTGCTGGTGATGCGTCATGCCGACAACATCAAGAATCTGGTGCAGGGAAATGAAAGCAGGATTGGCAGCCGTAAAACGCAGGCCGAGTAGTGTTACACCGAATTCAGCAACTGGTTCGCCACGGCATACTGGATAACTTCTGACAGCGAATTCATCTGCATTTTCTGCATGATGCGCGTTTTGTGGGTGCTGACCGTTTTCACCGAGAGATGCAGTTGTTCGCCGATCTCGGTCAGGGTTTTGCCGCTGACCATGAGATTGAAAACTTCGAACTCTCGGTCGGACAACTGGGTATGCGGCAAGTCCTTGTTTGGCGTCATGATGTTGAGCGCCAGCTGCTCCGCGACCTGGGTGCTGATGTAGGGGCGGCCAGATGCTACCCGCCGGATGGCATTGACCAGTTGCGTTCCCGCGCTTTCCTTCGTGAGGTAGCCTTGCGCTCCGGCGCGGATTGAGCGCACGGCGTACTGTTCTTCGTCGTGCATGGTGAGAATCAGGACGGGTAACTTGGGCGCCTCGGCCTTGACCTGACGGATGAGTTCAACACCGTTGCGCCCGGGCATCGACAGATCCATCAGCAGCAGATCGAACCCGCCCTTGCGCACCCAGTCAAGCGTTTCAAAGCCGTTGGTCGCCTCTCCAATGACGCTGATGTCTTCAGCGCCATCCAGTATGCGCTTCAGGCCTTCGCGCATGATGGTGTGATCGTCTGCAATGACTATATTTATCATGGATATCGACCAGGAGTGGAGCCAGGACAAAACACTGCCAAAGGCACATTTTATAACGCCAACCGTGTCAAAAGTGCAAATTTTAGATTATTTATCCTGCTCTCTACGATAGAATGCACACAAGAAATCTTCTGGAAAAGCACCCAGCACAAGCCATGAGCAATGACCCCAGCAAAGGCGGCAATGCGCCGTCCTCCTCCAATTTTCTGCGCGCGATCATCGAATCCGACCTCAGGCAGGGTACCTACCAGCGCCCCGGCTTGCCAACAGTCATCACCCGCTTCCCGCCCGAGCCAAACGGCTATCTGCACATCGGCCACGCCAAGTCGATTTGCCTGAATTTCGGTCTCGCACGCGACTATGCCGGTCGTTGCCATATGCGCTTCGACGATACCAATCCGACCAGGGAAGAACAGGAGTTTGTTGATACCATTCTGGACAGCGTGCAGTGGCTGGGGTTTTCTTGGAAGCATGACGGCACCGAGCACCTGCACTACGCCAGCGATTATTTCGACCAGTTGTATGAAATGGCCGAATACCTGATCTCTGCAGGACACGCCTATGTGGACAGTCAGAGCGCGGACGAAATGGCAAAGAATCGTGGCAGCTTTTCCGAGCCGGGCAGAAATTCGCCTTATCGTGACCGCCCGGCAATCGAGTCGCAGGATCTGTTTCGCCGCATGAAGGCCGGCGAGTTCAAGGATGGCGAGCATGTGCTGCGCACCAAGATCGACATGGCGTCACCCAACATGAACCTGCGTGACCCGGCAATTTTCCGAATCCGCCATGCGCACCACCACCGTACCGGCGACAAGTGGTGCATCTACCCGATGTACGATTATGCGCACCCGATTTCGGACGCGCTGGAAGAAATCACGCACTCGATCTGCACGCTGGAATTTCAGGATCACCGCCCGTTTTACGATTGGGTGCTGGAGCGGCTGGCCGAGGGGGGTTTTTTCGAAAAGCCGGTTCCGCACCAGTACGAATTCGCACGCCTGAACTTGACCTACGCGATCACGAGCAAACGCCGCCTGCTTCAACTGGTCGAGGAGGGCATCGTTGATGGCTGGGATGACCCGCGCCTGACCACCATCGTCGGCATCCGTCGCCGCGGCTACACGCCGGAGTCCATCCAGCTTTTCTGCGAGCGCATCGGCGTAGCGAAGGCCGACGGCTGGATCGACATGAGCATCCTGGAAGCAAGCCTGCGTGATGATCTCGATCCGAAAGCGCCGCGCGCGGTTGCGGTGCTGAAGCCTTTGAAACTTGTCATCGACAATTTCCCGGCAGGAGAAACGGTCGAATGCAGCGCGCCCATTCATCCGCACTACCCGGAGCGTGGCAACCGTACATTCCCGATCAGCCGTGAACTGTGGATTGAGCAGGAAGATTTCATGGAGACGCCCTCGAAGGGGTATTTCCGCCTGTTCCCCGGCAATCGCGTTCGTTTGCGCTACGGCTTCGTGATTGAGTGCACAGGCGTGGACAAGGATGCAGATGGCAATGCGGTAACCGTGCACTGCAACTATTTCCCGGACAGCAAAAGCGGCACGGAGGGCAGTGCGAGCTACAAGGTCAAGGGCAATATCCACTGGGTCAGTGTCACGCACGCGGTCAAAGCGGAGGTGCGACTGTACGAAAGGCTGTTTTTGGATCCGCATCCGGACGCCGGCGGCAAGGATTTTCGCGACGCCATCAATTCGCAATCGAAAGAGGTGATCGCTGCATACCTCGAGCCGGGGATGGAGCGCGCAAAACCTGACGAGCGCTACCAGTTTGAACGCCACGGTTATTTTGTGGCTGATCGCGTGGACTCAACCCCCGGCAAGCCTGTGTTCAACCGCGCAGTAACTTTGCGGGATTCATGGACAAAATGATGCGCTGAGCCAGCGCAATTGGTTTCTTAATGTTGTCCCGGGAGGGCCAGCCATGACGGAAAACAGCAAACGCAGCATTGGTTCCTGGGTTCAATTATTGAGTTCCAGGAAGATTCCGGTCATGCGGCAGACGGTGCGCGCCCTGGCCGAGGCGCGCAAGCGCATAGACAAAGTCAACGGACGGGAGGTGGCGGAAATCGTCATGCGCGATCCGTTGATGGCAGTGCGGGTGCTGGCCTATGTGCGGCCCTACCACGCCAAACGCCAGATGAAGGAGGTGTCCACGGTTGAGCACGCGGTGATGATGCTGGGCGTTGAACCATTCTTCCGGCACTTCGAAAATCTCGACATGGTCGAGGATGTGCTCAAGAGCCACCCTCAGGCCTTGATGGGGCTGCTGTTCATTGTGCGCCGTGCACAGCGGGCGGCGCGCTATGCCTTCGAGTGGGCTGTCTGGCGGCGCAGCACGAATATCGAGGAAATTTATCTGTCAGCGCTGCTGTATGACCTCGCCGAGATACTCATGTGGTGCTTTGCGCCTCAGCAATCCTCGCAAATTCTGGCGATGCAGAAGGCGGATTCGACCTTGCGCAGTGCGACGGCACAGGAACAGATCTTCGGGTTCCGATTCAGCGATTTGCAGCATATGCTGTGCAAGGCTTGGCAATTGCCTGAATTGCTGCTCAGCCAGTTCGATCCGGAGCACAGCGCACAGCCACGGTTCCAGAATGTGAAGCTGGCGGTCGATTTGGCGCGACATTCCGCGAATGGCTGGGACAATGCGGCTCTGCCGGACGATTTTACCGCCATTAAAAAATTGCTTAATGTCAATCGCGAGGCGCTTTTGTTTCGTCTCGGACTCCAGCAACTGGATACGGGCGAGTTTGTGCTGGCCAAGAACCCGTGATTTTGGCAGGGTCTATTAGTGGTTGCTGACGGAGGCTCAGCAGAATTATTCAAGGAGAACAGGATGAAACTGTATTACTTTCCGGGCGCATGCTCTCTTGCCCCGCACATTGTTCTGCATGAAGCTGGTTTGTCATGCGAAATCGAAAGAGTGGATCTGGCAAAAAAAGAGACCAAAAGCGGGGTCGATTTTCTGACCATCAATCCAAAGGGCTTCGTGCCGGCACTGCAACTCGACAACGGACAAATTCTGACCGAGGCGCAGGTGATAGTGCAATACATCGCCGATCAGGCTCCGGACAGAAATCTGGTGCCGCTGGCCGGAAGTCTGGCGCGTTATCGCGTGATGGAGTGGCTCAGCTATATTTCAAGTGACCTGCAAAAGGGATTCGCACCGCTGTTCAATCCGGACACTACGGACGATACCCGGAAAACGGTGCACGCAAACCTGGCGCGCCAATTCAATTTTCTTGCCACACAACTGTCAAAGACGGAATATCTGGCGGGAGACCGTTACACGATTGCAGATGCCTACCTGTTCACCGTGCTGAACTGGGCTAGTTTCGTCGAGATCGATTTGGGCGAGTGGCCTGAACTGGGCGCTTATCGCGCGCGCATCGCTGCCCGCCCGGCGGTGAAGGCGGCAATGGTTGCGGAAAGACTGTTAAAAGAATGACACACCCACACGCAAAGACATTTTGGTTGCACCGCCTGGTGCATAGTCGCCCGCGCCTGCTGGTGGCGCTGGTGATGGGTATCATCATTGGGCTACTATTGCCCGACACTTGGCAATCGCTGATGCGAGCATTGATTGGCTGGAATGTTGCAGTCTGGTTCTATTTGGTGGTTATGGGGTGGATGATGGTGCGTGCCAGCCACGCCAGGGTGCGTACGATTTCCGAGCAGCAAGACAATAGTGCGCCGGTTGTGCTGACGGTAATGTCGATCGCTGCAGTCTTCAGCCTGAGTGCGATTGTGTTTGTTTTAGCGGGCGTCAAGGAATTGCCTATTCACGAGCGCTTGCTGCGGTATGGGTTTACCGCAGTAACGGTGGGCGGTTCATGGCTGCTGGTTGCTGTGATGTTCACCTTTCACTATGCTCACATGTTTTACCGTTCGCCAGTTGATCAGCGCCCTGTGGCTTTTCCAGAAAATGAACCCCAGCCGGATTATTGGGACTTTCTGTATTTTTCATTCACTATAGCGATTGCCGCTCAAACTTCTGATGTGGTTATCATGAGTCGCGCGATGCGCAAGGCCGTAACCGCACAATCGATCCTGAGCTTCCTTTTCAATGTTGCCATCATCGGCCTCTCCATTAATATTGCGGCGGGGCTAGTCGCACCTTGATGGGGCACGCACTTCCTCCTCTGTCTCAATTTTTCCTTTGACGAACCGTTGCCTGCGCGCCCATGCATCCAATTGATGCGTGGGTGCCGCATTTTGCGTGGCATGAATATTGCCAGTAGACAACTGGCGGCATTCGATGATGTTGAAAGGAAGAAAAAGTCATGTCTCATGATCACTGTGTGCTTCATGCTCGCGGCGCGATTGGCGAAACGAAAATATCGTCAAGGCTGAGGTCGATACTGGCGCTCGCGGTAGAAGTTGACCCTGCGGAAAAAATAGCCTCTTTCGGGCGGTGGTGGCTTGATGTTGACGGGGGAGGGTGGGTGCTTTCCGCTGTCGCGGCCCGGTTGCTGGATGCGAGTCCTGGCCTGCATCGCAATCTCGAAGCGTGGTTTGGCCAGGTGGTGCCAGATGATTTGCGACCCCTTCAGGGTTCGGTGAGCCGCCTGAAATCACATGAAGCCGTAATCGACATCGTAATTCGTGTCATTAACGAACTTGACGGCGTGCGCTGGTTGCGCATGGTGTCGCTGCCTCGTGATCGTGAAGCACAGGGAGTTCGAAGCGGCATGCTACTTGACATCACCGCTTCGCAGCACGCGGCAATACGGGAGCGTCTCGGTTTTGAATCGTCACAACTTCTGGTTGGTGCCAATACGCTTAACGAGGCGATTACTAATGTGATCCGGTCGGTTTGCGAAAATCTGGGCTGGGAATGGGGCGCATACTGGGAGGTGGATGGGGCGCATGGTGGCAAGACATGGCTGAAATGTCAGCATCGCTGGCATGACTCGGTCTTTGAGCTGGAGTCTTTTGCACGCGAAAGTGCCAGGATTCGTATTGCACCCGGAGATGGGCTGGTCGGGCGTGTTTGGCTCACCGGGCAGGCAGCCTGGGTTGATGGTAAGCCCAACGATGCCGACTGCCCTCGCAGCCAAAGCGTGCATGAGTGTGGACTAAAATCCGGATATGCCTTCCCGGTTTCATATGTGATGTCGGATGGTCGAAGGCACAGCCCCGGAGTGCTGGAGTTTTGCAGCAGCCTTCCCAGGCAGCGGGAAGCGCAGTTGCCTAATTTGTCCAAGGCGATAGGCTCACTGGTTGCGCAGACTGTGCAGAGAATCGAGCAAATCGAAACGATTCGGCGTATGGCGCAGATGGACGCGATGACCGGATTGACCAACCGCAGCCATTTTCACCAACTGCTCACGGCGGCTTGTCTCAGTGCAGAGACCAGTGGGAATTCATTTGGCGTGATGTTCATAGATCTTGATCGCTTTAAGCCGATTAATGATGCTTACGGGCACGATGCCGGTAACTTGGTCTTGCTGGAGTTTTCCAGAAGAATGGTGGAACTCGTGCCGGAGGGGTGTGAGGTTGGACGGTTGGGCGGGGATGAATTTGCCATCCTGGCACACGGATGCACGAAGTGGGCGCAATTGGAAGATCTGGCCAGAATGATTCTGGCCGCCGCCAGCACGCCGTTTCAGTTTGGTCATATCGAGCTGACGGTTTCTGCAAGTATTGGAATCAGCCGATATCCGGAGAACGGTGCAAGCACACCAGAATTGCTGCGCAGTGCCGATGCGGCGATGTACCGCAGCAAAAACGAAGGGCACAACGGATACTGCTTCGCCGCTGGTTTGGCGCAAACTTTGCAGCCGGCAATTGTGCAGCAGCTTTCCATCGAGGTGGCGCTTCATCATGCGCTGCAAGACAACGAATTTTTCATTGAATATCAGCCGGTATTCGACAGCTTCGGAAAAACGATGATTGCAGTTGAGGCCTTGACTCGCTGGCGTAATGCAAATGGTGAGGTGGTGCGCCCGGATGCATTCATCCCGATTGCCGAAAAGAGCCGACTGATCGTGCATATCGGCCGGTGGGTGATGCGCCAGGCGTGTCATGATCTGGCAAGTTTTCAACGCGCTGGCTTTACCGACTTGCAGCTGAATGTGAACATGGCTGCGGCAGAATTTACCAGCGCAACCCTGCCTGAGGAATTGTTGGAGGTCGCGAGTGGTGCAGGCATCAGGCCGCAGGATGTCTGTCTTGAGTTGACGGAGAGCATGGTCATGCAGCATGCCGACAAGGTTATACCCGTCATGCAAACCTTGCGACATCAAGGCTTCCACATCAGTCTTGATGACTTTGGCATGGGGCACTCGTCGCTTTCTCGCCTCAAGGCGCTGCCGATCACTTCCCTAAAGATCGACCGCTCATTCGTTCGCGGATTACCGCATGAGAGCGGCGATTGTGCGATCGTGCGCACCATTTTTGCTCTCGGGCAGCACATGAAACTGCAAATCATAGCCGAGGGTGTCGAGACCGACGCGCAGCTTGTCTATCTGCGGCAGTTCGGCTATCCGCTCATGCAGGGATTTTTGCTGGCACGCCCTATGTCAGCAGAGGCATTGATGTCGACATTCACTTGTCAGAGCCAGCCGCAATAAATCCCCGTTTATCTGCGCAATAAATTTACATATCAGGAATTTTCAACCATGGACGACACAATTAAATTCAATCTGGACATCTTCATGCCGCACATGCGCGATGTAAACCGGTGCGAGCAGTCGCTGCGAGAGCTAAGCCTTACCTGGCGCACGATTGAAGCTTCGGCCAAAATGAACTGTCCAGTTGAAGCCAAGACGATCCTCCCGACGATGGCCGCGACGCGCGCCGGATTTGACCGTCTTGAAAAAGAATTGGTTTCGAGTCTTGTGCGAGAGAAGGTATTCAATGTCCTGGACGAAATTGGCACCAAGGCGCAGAACATCATCGACATTGTGGTGCGCAACTTGTATGAGCGCACAGCGGATGTTGGTTTTCTCGCGACCGATCATGAGTTGTGCGAATTTGTCGCAGGCTTGCGCGATGATCAGGACACAATTCGCGAACGTTTGCTGGCATACCGCAGCAAATATACGGTGTATGACGAGATCATGCTGCTTGATACATACGGCAATGTCTTGGTTCAGATTGACGATTACATGCAGGTTGAGGGCAGCAACGATCCATTGATTGCGCAAACGCTGGCATCGGGCGGCTACATCGAGACCTTTCGCGCAACAAATCTTCGGCCGGGGAAGCAGCAGGCGCTCATTTACTCACGCAAGATGCTGCACCCCAAAACAAATGCCGTGGTTGGGTTGCTGTGCCTTTGCTTTAATTTTGAGGAAGAAATGGCCGGAATCTTTCGTTCACACCGTGACCCGGCGGAACGCTCAAACATGTTGCTTTTGGATGGCAACAACTGCGTGATCGCCAGCGCTGATCCGATTTGGATGCCACAAGGTGCGATGGTCCCGGTCAACCATGGTGCCGCCCCGGTCCTAATGATGTTCGGCGGGCGCGAATATCTGGTGCGTACTTTCCATGCAGAAGGCTATCAGTCTTACATGGGCCCGTCTGGTTGGCAGGGGCAGGTTATGGTTCCGGTTGAAGTTGCGTTTGCCGGTGGCAGCAGCAATTTGCTGGCCGGCGTTGATCCGGAAGTCTCGGACGGGTTGCTGACCCACGCGCGGTCGTTTTGCCCACCGCTTTACGCAATTATGAATGCTGCGGAAACTATACGACGCGTTGTGTGGAACGGCCAGGTGATGACCGCAGGTCAGTGCGGCGACTTGCTGAAGCTGAAAACCATTCTGGATCAAATCAGCGAGACCGGCGAACGCAGTAATGAACTGTTTTCACATTCGATTATTGACTTGTACGAAACTGTTTTGAGATCCAGTTTACGCGATGCAGAATTTGCATCGCACCTGCTAGTCGACTTGCTTGATCGCAATCTTTATGAACGCGCAAACGATTGCCGGTGGTGGGCACTGACGCCGGAATTGCAAGCAGCGCTGGCTTCGGCCGAAATTGACAGGTGCACGACGGAAAAAATCACTGCAATTCTGGCTTATATCAATCAGCTGTATACGGTCTATACGCGCCTTTTCGTCTATGACAGGAGTGGACGCATTGTTGCAAGCACTAGCCAGGGCCAGAAAGAACTGTTCGCGAGCGCATCGTCGTCAACATCAAGTACCAAGTTTAGTGCCGGGGCTTCTATCATTGGCACCCATCTTGACGAGCTTACACTGAGATCTGTGCTGGATTTGCCAACTGAGCAGGACTATCATGTAACGCCGTTCATGCCGAATGATTTGTATGCCGGCAATCCAACTTATGTTTACCACGCTGCCATTCGCCACCCTGAGGATGCGTCTGAGGTGGTTGGCGGCATTGGCATTGTTTTTGACGCAGAACCGGAATTCGACGCGATGCTGCGCGGTGGCTTGGGAGATAGGACGGGCGCGAGCGGCTTCTTTGTCGATCGTTGTGGTCGAATTATCTCCAGCACCGACCCAGCCAGACCGGTAGGGAGCCGACTGGAAATGGATCCGGCTTTGCTGCAGATGGGAAACCACCGTGGCGCTTCACAACTCGTCCTGCACGACGGCCATTACGCCGTCATGGGTTGCACTGTGTCAAGTGGTTATCGTGAATTCAGGGTGTCAGACGGTTATTGCGACGATGTTCTTGCCGTGGTATTCAAGTCATTCGGACCGATCCGTCAAGGAAAAACGGTCGGGCATAAAAAGCGGGAATCGGTTGTGCCGGAGGAGAAAGGTCAGTTTCAGAGCGGGTTTGAATTTGCGACTTTCTTTATCGACAACGATCTCTATGCTTTGCCGGCAGAGCATGTGGCGGAGGCGTTTCCCGGCGTTCAGATTACGCTCATGTCGATGGGTGAGCGGGCGGAATGCATAGGCATGCTGGCTTTGCCAGAAGAGGTGGTGTGGGTGTTCGATCTGGGGCATCTGATACGCGGCGCACCATCGATCATCGACAGCTGCAGCCAGGTGCTGGTCGTGCGGCATGAGGGAAGAACAGCAGGTTTGCTGGTCAGTGAATTGCATGGCGTTCCAAAGTTCAATGCGGAACAGATCGTTCCAACACCGCTGGCGCAATTAGCTGACGGGATGCTGGTGCCAAGAGTGATCAAGGCAAACGACGGGCAGCTGCTGATTCAGGCAATTGACACGGGGTGCCTTTTCAATTTGATGACGGACGGACGACAGGTGCTGCCTGCTCAGGCGTGACCCGCTTAATCGTTGCATCAGCTTAGCGCCGGTTGCCGAACCGTTGCTGTTGTGGCATAAAGAAAGCGGTTTTATTGCCGTTCTATCTTTGTAACCCTACAACCCAACGGTCTGGAATGAAAAGAAAATCATACTTTTCGCATATTCTGCTGGACGACACGGCGAAGGAAAAGCTGCTTGCCGTGATGATATACGGCAATAACAAGGAGCAAGCTGTCGGTTTCTTTCGAACGGCAATTGGCCTGTATTACCTGTCAAAAATCATGGTCGAAGACGAGCTCGATTTCAGGGCGATCGACAAGGCGTTCAACCGATTCATATACGACACCATCGGGCGTGGCCACAGCATTACCAGCATCCTGCAATTCCTGGGCAGCCGCAAAGTGATTTGGGTGCTGGAATCGAAATCCTTCATTCCGACTTTCCTGAACTATTTTTCCGAGATTCCGTTCTCGAAAATGCAAATCCTGCTCTCGGTAAATTTGTCCGTTTCGAAAAAGATCTCGAATATTGCGGTCGACGGGCCGCTCAAGGAATGGTTGCTGAAGCAAAACATGGTGGTTCAGCAGGCGCAGCCGGAGCAGAATGAAGGCGAGCTCGCGGCAGGAGCGTAAAGGTGAAAAAGGGCGGCAATGGCCGCCCCTTTTTGCTGTGCGACTGCGCTTACCGTGTGCCGATAGGCTTAACATCGCCGCAATTGGCACCCAGATAAGTGCCGCTCATTTGCGTTTTGTGGTTAACTGGCTGTCCACCCATGGTTCCGGCGAAGCTGGTGTTCGTCTGGAAGCTGGTGCTCGCCATCGTTCCTTGCATCGTGCCGGTGCCTTTCATGTTAGGGCCATCGCACACGATTTGGCCGGAAAAGCTGCTGCCGCTCTTGCTCATGTTTGTTGGCTTGCATTCTTGATCGTTCTGCGTTGCCGGAATTTCTCTTTGTGCAAGCATTTCTTTGGTGTAGCACACCTTCATCACCATGCCGCCATTGCGGGCTTCCGGCACAGTGATGCCCATCTTCTTCATCTGTTCGGCCTGCTGTGGTGATATCTGTGGCTGTTGCCGCATCTGGTCGGACTGCATCGTGATTTCCCATAGACCGGGATTCATCGGGGAGGCGGTCGTCTGGCTCACGGTTGTGGCCTGTGGCACCGCTGCGGTCTGGGCAGACGGAGCAGCAGGCGGTGTGCCGGGGGCGGTAGCTTTGTTGGAAGATTGGTTGCAGCCGACGAGCGCAAGCAAGCAAGCCAGTGAGAGCGACAGGGCGGAAGAGGCGGTTTTGCACATAAAAAACTCCTGGATGGGGTAAAAGTTGGCCTGAATCGTGGGCTTGGGGCTTAAATGGCATTAATCGGCAGAATACAGTGGTTAATTCTCCACTTTTCGCAGCATCAAGGCAACAGGCAAACGCCAATTGAGGCGGGGTTTTGCGCTACACTTAATAATTGATTGCATCATGGAAACGGAAAGGGTGGCATTGGAATATCTGACGACTTTTCAGGCTTCGGGCTATGCGCCCGGCGATTTGCAGCTTTTCCGTGATGTCAGCAAGGATGCCGTTGCCAAGGCGCTCGCACCCTGCCAGGTAATGAGCGTGGTGGCGGGTGAGGATCTGGCGGAATTCTCGCGTCGTGGCGGTAGTCTTTACATATTGCTGCAGGGCAAACTGGGTATTGTCTCTGATCAGCAACTTGGCGAGGAAGACGGAGCGACGATGAATGTTCTTCCGGGCGAGTGTTTTGGCGAGCTTTCTGTATTCGACGATCAATCGGGCGCACCATCGGTTACCGCCTTGCAGGATTCAGAATTGCTAGTGATCGAAGCGGTTCGACTATGGAAAATGGTCGACGAAATCCATGGCGTTGCAAAAAACTTGCTGCATCTGTTGTCGTTTCGCATACAGGCGGCCAATGCGCGTCTGAGACAGCGCCGGAAAGTCGGCCGGTTTTACCAGCAGATGTCGATGATGGATGCCTTGACCGGCTTGAACAATCGTTCCTGGTTGAATGAAAACCTGCCTTTGCTGATAGGTAATGCGGGTGCCAATGTTCGTCCTCTGTCGCTGATAATGATCGATCTGGATTATTTCAAGCGCTTCAATGATGAGCATGGGCATCTTGCAGGCGACGAGGCTTTGCGCACGGTAGCTCGGGTCTTCAGCGAGGCGCTGAGGCCGACGGATTTTGCGGTTCGGTACGGTGGCGAGGAATTTATGGTAATTTTGCCGGGAACGGACAGCAAGACTGGCGCGATGGTGGCGCAACGACTGTGCATGCGCATGAGGCAGGCAGTCGTGTTTGATGATGTTCGTCATCCACTGCCGCATATTACTGGATCGTTCGGTGTTGCAACGCTACGGCCAGGGCAGGATGCCGAAGCGTTGATGGCTAGTGCGGATGCCGCGCTTTATCGAGCCAAGGAGGCGGGACGCAATTGCGTCGCGGAATAGTGGTGGTTCCAAAGCTTGTTTTTCAGCCTGGAGTGAGGCCATGACTCGAAGTTACAAACTGGTATTGATGGGAGATGCCGTCCCTGGCATGGTGCTGTCCGATGATTTGCTGGATCGCCATAGCAAGGTTCTGTTAGCCGGGGGGACGATGCTCAACGAAAAAATGCTGGAATCTTTGCGTCGCCACGAAATGGACATGATCCCGGTGTTTTGCGAGGAGTTAACGGAAGGCGAGGTGCCGGCACGAATTGCCAAGCGACAGGAGCGGTTGGAGCAGTTGTTCAGAAAACACAATTACGATGAGCCGGAGGCGTATGCCAATGATGTGTTGCTGCAGTACATGAGGGCGTTTCGGCGCGGGGGTAATGTATGAGTCTTTCTGTTGAGGAGATTGTCAAGTCGATTGAGGAACTGCCCTCCATGCCAGCGGTCGTCATGGAGGTGCTGGAACACATCGATCAGGAAGAAGTCAATGTTCTCCAGTTAACCCGGAAAATCATGCTGGATCAGTCACTTACGGCAAAAATTCTGCGATTTGCCAACTCTTCGTTTTACAACACACAAACGAAAGTTACGACCATCCAGCAGGCGATCAACCTGATCGGAATTTCCGGCGTGCGCAACTTGATTCTGTGCACGATGCTGAAAATCAGCTTCCCGGAAGTTCAATGCAGAGGATTTGACTTCAATGTGTTCTGGCGCCACTCGATAGCCGCTGCCGTATGCGCCAAGGTGATAGCCCGGCACCTGCAGCTCAATCAGGATTATGCCTACACGGCAGGCTTGCTGCACGACATTGGACGATTGGTGTTTGTGACGCGGTTCACCCAACAGTACGAACAGGTAATTGCCTATCGTGCCGAGCATGACTGCCATATACGGGTGGCAGAATGCGCCATATTCGACACGGATCACGCAGCCGTTGGGCAGTTACTGGCACAGCACTGGAATTTCTCGACCGGCATGCAAAATGCCATCGCCAAGCACCATGAGCCGGATGTTTCAGGAGGCGACACGGTGGCTGCCATCGTGCATGCCGCTGATGCGATTGCGCACGCACTGGACTTTTCCGGCGAGGTGGATGATCTGGTGCCGCCGCTTTCAATGAGCGTCTGGAATGCGCTCGGGCTTGGGCAAGACGACATGATGCGTGTTTTTCGAGAAACCGAATTGCGCTTCGAGGCGGCGCGAATGGGTCTGGCGGTGTAGTGCATACCTTCCTTTGGCATGACTACGAGACCTTTGGGGCTCAACCCCGGCGTGATCGACCGTCCCAGTTTGCCGCCATCCGTACCGACGCTGAGCTCAACGAAATCGGCGAGCCGGTTATGCTGTATTGCCGCCCGGCGCCGGATTACTTGCCAGAACCGCAGGCTTGCCTGATTACCGGCATCACTCCGCAACTCTGTCTTGAGCGCGGACTGCCAGAATACCGCTTTGCTGCCGAAATCGAACAGGCATTTTCACAGCCGCATACTATTGGTGTTGGCTTTAACTCAATTCGATTCGATGACGAGTTTACGCGTTTTTTGTTTTGGCGCAACCTGATTGACCCTTATGCTCGTGAATGGCAAAACAACTGCGGCCGCTGGGACTTGCTGGATGTTGCGCGCGCCGCGTATGCGCTGCGCCCACAAGGAATCGAATGGCCCTTGAACAGCGAAGGCCGACCCAGTTTTCGTCTGGAGGATCTGGCGCAAGTCAACGGGCTGATGCACGATTCTGCGCACGATGCCTTGTCTGATGTGCGCGCCACACTTGCGCTTGCAAGGCTCATTCGAGAAAAACAGCCACGACTATTCGATTTCTGCTTACAGCTGCGTCAGAAGGATCGCGCCGCCGACGAAATCGGCCTGCGCCTGGCACCTGCAATGCGTCAGCCATTTCTACATGTTTCCGGCATGTTTTCTTCTGATCGCGGTTGCATGGCGCTGATGCTTCCGCTGGCGCAGCACCCGACCAACAAGAATGAAGTCATTGCGTGGGATTTGTCGGCTGACCCGACCGAACTTCTGGAGCTTGACGCCGAAGCGATACGCGCGCGCATATTCACCAAGACGGATGCGTTACCGAATGGCGTTGAGAGACTACCGTTAAAAAACATCCACCTGAATCGTTCGCCGGTGGTGATCGGCAACCTGCGTACGCTCTCACCTGAGATGGCCGAGCGCTGGGGGGTGGATGTCGATGCGGCGCAAAAATTTGCCGATAAGGCGGCGGCGTCTCCTGAGCTGGCAGCCAAGATGGCGACTGTCTGGCGCGATGTGTACCAGCAGCCCTCGGTTGCGGTTCCGGATGTAGACGAAGATCTGTACGGCGGCTTTGTGAGCAACGCCGATCGACGACAACTCAACCGGGCACGCGCGCTCGCGCCGCAGGCGTTGGCAACGGCAAGATTCAGCTTCGAGGATGGTCGGTTGGAGGAGCTGCTGTTTCGCTACCGTGCGCGCAATTTCCCGGATACGCTCTCAAAGGAAGAGATGCAGCACTGGCGCGAGCATTGCTTGGTGCGGCTGAGTCAAGGAACTCGTTCCGTAGATGCGTTGCGGCAGGAAATTGCCGGGTTGCGTGGTGGCGCCGATGCCAAGGGGAAGGCAGTGCTGGACGCGCTGCAAGACTACGCCCAAGATTTGGGGGGAGGCGTGCAGTAGGCGGAGCCATGGCAAACTGGAGTTGGACTTGGACCCTCCATCAAGTTTAATAAGAATTGGTATGGAATGCACCAAGTTTGTGTTAGCGCAAAGTGAGGGATTAGGCGCTGCCGCAACATGAAACGCGTGCCGGATATGTATGGTTCCGGGCTTGATTTCAGTTCATGGGGGTGAGGCCATGTCGCGACCCGAGATCATCCAGAAAACGGCGGCGGACTTGCATGTTCCAGCAAATCTTGCAAATTATAACGATGTGCGCCATAGCTTCTCGTGGAAGGCTGTGCGCGACGAACTGTCCGGCTTGCCCGATGGCGGCCTGAATCTCGCCTACGAAACTGTCGAACGCCATGCAACTGAGGCATATGCCGACCGCATCGCCTTTCACTTTCTTGGTGCTGAACACAATCGCAGCATCACTTATAAGGATCTGTCCAGGCAGACCAATCGCTTCGCCAATGTGCTTAAACAACTCGGTGTCGGCAAAGGCGACAGGCTGTTCGTGCTGACCGGACGCATTCCAGCGCTATATGTAGCGGTACTCGGCAGCTTCAAGAACGGCACAGTGGTCAGCCCGCTGTTTTCCGCCTTCGGCCCCGAGCCGTTGATGACGCGCCTGAATCTGGGGGAAGCCAAGGTGCTGGTAACGACCGAGTTCCAGTACCAACGAAAAATCGAGAAAATGCGCGAACAATTGCCGCACTTGAAGCATGTGCTGCTGGTCAGCGATGATGGCAAACCTGTGGCCGACTTGCCCGGAACACTTGATTACAACAAGCTGATGAGCGAAGCGTCCGACCAGTTCGAGATTGTGTCGACGCAACCGGAAGACATGGCGCTGTTGCATTTCACCAGCGGCACCACCGGCACGCCGAAGGGGGCCGTGCATGTGCATGGCGCCGTGGTCACGCACTGGACGACCGGCAAGTTTGCGCTCGATCTGCATCCGAACGATATCTACTGGTGCACTGCCGATCCGGGTTGGGTGACCGGCACCTCCTACGGCATCATTGCGCCGCTGTTGCATGGTGTGACTTCGATCGTCGACGAAGCTGAATTCGATGCCGAGCGCTGGTATCGCATCCTGCAGGAGCAGCAGGTGACGGTGTGGTACACCGCGCCGACGGCGATCCGCATGCTGATGAAGGCGGGCGACAATATTCCGAAGAAATATTCATTCCCGAAATTGCGTTTTGTCGCTAGCGTGGGCGAACCGCTGAACCCGGAGGCTGTCTGGTGGGGCAAGGAGGTGCTCGGCCTGCCTATTCATGATAACTGGTGGCAGACTGAGACCGGCGGCATCATGATTGCCAATACCCCGGCATTCGACATCAAGCCCGGTTCGATGGGAAGACCGCTGCCAGGCATTGAAGCCTTTATTGTCGAAAACGACGGCAAGGGTAATGTGAAGATCATCGACGAGTCGGACAAGGAGGGTGAACTGGCGCTGAAAGCTGGCTGGCCGTCGATGATGCGCGCTTACCTGAACAATGAGGAAAAGTACAAAAAGTGCTTCGTTGGCGATTTGTATCTGACTGGAGATCTAGCCAAGCGCGACAAGGATGGCTACTTCTGGTTCGTCGGGCGTAGCGACGATGTGATCAAATCGGCCGGGCACCTTATTGGACCGTTCGAAGTCGAAAGCGCGCTGATGGAACATCCGGCAGTGGCCGAAGCTGGCGTGATCGGTAAACCCGATTCCGTGGTCGGTGAAATCGTTAAAGCCTTCGTTTCGCTCAAGGCAGAATACGAGCCATCAGAAGAATTGCGCCTGGAATTGCTCGGCCATGTGCGCAAGAAGATGGGTGCGGCAATCGCCCCCAAGGAAATCGACATCGTGCCGTCGCTACCGAGGACGCGAAGCGGCAAGATCATGCGCCGCCTGTTGAAGGCGCGTGAGCTGGGTTTGCCGGAAGGCGATCTGTCGATGCTGGAGGGTAGTGCATGACGATACCGTGCGACAAGGACTTTGCCGTGGCGCTGCTGGTTGACATGCTGCGCATTCGCCGTATGGAAGAAAAAGCGGCTGAAATGTACAGTGCCGGGAAGATTCGCGGCTTCCTGCATTTGTATATCGGTCAGGAAGCGGCTGCAGTTGGCGCGCTACACGCGCTTTCGATGGAAGACAATGTGATCACCACCTATCGCGATCATGGTCATGCGCTGGCGCGAGGTGTTTCAATGAACGCTATCATGGCTGAGATGTACGGGAAGCAGGAAGGCTGCTCGCGCGGCCGAGGCGGTTCAATGCACTTATTTGACAGCGCAACGCGCTTCTTCGGTGGTACGGCAATCGTTGCCAGCGGCATCCCTGTGGCGGTTGGTTTGGCGCTGGCAGACAAGATGCAAAACCTGTCTCGAGTCACTGCTTGCATTTTCGGCGATGGCGCGGTCGCCGAAGGCGCTTTCCATGAATCGATGAACTTGGCCGCGTTGTGGAAGTTGCCAGTGCTTTTTCTGTGTGAAAACAATTTTTATGCGATGGGTACCGCACTGGAAAGATATGAATCGCAGACTGACTTGTGCGTTAAGGCGGCAAGCTACAAGATGCCGGCGGTGAAGGTTGACGGCATGGATGTGGTCGCGGTGCATGAGGCGATCAAGCTGGCTGTATCGCTTGTGCGTGCTGGCGCCGGCCCCTATTTCGTCGAATTACAGACCTACCGTTTCCGCCCGCACTCCATGTTCGATCCGGAGCTGTATCGTGATCGCGGCGAAGTTGATGAATGGAAGAAGCGCGATCCTATCCAGCTACATTGCACACGCATGAATGAGGAGAAAAAGCTGACTGGCACAGAATACGCAGCCATCGTCGCCCAGGTGGAACTCGAAGTACAGAAAGCGGTCGAATTCGCCGAGGCGGGTACCCTGGAGCCGATCGAGGATCTCTACCGCGATGTTCATACTCCGGAGCTACAGCAATGAAAATAACCTACCGTGAGGCGATTCGTCGGGCGTTGTATGAAGCGCTGAAGGCGGACCAGCGAGTGTTTCTTATGGGTGAGGATGTTGGCAGTTACGGTGGCTCGTATGCGGTTTCAAAAGGCTTTCTAGCTGAATTCGGACCGGAACGGATCCGCGATGCCCCCCTGTCGGAACTTGCCTTCGTTGGCGCTGGCGTAGGAGCCGCACTTAATGGCATGCGCCCCATTGTTGAAATCATGACTGTGAATTTCAGTCTACTTGCGCTCGATCAGATCGTGAATATGGCCGCTGTACTGCGGCACATGAGCGGTGGGCAGTACAGCGTGCCGCTCGTGATTCGCATGACGACTGGCGCTGGGCGCCAACTTGGCGCCCAGCATTCGCACAGCCTTGAGGGCTGGTATGCACACATTCCGGGCATCCGTGTCCTAATGCCCGCGACGATTGCAGACGCACGCGGAATGCTCGCTCAGGCATTGCTTGACCCCGATCCGGTCATCATCTTCGAACATGCACAGCTCTACAACGAGGAGGGCGAGCTTGGTGAGGATCCCTCCGAGTGGCGGTGTGACATCAAGTCGGCCGCTGTGCGAAGGAAAGGAAGTGATCTGAGCGTTATCACTTATGGTGGCAGCCTGCCGAAAGCGATGCAGGCTGCGGAAGCGCTGGCAGCCAAAGGCGTCGATGCGGAGGTGATCGATTTGCGAGTGCTGAGACCGCTGGATGTCGAAACCATTGTCGCTTCGGTGAAAAATACACGCCGCGCGATTGTTGTCGACGAAGGCTGGAAAACATGCGGTCTTTCGGCGGAAATCGTGGCGCTGATCATGGAAAACGCCTTTTACGAGCTTGACGCGCCGCTTGAGCGCGTATGCAGTGAGGAAGTGCCGATTCCATATGCGAAGCACCTTGAGGATGCTGCGCTGCCGCAAGTTGCCGACATTGTCGCAGCCGCAAAAAAAATGATGAACAAGAAATGAGGCCGCCATGATTGACTTTATGCTGCCATCCCTTGGCGCAGACATGGATAAGGGCAAGCTTATCCAGTGGAAGGTGGCACCCGGCGATGTGGTCAAGCGCGGCCAGATTGTGGCGGTAATTGAGACATCGAAAGCGGCGGTTGAGATCGAAGTCTGGCACGACGGCACGATAAGCGAATTGCTCGTTGAACCAGGATCCACCGTGCCCGTCGGTACGCCGCTTGCAACATTGATCGAGCAGGGTGAAGCAGCCGCCACGAAACCAGCGGCGCACGCCGCATCGAAAACTGATCTCGCGGCAGTCACACCGGCGCCTACCGCGCCCCCTATGCCAGCCAAGGGAAATGTCGCTCCGGCAAATACCATCCGCCGCCGCGTTTCTCCCGCTGCGCGCAAGCATGCAGCCGGCGCCGGAATTGACATCAACATTGTCGCAGGCACTGGCCCCGATGGTGCCGTGACGCTCAAGGATGTTGACCATGCGTTCGCAGCAACAGGCGTTGCAGCAATTGCATCTGCATTTACATTAACGCCACCTCCGACTGCTGCCCCCGAAGTAGCTGCTTCGACAGCATCTGCAGTGAAGCATGATGAAATGCGCAGAGCCATCGCAGTTGCGATGAGTCGGTCGAAGCGAGAAATACCGCATTATTATCTGAGTGAAACCGTTAACATGCAGAGGGCGCAGCGTTGGCTGAAGGCTACGAACGAACAGCGAGCGATCACCGAGCGTGTCCTGATGACCGCGCTGCAATTAAAGGCGGTGGCCTTGGCATTGAAGCAGTTTACGGACATGAACGGTTTCTATCTTGATGGCACATTCAAGCCTGCGGAAGGCATCAATGTCGGCGTCGCAATCTCGCTGAGGCAGGGAGGCCTGATAGCGCCGGCCATTCGTGATGCAGCAGATAAACCACTCAGTCAGGTCATGCGCGAGTTGATGGATCTGGTGAAGCGTACGCGTGTCGGAACACTGAGGGGGTCGGAAGTATCTGGCCAGACCATCACCATTACCAACCTAGGCGAACAGGGCGTCGAGGCAGTGCATGGCGTGATCTATCCGCCGCAGGTCGCACTTGTCGGTTTTGGCCGCATCGCCGAACGGCCGTGGGCTGAGAGCGGCGGCCTGTTCGCAATGCCGCTGATGACGACAAGCCTCGCGGGGGATCACCGCGTGTCTGATGGACACCGAGGTGGATTGTTCCTCGCGGCAATCCGCGATTTGTTGCAGAAGCCCGAAGAACTGTGAGGCGAATATGGATCGAAATGAATTGCGTAAGATGGTGATCGGCACATTACGGACGATCGCCCCCGAAGTGGAGGAGGGGGAATTGATAGACGGTGAGGCGTTGCGCAACCAGGTTGACCTTGACTCGATGGACTGGCTGAACTTCCTGATTGGCTTGCATGAAAAGTTGAAAGTTGAGATTCCAGAAGTGGACTACGCGGGGCTGGTGACACTCAACAATGTGCTGGACTATCTTGGCAGGAAGCTCTGCACGAAGTAGAGTTACTGCCCCGGATTGGTGATATCCGCATGTATCGCATTGATGGCATCGATCAATTCTTCCGAGAGTTGCACCGTCAGGGCGTCAATGTTTTCCTGCAATTGGGAAATCTTGGTCGCACCGATGATGGTTGAATCGATGAACCAGCGCGAATAGCACCAGGCGAGTGCCATTTGTGCCGGTGTCAACCCGTTGTCGCGAGCCAGTTCGACATAGCGCCTAGCGGCTTCGATCATCGTTGGTCTCAAGAAGCGCGGACTCCACGACGCCGGAAAGATGGTCAGCCTTCCTTGCGCTTCCGGGTTGTCAAAATATTTACCTGTCAATTGGCCAAACCCAAGAGGGCTGTAGGCAATCAGCCCGACATTTTCGCGGAAGCAGATTTCGTCTAGGCCGCTCTCAAACTGGCGGTTGCCAAGATGGTAGGCATTCTGGATTGAAGCGATTCGCGGCAAGCCTTTCATTTCCGCCTGCTTGATGAATTCACACACTCCCCAGGGTGATTCGTTTGATACGCCAATATGGCGGATCTTGCCTTCCTTGACTAATCGGTCGAGTGCTTCAAGCGTGTCCTCAATTGCGGTGCAGGGGCGCTCCGCTTCGGGATTGAATTCGATCTGTCCGAAAATTGGCACATTGCGGCTGGGCCAGTGGATCTGATACAAGTCGATATGGTCGGTTTGCAGGCGTTGCAGGCTGCTTTCGATAGCGGCGCGCAGGTTGGATTCGTTCACATCGTTCTTGCTGCCACGAATCCAGTTGATACTCCTGGCCGGGCCGCTGATTTTAGTCGCCAGGATAATTTTGTTGCGGTTGCCGGTTTTTTTCAGCCAGTTGCCGATGATGCGCTCGCTCGCTCCCTGTGTTTCCGAGCGCGGCATGACCGGATAAACCTCAGAGGTATCGATGAAGTTGATGCCCCGTTCGAATGCATAGTCGAGCTGGCTGTGTGCTTCGGCTTCGGAGTTCTGTTCGCCGAAGGTCATGGTTCCAAGACAAAGCTTGGTGACGCGCAACTTGCTGGTGCCCAGAGGAATTTTCTGCATATGACTGTGCCTGATTTTTCTTATTGGCCTTTACGCAACGCTGTGGCGCATTCTCGCACTAGCGCCGGGCCCCGGTAAACCAGCCCAGTATACAACTGTATCAGGTCGGCTCCGGCCTCGATCTTTTCCTTCGCATCGTCCCCGCTCATGATGCCACCAACGCCTATGATTGGCAGCGCATCCCCTAGTTCTGTCTTCAATGCGCGAATGACGCGGGTGGACATGGCTTTTACAGGGCTGCCGGACAGGCCCCCCATTTCCTGCGCATGCGGCATACCAGTGACCGCATCCCGCGTGGTGGTGGTGTTGGTTGCGATTACGCCATCGATCTTGTGTCGCAGCAGTGCGTCGGCAATCGCCTTGATTTGTTCGTTGTCGATGTCCGGCGCGATTTTGACGGTGACCGGCACATAGCGCTTGTGTTCATCCGCCAGTCGAAGCTGCTCAGACTTAACTGCGCCCAGCAGCGCATCGAGTTCAGACGCGCCTTGTAACTGTCGCAAGTCTTTCGTGTTGGGCGACGAGATGTTGACCGCGACATAGTCGGCAAACGGATAAACTTTTTGCAGGCAGATGACATAGTCATCTGCGGCGCGTTCAATTGGTGTGTCAGCATTCTTGCCGATATTTAGCCCCAACACCCCTTTCTTGTCGCGGTAAAATTTGGATGCCTGAACATTCGCGACCAGCACATCCACGCCCTTGTTGTTGAATCCCATGCGGTTGATCAGTGCGTGCGCAGCCGTGATGCGGAACATGCGCGGGCGCGGGTTGCCCGGCTGTGGTCGTGGCGTGACGGTGCCGACTTCGATAAAGCCAAACCCCATTTTTGCGACGCCGTCAATATAGCTGCCGTCCTTATCCAAGCCGGCAGCCAGTCCGACCGGGTTGGGGAATGTGATGCCCATGACCGTGCGCGGGTCGTCTTTGGGCTTTGGCAACAGTGCAGTCGCTCCGAGGGATGCCGCACATTTCAGCGAGCGCATCGTCAGGGTATGCGCGTTTTCCGGGTCAAGAGAAAACAGAATGGGTCGGGCGAACGCGTAAAGAAATTTGTCACACATGAGGCAATATGTTTTGGTTAAAGTGGTGCCATCGGTTCCCAGGATTCGATTTGCGGCGCATGGACTGATTTTTGCACCTGCTTGATGAAGTCCGTTCTGGGTATCGGAATGGCGCCCAGGCTGGCAAGATGAGCCGTTTCCTGCTGGCAGTCTATCATCGAAACCCCGTTATTCTTCAGAAAATGGACCAGCCATGCGAGCGCAATCTTTGAGGCATCGGTCACACGGGAGAACATTGACTCGCCATAAAACATGCGTCCGATGGCGATGCCATAGACGCCGCCAACCAGTTCACCGTCCAGCCACAACTCCGTTGAATGCGCGTAGCCCATTTTGTGCAACGCGTTATATGCGTGAACCATCTCGTCGGTGATCCAGGTTCCCGCCTGCCCCCGGCGGGGCGCAGCACAAGCGCGAACGACCTGATCGAATGCGCTGTCAAATCGCACTTGCCAGCGTCCGCCGGAGGCTATGCTGTTTTGCACGGCGCGGATTTTTTTCTTCAGGCCACCAGAAGTGACCAAGCCATCGGTTGGCAACACCATGCGCGGGTCGGTGCTCCACCACAGGATGGGCTGCCCAACCGAGTACCAGGGAAAGATTCCCTGTCGGTAGGCATCCAGCAGGCGTTGCGGCGACAAGTCGGCGCCGGCGGCCAGCAGGCCTGGCGCATCGCTGTTTTCCGGAAGTGACTTGCTGATATCGGGAAAGGGGTCGTTCGCTTGTAGCCAAGGGATCATTGTTGCACCATGAAATTGCACAAATAGGGTGCGGGCAGAGAATTATTACGCTGCACCGCAGTAATGCACAATGAAATCAATAGGTTACATTTTGCAGCAAAATGGAACGCTTTTTGCTTCACTGAACAGGTTTTTGTTTGAATATGCACTTGAATAGGGAGATTTTTTGTATGGATGTGATTAAAAACAGTGCCGATGCCCTATTTATTCTGCTCGGTGCGATCATGATTCTCGGGATGCACGCCGGGTTCGCTTTTCTGGAGCTTGGTACTGTGCGCAAGAAGAATCAGGTCAATGCGCTGGTCAAGATTCTGGTCGATTTTTCAGTTTCAACCGTAGTCTACTTTTTTGTTGGCTACAGCATTGCTTACGGCGTCAATTTTTTTTCCGGCGCCGAGGTGTTGGCTGACAAGAATGGCTTCGAACTGGTGAAGTTTTTCTTTTTGCTGACTTTCGCCGCTGCGATACCGGCAATTATCTCAGGCGGCATTGCCGAGAGAGCAAAGTTCAATCCGCAGCTTATTGCGACGGCCGTGCTGGTTGGTCTGTTGTACCCGTTTTTCGAGGGCATTGCCTGGAATCAGGCTTACGGTATCCAGTCCTGGCTGAAGTCGGCTTTCTCGGCCGAATTCCATGACTTTGCCGGCTCGGTTGTGGTGCATGCCTTTGGCGGATGGGTGGCCTTGCCTGCCGTATTGCTGCTGGGAGCGCGTCGTGGTCGCTATCACAAGAGCGGCGCAATTTCGTCGCATCCACCATCAAGCATTCCGTTTCTCGCACTGGGAGCGTGGATTCTGACAGTTGGCTGGTTTGGTTTTAATGTGATGAGCGCTCAGACGATGGACAAGATGAACGGCCTGGTTGCGATGAACTCGCTGATGGCCATGGCGGGCGGTACGCTGGTCGCCTGGGCGCTGGGCAAAAATGACCCCGGTTTTGTCTATAACGGTCCCCTGGCAGGCTTGGTTGCTGTGTGCGCCGGATCCGACCTGATGCATCCACTGGGTGCGCTTGTGACGGGTGGTGTGGCCGGCGCCATATTTGTGTGGATGTTCACGCTGACGCAAAACAAGTGGAAGATTGACGATGTGCTGGGCGTATGGCCGCTACACGGCTTGTGCGGCACCTGGGGCGGGATTGCGGCCGGTATTTTCGGCATGAAGCAGTTGGGCGGCACGGGTAATGTTGCACTCATGTCACAACTGTTTGGCACATTGCTGGGGATTGCGATCGCACTGATCGGCGGCTTCATCATCTACGGCGCGCTGAAAAAAATGATCGGCCTGCGGCTGGATGAGGAACAAGAATACAAAGGTGCCGATTTGTCAATACACAAGATATCGTCCACACCGGAGCGTGAGTCGAGCTGGTAATGCATAATGGCCGCATATGTCACGGGGTTTGATCTTCGGCAAGTGATCCGGCTGGTGGACACGATGTAATCTACCATCCCTGTTGATGAAGAGGTGCAGCATGCTGCGCGGTCTGGCTTCTCTGTTGATACTGTTTGTATTTTCCTTTCCGTCACTGGCTGAGGAGGAAAAACGATCTGCAGGCGTCGATGAGTCGCCTCGTGTGGTGGCGTTGCTGCAACAGGGTTTGGCGGCAGAGCGTGGCGTTGGCATTGCACGCAATTTCTCGCTGGCGCTCGCGCTGTATAACGATGCTGCGTGGATGGGGAGTGCGGAAGCGCATTACCGTATCGGTCGTATCTTCAAGATGCGAAACCCAAGCAAGGCTAATTCCTATTTCGCGCTGGCGGCGCGCCTAGGGCACCGCGAGGCGGCGCGGCAGCACAATCCACGCGTGCCGAATGCCATTCTTGGCGCGACGCGAAGCAGTGACCACCACAGCTATGACCATGTGTGGATGGAGGTGGGCTCATTCGATCTTCAGGGTTATGTCGCTAATCTTGCGGAGTACAAACGCAAGATTGCGGGCATGATCCGCAGCATGGCGCCACAGTTCGGCGTCGACACAAGTTTTGCGCTCGGTATCGCGCTTGCCGAATCCAATCTGGAGCCGCGCGCTGTGTCGCCAAAAAACGCACAGGGCGTGATGCAGCTGATCCCGGCAACCCAAGATCGATTCGGCGTGACGAATGCGTTCGATCCGAGGCAGAACATCCGTGGCGGACTGGTTTACCTGCGCTGGCTGCAGCAACGCTATGCGGGCGATCGGGTGCTGGTCGCCGCAGCCTACAATGCCGGTGAGGGGGCGGTGGATAAATATCGTGGCGTGCCACCTTTCGCTGAGACGCAGCACTATGTCAGACGGGTCATGTATTTCTCCGGCTCGGGTGCGAAGAAAAAGAAGCCAGAGAAGAAAGAGCCTGAAAAAATGCAACCGGAGAAAGCGTTGCCCGAAAAACAGGTTTGATCGTGATCTGATTTCCGCGGCGCCAGCACTGATATGTCGAACAATAAATGCGATGTCGCGATCCCGAAGGAAGCTTGGGATAGCAGGTATCAGGTCGAGGAATACATATTTGGCAAGGAGCCGAACGAATACTTGGTCAGCCATGCCGCCTTGCTGAAACCCGGACAGCGCGCCTTGCTTGTGGCGGATGGCGAAGGCAGAAACAGCGTGTGGTGCGCGCTCAGAGGGCTGACGGTCGATGCGTTCGATTTGTCCCCGGTCGGAATTGCAAAGGCGCGCAAGCTGGCAGCGGAGCGTGGTGTTTCGGTCAGCTTCTTTATGAGCAGTTGCGAAGAATGGAATTGGCTGCCGGAAAAATACGATGTCGTGATTGTGATTTTTGCGCATTTCGCGGCATCCGAAGTGCGGGAGCAACTCTTCGCTTGTTTTATTGCAACGCTCAAGCTGGGTGGCGTGCTGATTATTCAAGGCTACACACCCAAGCAGCTAGAACTGAAGACGGGCGGCCCGTCGGAGGCTGCACTTCTTTACACTGAGGAAATGCTGCGCGAAGCGTTTGCGGCCATGGAAATTCTGGAGTGTCGCAGTTATGAGGCAGAAATAAGCGAGGGCACGCGCCATATCGGACTGTCCGCCTTGTGCGGCTTGGTGGCACGCAAGCACTTGGCTGGATGCTATGGAGATTATTCTTAGGAATAACTCGCAAACATGATGTCGTGCGAATGAAAGCCAAAACTGCCACCGGAGCGAACTTTGGCGACATCAGCAAAAAAGAATTTCAGCGTTTGTCTCACTGTCGCAAATGCAAGTTTGTCCCACGGAATTTCCGCTTCGGAGAAAAGCCCTACCTCCAGCGTTTCCTTGCCTGGGTCGAATTCAAGGTCGAGCAGAGTGGCGCGGTAAAACAAGTGCACCTGATGGTGGGTCGGCAAATTGATCATTGAGAATAGGTCTTGCACATTGATGTGCGCACCGGCTTCTTCAATGGTTTCGCGTACGGCCGCCGCAGTCGTGGTTTCATTGTTCTCCATGAAGCCGCCGGGCAGCGTCCACAGACCGTAACGAGGCACAATTGCCCGCTTGCACAGTAGCACCTTCGTTTCGCCGGCATGTTCCCAGATCGGGATTGTGCCGACGACCAGTTTGGGGTTCTGGTAGTGAATCTCGCCACATTGCGGGCAGACATGGCGCAGTAAATTGTCGTCAGGCGGAACCTCTAGCGAGACGGGGTGGGCGCAGGACGGACAGAATTTCATGATCGTAATCCGGGCGCATTCGCGTGTGCCGCGCAGGGAACTGCTGCGAAATGCAAGCTTGTTGGAAAGAGCCAGTCTATCATTGCCTCTGAATTCCTGTCGCTTGCGAGGAGTGACAAGGAAATGCAAGGGGGTTGCGGGCGGCTCTGCCATGCACGGATTTGCTTAGTGGGCCGTATTGTTGTAGAATAATAGATTCAGACGCGGGGTGGAGCAGTCTGGCAGCTCGTCGGGCTCATAACCCGAAGGTCGTAGGTTCAAATCCTGCCCCCGCAACCAGTCCAATAGACACGCCACTAGAGGCCATAACAAGCTTTTCAGTGGCGTTGTCGTATTCGGCGTAGACAGTTTTCTCTCGCTCGGTAATCCTGATTTCCCCCATTAAGTTGCCTATTATCTTCCGGGCTGTTTGCACGTCTCCAGTGAGTGCGGCTTGCAGGTTCAGGATGGTCTGCTTGGCTTTCGACACCATTTCAGAGTGATTGAGCTTTGCACCTGGTGAGGCGACCGATGCGGCTAATTCTCCACGCTCTTTTTCGGCAGCTTTCAACCTGGACATGATGGCGTCTGACATCCCGATCATGGCTATTGCATCAACCATTCTCCCGATCTCGGTATCCAGTTCAGCGATTCTATCCTTTGCATTGCTGGCTGATTTTCCATCGTTGCGCCTTAATTCAGTGATCGCTGCACGGAATTGTTCTTCAAATTCCTGCTGAGCCGAGGCTGACAACAGGCCTGACCGAAGAACGCCGATCAGCCGCATGTCCGCTTCCTTGCGTGGAAAATAGATCCCTTTGCACACCGATGCTCCGCGATCTTTGTTGGCCGCGCAGCCGTAAAGCCGAGGATTGATCGCGACAATCGCGCCGTCACAGTATGGACACTTCATCAGTCCTCCGAACAATGTACGCGGATTGCCATGCTTCCCGCGCTTTGTGGTCAGACGCGTTTCATCCATTCTGGTGCGCGCTGAGTTCCATAGGGCTTGATCGATGACGATCAACTCAGGCACATCGGTGATTTTCCATTCATCGGCAGGGCGGTCGATGCGTTGACATCTTCCGCTGTCCGGGTCTTTCACCCATTGACTGCGATTCCAGATATAGCGGCCTGCGTACAGTTCGTTGTTGAGAATCCCGCTACCCTTGTTCGGAGAGCCATAGATCGCGGACACGGCCCACGTGCCGCCGCGTGGGGATTTGACGCCCAACCGGTTCAGTTCGTGCGCGATGCGCTGCACACTCCACCCGGCTTCATAATTTGTGAAAATCCAGCGCACCCATGTGGCCTGCTCTTCGTCTATCTCGAAGTGGCTTCCCTGTTCTGTTTTGATGGTCCGGTATCCGTATGACTTCCCGCCGGCGACAAAGCCGCGATCAACCTGACCAGATTGACCGCGGTGAGTTTTATGGCGCAGATCGTCGAGATACAGTTCATTAATCAAGCCGCGCACGCCGCGCATGATTTTGCGCGCACCCATTCGGCTATCGTAGCCGTCTGATACGCCGATGATATTGATGCCGCGATGCTCAAGACGGCGCACAATGCGCTCTTGCTCTACCTGGTCGCGTGAGAGCCGGTCCAGTCCCTCGACGATCAACACGTCAAAGCGGTCGGCAAGCGCGTCGGCAAGCAGCTTCGCGCCGCCGTGGCGCTGCGCAACGGGCATGCTTCCAGACACGCCATCATCGCCATGGACTATCGAGACCGTGAAGCCCTCAGCGTCTGCGTATTTCTGGCAGACGTTGGACTGGTCAGCGATTGACGATTCGCGCTGTTTGTCGGTTGAATACCGGGCGTAAATGGCTGCGCGCATTGATTTCCGTATTGGTTGGTGATTGGCTAACTTCTGTGCCGGTTGCACGGCGTTCCTCGGCAATAATATCATTTGCCGCTTGCTCGGCCAGAAAGCGGATCAGTTGCTTCCATTCAGGGGTAAGGGCTGGTTTGCTCATGGCTTCAGGCTCCTGTTCTGATTGAACCCTTCGTGCAATACGGGTTGCCTCCCAAAGTCTGCGCAGTCCC
>CAZAWA010000015.1:0-33063 GCA_964488675.1 uncultured Oxalobacter sp. | reverse complement strand
AAGGGCGTTGAGGGTTTCCCCAACGCGGAAGTGGTTGCTGGCCGGGCCGAAGAACACCGGTGTCAGCGTCCCTGCCAGAAATTCCTCCAGATCGAACGGATTCGATGCACCGTGCACCAACTCGACTTCATTTCTGAGCTGCTGGATTTCCAGCGGAAACATGACATCCAGCCGCGGATTGTCGATGCCCCTGATCACCTCAAACGACTGGTCGGCACGCTCGCTGCCTGCCTCGAACAGCATGATTTCGTCGTTCATCAGGTGGTACACCCCGCGGAAGGTCTTGCCCATGCCGATCGGCCAGGTAATCGGCGCACAGCGCACCTTGAGCACAGACTCGACTTCATCCAGCAACTCCAGCGGATCGCGAATTTCGCGGTCCACCTTGTTCATGAAGGTGACGATGGGCGTGTTGCGCATGCGGCATACATTCAGAAGCTTGATGGTCTGCTCCTCGACGCCGCGCGCCGCGTCGATCACCATCAGCGCTGAATCGACCGCCGTCAGCACGCGGTAGGTATCTTCGGAAAAATCCTGGTGGCCCGGCGTGTCAAGCAGGTTGACCACATGATCGCGGTACTCGAACTGCATCACCGAGCTGGCAACCGAGATGCCGCGCTGCTTTTCGATGTCCATCCAGTCCGAGGTCGCATGGCGCGCACTCTTCCGTGCCTTGACCGTGCCGGCGAGCTGGATCGCACCGGAGAACAAAAGCAATTTTTCGGTCAATGTAGTCTTGCCCGCATCCGGATGCGAAATGATGCCGAAGGTGCGGCGGCGCGCGACTTCGCCTGCGATTTGCTTCGCCAGCGCATCATTGCTTGTTGACGGTTTGTCTTGTTTGGCTTCCATGGGACACTGCTTTTGCGGAAAACCGCTGAGTTTAATGGCTATTGGCGCTCAAGTCCATTCACAGGAAGGCGCAGTTCTTGCCTATTTCGCCCGATTTGAATATAATCCCACCTCTTGGCTAGGTAGCTCAGTTGGTAGAGCAGCGGACTGACCAGCGGCTTGCGCAGCAAGACGCGCAGCAGTGAAGGCTAATGCGAGCAAAGCGAGCGTTATGCCGGAGCTAAAATCCGTAATCAGCAGGGACAGTAAAGAATAATGGCTAGGTAGCTCAGTTGGTAGAGCAGCGGACTGACCAGCGGCTTGCGCAGCAAGACGCGCAGCAGTGAAGGCTAATGCGAGCAAAGCGAGCGTTATGCCGGAGCTAAAATCCGTAATCAGCAGGGACAGTAAAGAATAATGGCTAGGTAGCTCAGTTGGTAGAGCAGCGGACTGACCAGCGGCTTGCGCAGCAAGACGCGCAGCAGTGAAGGCTAATGCGAGCAAAGCGAGCGTTATGCCGGAGCTAAAATCCGTAATCAGCAGGGACAGTAAAGAATAATGGCTAGGTAGCTCAGTTGGTAGAGCAGCGGACTGAAAATCCGCGTGTCGGCGGTTCAATTCCGCCCCTGGCCACCAGAACACAAAAAGCTTGCATCGCTGCAAGCTTTTTTTATTGATACGCCGCAAGGTTTCCCTGGTTCCAGAAATTAAAATTATCCATACACCCACCTTTCTGGAGGCAAAAATGAAACCATTTGTGACATTAGCCATTCTCGCTTCTTCCCTGATCGCCGGTTTGGCTACTGCAGCCCCTTCAAATTGCATGCAAAGCTGTGAACGAAACAAAAAACAGTGCTTTGCGCAATACACCCAATCCGATGCCAGGGGTAATCGCTATATCACTCCCGACGGCCACAGAATTTGCTGGGGCAGTTATAACAGTTGCAAGAAGAATTGCCCGCCGCCAGCCAGAAGGTAGCCGCATCGAACACCCTTCTGCCCACCAGAATACAAAGGCCTGACCGTTTCAGGCCTTTTCTTTGCGGATTTGGCGTTAAGCCGATACAATCTTCGCTTCTGGAGCGCGCGCCTCCAACGCAGCGATCCAACAACACAACCCGTTTGATAAAAAGATGACCTCGAAGCTTACTGAATTGCAATCCCACCGGCTGGCGAAGTTGATATGGCTATACTGCCTGGAATGGGGTGACGAAGAGCCCTGCGGACAAGACGGGACCGACACCCCGTCAGCGCAACAACTGTCGTCACTCCTGACACAAAATGACATCGACATAAGCGTCGAGTCCGCACAATTGCTCCTGTCTGGGAAACTGGCCATTTCCGATGAACTCGCAGCGATGATAGAGCAAGGCTTCCTCATGTCTGCCGGCTGGCTGAGCAACTAAGCTTCCCATGACGCAACCAAGGCGCCTGATTGTTGCCATAACCGGCGCGTCCGGCGCTATTTTCGGTGTGCGCCTGCTGCACGCGCTGAAAACACTTGAATATATTGAAACGCACCTACTGGTGTCCGATGCAGGCTTGCTTAACCTGCAACATGAACTTGGCATGTCGCGTCCAGCTGTCGAGAAACTCGCGAATGTAGTCCACGATATTCGTGATGTTGGTGCCTCCATCGCCAGCGGCTCCTTTCGCTCCGAAGGCATGATCGTCGCGCCGTGCTCAATGAAGACGCTTGCCGCCATCGCGCATGGCTATGCCGACAACCTCATCACTCGCGCCGCCGATGTCGTGCTGAAAGAGCGCCGCCGACTCGTGCTGATGGTGCGCGAAACACCGCTTAACCTGATTCATCTGCGCAACATGGCGACCGTCACCGAAGCGGGCGGCATCATATTTCCCCCGCTGCCCGCCTTTTACCATCGTCCGCAAACCATCGACGAAATGGTTGACCAGACGGTAGCCCGCGTACTGGATATTTACGGATTGCAAGATCAGCTCACCCCAACCTGGATGGGCGCCTCCCCACCCGGCAATTCCGCTTGATTTATATCAAAGCCCCAAAATTCCCCTTCAATTAGGCTGGACTATCCAGCGATTCTGGAACCTCCCGTCGTCAGCACTGTCCAACAGAAGCGCATAGAATCAGGAGCGAGAGCATCTCGGTCGATCTATGCTAGGATTGCCACCAAGGGTTGGTTTTAGTAGTGGCGTCACAAGGACTGGAGGGCAAAATGATGGTCCAACAAGAGCAAGTCAACGACATCCGAGTCGCACCAATGCCGTTTTCGAGACGGCAGGACTTCGAAACCGCAAAAATAGTCAATCAGGCGATCCTGTTTCAGGAGAGGATCGGGACTGATTATGCCGCCGCCTACCTCAGCTGCAAGGGTGTGAGCGTGGATATTGCGATTCGCGTCCTGTCGCGGCCTTGGGAGCGCAGGCGGTACTGATATAAGATGCGCCGCCTTGTGAGTAGCGCGAGCAATTGAAAAAGACTTGCAGCGTACGGCTTGCAAGTCTTTTTTGTTTGGTGCCGACTGCAGGTGGCTTTCGTGCCAAGCAATTACAGCATCTTCATCCTGCCCCTATCATAGGGAAAAGTAACTCAATCCGTCAACTTGAGAATACAACCTGCTGTGATACCCAATGTGATACAGGTGTGATACCAGAATCTAGCTAACTCTTTATCGCATATGGCTCAACAATCGGCTGGATACCCTTGCTGGATAAGGCTTCAATGACTTGCTGTTCATGGTAGGTGTTCATTTTGAACACTCAAGGTTAATCTCTAGGCTGCTATTAGGTTTCCCCTTTAGAAGGCATCCAAAATGGGTTCTACATGTGGCTTCGTTTTCATATCAGCCAACATGAATTCAGCCAATTCTATTAGCCGATATCTAATCTCAGGATCGCCCAACAGGTTAGAACAATTCAAGGCAGCTTCCCCCTAGGTTAAAACGCTGACAATCGACCGATTGTTGCCAGAATTTATGAGGAAAATATTGCCCCTCTTGGCATTTCTCCCGCAAACCAATATACTGGATGTAAATACAGTATATTGTCGCCATGCAACATCCCATCCCCATTCTTTCAGTTGACCTGCCATTGCCGCTATTCGAGAGCCCCATCACGGCTGGCTTTCCATCGCCGGCAGCGGACCACGCGCAAAAGCAGATTGATCTCAACGACCACCTGCTTCAGCACCGAGATGCGTCATTCCTGTTCCGCGTCAAGGGAGACTCGATGGTCGGGGTGGGCATTTTCGATGGAGACACGATTATTGTGGACCGCTCCATTGAACCCAAGCACAATCAGATCGTGCTGGCGATAGTCGATGATGAGTTCACCATCAAACGCCTGTATCGTAGAGGCAAGGTGATCAGGTTAATGCCGGAGAACGAAGCTTATGCCCCAATCGATTTCAAGGACGGACAGGAGCTTCGCATCTGGGGCGTTGTCACCTTCAACCTGCGCAAGTTGTTTTGAGCCGAAGGACGAAATATGTGCGGACGGTTTGCCATCTCCCAGCCCCACTTCACCCGCATTGAACGGGTGCTCAAAACTTCGTTTGGCGAGGTCAAACCCAGTTACAACATCGCACCCTCAGAGCGCATTCCCGTCATCCGTCAAACGGACGAAGGCTATACCCTGTCTGAGATGAAGTGGGGGTTGGTGCCATCCTGGTCCAAGACACCGACCACCCCGTTCAGCACATTCAACGCCCGTATCGAAACCGTCGCAGAAAAGCCGATGTTCCGATCGGCCTTGCGCCATCGCCGTTGCCTGATACCGGCCTCGGGATTTTATGAGTGGCATACAGAGAACAAGCACAAGCAGCCTTACTACTTCTCGATGGCCGATGGTGAGGAAATGGCGCTGGCGGGACTGTGGGAAGAGTGGAAGAGCGCTGACGGGGAGGTTCTCCAATCCTGCACTATCGTCGTTGGGCAGTCCAACCCCCTGGTTGGCAAGATTCACGACCGCATGGCAACGATTGTCCCGGAAGCCTCCTATGCGAACTGGCTTGACCCAAAAGGAAACACCGCTGACCTGCTCGCCAAACTCACCCTCCCCTACCCAGCAGACCTAATGCAGTCATGGAAGGTGGACATACGGGTCAACTCGGTAAGGAATCAGGGACCCGAACTCATCAAGCCCCAAAGCTGAAATCCTATGGTTCGCAGCATTGCGCTGGTCGATGGCAACAACTTTTATGTCAGTTGCGAGCGAGTTTTTCGTCCCGACCTGGAGAACAAACCGGTTGTCGTCCTCTCCAACAACGACGGCTGCGCTGTCGCACGCTCGAATGAAGTCAAAGCACTCGGCATAAAAATGGGTTCCCCCTGGTTTCAGATGCGCCATCTGGCCAAACAGCATGGCATCGTCGCTCTCTCAAGTAACTATGCGCTCTATGCTGACATGAGCAACCGGATGATGAATGTCCTGTCCACCTTCAGTCCGATCCAGGAGGTGTACAGCATTGACGAGTGTTTTCTGGAACTTACCGGATTCGATGACATCCGAGAGAGAGCGTATGACATCCGGCGTACGGTCGGACAGTATGTCGGCCTGCCTGTCTGTATAGGCATCGGACCCAGCAAGACGCTGGCGAAGCTTGCCAACCATGTGGCCAAGAAGCATCCGAGATCGAAGGGGGTGTTTGATTTCAACGCACTCAACGACCGCCAGCAGGAAAGTGTACTAAGCAGTATCGAAATCAACGAGGTCTGGGGAATCGGTCGCAAGCTCACGGCATCGCTCAATGCTGACGGTGTCATGAATGTGTTGCAGCTCAGAGAAGCGGACCTCAAATCGATGCGCGCCCGATATGGCGTGGTGATGGAAAAGACCATTTCAGAACTGCGCGGCGTTTCCTGCATCGACATTCAGGAAACGGAGCAGCCTAAGAAGCAAATCATTTCCAGCCGTTCATTTGGCCAGACCGTGACTGAAATCGAGGATCTGCAGGACGCGCTCTCCCATTTCATTACCAACGCCGCTCTGAAGCTGCGTCATCAGAATTCAGTAGCCGGCATATTGCAGGTGTTCATCATGACGGATCGGTTCCGCAAAGATCATCCCCAATACAGCCCAGCCATTTCCTTGCCACTGCCCGTTCCAACCTGCAATACCACCCTGCTGAGCCAATGGGCAGCGGTTGGACTCAAGCAGATCTATAAATCCGGGTTCCGGTACAAAAAGGCTGGCGTGATACTGAGCGAAATATCAGATCAGGCCATTCAGCAGCCGGACCTGTTTTCGTCACCCGATGAACAGTCCGATTTGATGGAGACCATCGATTCGATCAACGGCCGTTTCGGCAAGGGGGCCATCAAGCTGGCTGAGGATGGATCCAGAATGCGCTGGGCAATGCGCCAGGAGAAAAAGTCTCCAGGCTATACAACCGACTGGGATGAGATTGCTACTTGTAATTAAGGGGCCCTGAGTATATTCAAATTCACTGGGGCAGGAATGTACAGGCATAGCGCCAACGGCGGTTTGTCACCAATAACATACGAAAAGCAGTACTTTAAGGAGCTATCGACTGTCTAGGAAACTCGGTCCTTGCCAGTTTAGTCATCCATTTCAAGGGTTCTGTATTCGCCTTTGTTGTAGTCATATACTTCAACTTCCACAGTAGAGCCACTTCTTTGTACCGATTGCACTTCTACATCTTTATAGCTGCCATCGTCATAATCATAAATTTCAATATCTTGACCTGGGCGAACTAAATTCCCCTTTTCAATTTCTATGTGCGCCCCCTTATCGTGGTCATAGCCATCCCAAGCCACTGCCGGAATTGAGAAAACTAAAAGTAGTGTCGCTATAAGTAGTCGCATCTTTACCCCCAAAATTTATCTATGAACTAACCTAGAAATATCTTTAAAGCTATGCGCACCTAGTAACACCAAAATAGCGAAACTAATGGGCGTCCTTATTGATCTTGTTTACTACTAGTGCACTCCACGCTTACCTGTGTACGGATTCGTGTTTCCCTTAGTAGTCCAGTTGTTAGTAGTTGTGCGGTCAGATGTAGAACGCCTATGAGGCGAAACATATGTCCCATGTTTTGTGACATATCCACGAACTTGAGTGCTTTTTAGTTTTGAGCCAGTGCCAGTAGCAACCTTGCCACTACGGTTGCCAGAGTAACCTCTAGCAAATGCAGGCAGAGTAAACATCATCGTGATTAACAACACAATAAGATTTTTCATATCGTGCCCTATTAAGTTGCCAATATTCAATATTCCGCTGGATTAACCCTCTTGCGAGTGGTTTCATGAATCTCACAAGTGTTAGGCACATCAAGCATCCATTTTTTGGTTTTGTAATCTTGGTGCCTGAAATCTGATGCAGGAAGTTATGGTTATATGATTGCCTTAATACCGCGACTATGAAGTTGTTCAGATGACTGAAAAAGTCCACTGCAATGCTGCTTAACACTACAAGCATTGCATTCAGTTAGGTAGATATTTTTGAAATCAGAAATACTTTGTCTAGCGTATGCCCACAATGATTCAGGAAGAACACACAGCGGTAGATTGTAAATACACACATTAATTCGTCGAAAGTAAAGTTGTCGAACTGCCGATTCAAGTGTGTCTGCATAATCAATAGGATCAACCCACAAAAGGTTCCAGTTTTTCTTCACATAGCCCATGTTTTCCATTCCCATGAGAGCTACATTGGTTACGAAAGGTAAATTTCTGTAAATATAATCCGTTAGATCCAATAGGCCGGGAACCGTCTGCTTGTGCAATACAACTCGTAGCTCGACAGCTAGACCATGCTTAGCCGCGTTATATAGGCCTTGGATTGTTTGATCGAAGGCTCCTCTAATTTGAACAACATAATCATGAGTTGCTGCATTACTGGCATAAAGCGGAATGGATGTAAGAAAATTTTTATGACCTACTTTTGCTAGTTTAGTTACATATCCGTCATATGAATACATGCGGCCATTTGAAAGCATAGTGATGGCCGTCTCAGGAAATCTTTCAACCAATCTTCCAAGCACTCGTAGCAAACCATCCTTTAACAAGGTTGGCTCTCCCCCGCTAATCCCGAGGTGTTCAGGCTGGTTTGGTATGAGGTCAATAAGGCGGATGAGTTCATCTGCCATCTCACCATCATCTACCTCGCGTGGGGGTTGGGAGCACATCAGGCAATTACTATTGCAACGCTCTGTAGCGAATAAAGCATTGTGGGGAGAATCAGGCCTGTACAGAACTCGTGTATATCCGTTCTTTAGGTCAACCGATGCAATCGAGTCATTATGCAAAAACTCAAGACTTTCATAGTTTTGAACACATGGCGAATCAAAAATATCTGTGGATTCACCCTCGAATAGCACAGCGCAATAGCCATCAAAGGACTCATCGTATTTATCATTTCTTGACACCACTCTCAGGTAATCACCACGAAGCGATCTTTCAACATGCGTACGCGAAATTCTACCCAGCACTCGGCCATATCCGCCATGAGACGAGCCTCTTGCCCTTATTTTGATAACCATGATGGCCTAGGTAACTGCATCAGGTTTACATCCTCACGATTAATCCAAGCCCAGAAAATTCGTTCAAGATCTTGATCTGCGTTTAGCAACAAATCAAAGATGTGTTTAATCATGCCCAAATTCTTTTCACAGAAACTACTTGTCGGGCGATGCCCGATGATGTCCCCTTGTGTTGAGAAATTCCGAACAGGGTCAGCGCCACAGTATGCTTGGTAAGCACAATCAGAACACCCTGGCAAGGCTTCATTGCATGCGGCGGATGCAATAGTTTGCATCGTCTCACCAAAGAATATATCGTTGTAGCTGTCCTCGACCACATTTCCAATCCGAAATGTATGCTGCCCCATCTCGGCCAACATTCGTGATTCGTCAGATGCATAAACATCGCCGTCATAGTTATAGACAACCACCCCCATTCCTGCGCCACTGGGCGACTGCAAATCTACGAACCCTATTGGCCATGGTGTGAGGATTTTTCTAAGAATCAAAGATGCATAGGCCTCAGGGAAGGTGTGACCCTTGCGATTAATTTCGATAATGTGCCCAAGAAGTTCTTTATAAAACTGAAGAAATTCGGCAGTAGAATAACCAATTGCTGATTGAGTCTTTAATGCGTAACCATAAGGATTTAGGTCTCGCACGAACATGGAACTCATATCCATTCGAATGTATTCATCCACGATTTCACGCGGATACTTCAAGCTAGCTCTTGTGGTTGTCATGAGACATGAAACCGATTGCCTTCCCAATGCTTCTTGAGCCCTACGAATATTTTTCACTACAGTTGCATGGCTTCCGCCCCTATTCATGGGGCGATTCCGATCATGAATAAAATCTGGGCCGTCTAGGGAAGATGATATTTGAACATTATGTTCTTTGAAAAAATCTAAGTGACTGTCCTCAAGCAGGGCGAGGTTTGTGCAGATGACATACTCAATACATTTTCCAGTATGGACATTACGCTCCTTTGAATACAGAACCCCCTCCTTAACCAATTCGAAATTCAGCAGAGATTCTCCGCCCTGAAATTCCATTGTCACTACTGGAGATGGGTTATTCAGCATTAGGTCAACTGATTTGTGCATCACCTGCTCTGTCATATCGAATGATGTCGCCGATTCGCTCTGCCTTGTCACCTGACAGTATTGACATGATTGATTGCATCGAAGTGTAGTTACAAAAATATGAAGTTTGGTAAAGCCTTCAAGAAAGGATTTTTTAGTCCGATATTTGGCTGCCAAGACTTCGAAAAGGGCTGAAGAGTTTTTGTCGCTGAGGAAATGCTTTGATTTTAGTTTTGAATAAGTCTGCGAATTTGGTGCAAGCTCATGTTGGATGAAACTGTGGAAGTCAACAGGCGGGAGAAGATGGTATTCACCCACTTCATTCACCAGAAGATAATCACCATTAATGCGTTTATCAAACCGGAAAGGCAACAACGAATACTCGGTACTTGGTGATATAAAATGTTCTCGAGGGAGAAATGCTGTATTGGCCATGACTCTAAACCGATTCCAGATGTTGCTTGCAGGATGTGTCGAGGAAATAGTTCCAAAATTCTAGGATTACTTGTCGTTGCTGCTCCTTATATTCATCCATCACTTCGACCGTAACCCCAACTTTGCCATCGTTGCTTGGCCTTACTTGAACATTGCAGTAAGACCGGTAAGCTTCCCGTGTGGCAGCTAAAGCTTTTCTAGAATAAATCGAATTATCAATTTGGCGCGTGAGTTCCATAAGCCTCAGCGACTCGCGCTTACAGGGTCATCTATGTATGAATGAGATGAATTCGGAAGGTGCGACTCAGTAGAAATTGTTTTCGCTGGCAGAGGGGCTTTGGCTTCAAAAAATGCTTTCTTAATAAGCGTATCCCTAACATCTTTTGTTTCACTAATCACTTTCTGTCGAATTTCTTGATCGATCAGGCTGTTCGAAAACTCCCCGCAGGCAGCTTTCAGAATGTCGAGTGACTTTCCCTCCTTTAGTCTGAATTCGACCTCCCAAAAACCAGATTCTTTTTTCTTTGCGAGAAAAAGGAAATATTGGTCGGTGAACCAATAGGCTGATTTAAGAATGGCTGTTTCAGAAAAAACATTAGGGTCTACACTCAAGCGAGCATAGACCCCAAGTTCATCTTCTCCGCTTTGGAAAGCAGATAAGCTAGCATCATCAAACATCATTTAGTAACGGCTTGAATAGTGTGATGCGTGAGAGGCGTGAGAGGCGTGAGAAGAATGTGACCAATGTGACCCATGCTGGGCGATTTGCATAAGCTGCGTCGACGGTGTTAGTAACAGGGCACCCTCACTCACAACCGTCATTTCTTTGGCCACTTGTGAAGTCGGCATCTGAGAAGCCTGGGCTGGCATTGCAGCAAAAGTAACACCTAAAGCTACAGCCACACCTACAACTACTTTTTGAATCTTTTCTGTGCGAGTCATGGCGCGTTTTACGCCTTTATCGACCTTGGGAAGCGAAAGCATTACATTCCTCCTTTGTTATCTATGGTTGTTTCGGAGAACATCTAATGTGTTGCTACGAAAGCATAGCATATGAGCACTAACACAGGATAAATATATTTAAAATTTTATAAAATAGCTGAAATTTCACAAACTTGTTGTTATGTTGACTATTCCAGACAGTTCGGTTGAGTTCTGCATTGCGCAGCACCGAACCGTGACCGAATACCGGAGCCCCATAAAACAGATGGGAAAGGTGAAAAGAAAAAAGCCCAACCTTTCGATTGGGTCTTTCTAAAATTTGGCTCCCCTGACTTGGGCTCGAACCAGGGATCTGCGGATTAATAGTCCCAAGCAGCACTTATTACTTAGAGCAATCAGATTCTGTTTTGCCAAAACGGGTTACATAACGGTTACACGAAGCCAAAAAACAAAAAGCCCAACCTTGTGAGTTGTGTGATTTTATTGGCGCCGCCTGCAGGAAGATTTTGCAGTGAGCAATTACAGCATCTTCAGCCCTAGCCTATCATAGACAAAAGCAACTTAATCAGTAAACCGAAGGTTACGCCTTGTTGTGATACATGGGATTAAGAGTTGGCCAATAATACATCAGCAACTTGAGGCATCTTTTTCTTAATATCCATTTCATCTGCTATTGGTAAGGCATTATTCTGAAATAACAGACAAACTTGTTTCTCTGTCATACCCGACTGAGCAGATAAGTCCTTCATGTTTTGTACTACGAACTTTTGCAAGGAAGGCAAAATGGCCTCGTACATCTTATCAGCGCCATACTGCTTACCGTTTTCTTTTGTGAATTGCGTTTGTACTTTTTCTGCAATTAAGAACAATTGTCTATTTTTTTTCTTATATGCTTCCACAAATGAGTTAATTGGTGCTCCCAAGGAGGAGCAATATTCTGGACGAGTTAATGTATTCAGTAAATATGCTCCGAAGAACTGATTCGATGCGATATAAAGTTTTCTGCTTGTCGTAGTTTGGGCATCGATCTGCTCTTTCGATTTTATAGAATTCTTTTCAATTAAGATTTCAGAAGCAGTTTTGTCTTTAGTTGCCTGCGCCTGTGCAGATGCAATGTTATCGCTAAGCTTGGTATTTATTTCATCAGCCATTTTTTGGTTTGCTTGTGATTGACTAGTTTTCGCTGGGGCATCACCAACTTTACAACCACTCAACAGAATGATTGATAGAGATAATGCGGCGAAAGCGATTACTTTTGATCTCATTTTTATAGCCTTTTTATATTAGTCAGATCTGACCCTCTGCCTTATGGCAATACAGGGGTAACCCCACAATCTAATGGATTCTCGATCCATTTTCAAATGTTATGACTCAGAAGTTGGTAGTCACAGTAGTGGATAGTCAAATTTGACTGGTATAGCACTTGACTACTAGTGGCATCCTTGGGTACTCCTAGCGCTCTTAGAACGCATCTTCTACTTGCTTTGAATCATCTTCTTCTGGATCAATGCCGTGATTCTCAAGGAACCTATCCGTGATTCGGCTATCGTAGATATCCAAGGCTTTCCAGAGTACATCCGGTTGATTCCCTAAGTTCTTCCCAAGGAGCCTCACTAGCTTGTCTGCTAGTTCCTTCGCCTGTTTCTCCATCCAATCGTCGTCAAAGTCTTCTTGAAGCTTAAGTCCCTTGTGTACACGCTGTGCATCCCACCATCCTAAGTCAATAAGGTAAGCCGAAGGATACTTCTGCAATAGGGTATCCCTGACCCCGCGCATTGTAATAATGGTTTGCCTTGACCGTGTTGAGAGCTCACTGGTTTTATTTATTGATAGATCAGTGCCTACTACGAGCCTCCAGGCTGCATTGGACTTCTCCCTGCTTCCCATCGACAGCTTATCCCTTGAGTTGCCTTGAAGAGCCTCTCCAATAGCAATATCAATGTCCCCGGTGAGTACCTTTACTGGCACAGGTAGAGAATATCCTGCTTGAAGATAAGCCTTGTGGCGATGATGACCATCAACCAGCACCCAACCATCACCAACCCAGAAGACTGTAAGGGCTTCAAATGGTTGTCCCTTGGAGTTCCTTATAGCTTTCATTAAGACATCAACATGCTTTGAGCTTGCTGTTGAGTTACCTGATCTGTGTTGAAAGACCTTATCAATTACTTCTATTTCATCAAGTCTCAAGTTGACAGGTTCTGGTGGTTGAGGCTGACCTTCGTCGATCCGCTTTACGATCTTATTCTTTGCTTTGATCATGGTGATGAAATCTTATAGGGGGGGGTGAAATCAACAGATAGGAACGCATCTGCACACGATAGATTCATCAATTAAAGATGGTTCTCTGTTATAGGGAGGGTTTGCTGCCATTAATTGCCAATTCCTTATAAGAATCAACAACTAACCGAACAGATCGACTAGAGGGCGTTTTGATGGCTTTCATCGCCATGCTGAGCGCTGCTTGCCATGATCTTACGAGTGCCTTCTGAGGGCTATAGTGACCCTCTACGGGCATATTGGTAGATGGTTTCCCTGCTTACCCCATACTCCTTGGCCAGATCAGTTTTCTTATCCCCTTGGCTGATACGCTGTAAAAGTTCCTTCGCCTTATCTTCACTCAAGGAAGGCTTGCGACCAGTGTAGACAGTTCCCTTTGCTTTAGCTATTGCTATCCCTTCTCGCTGCCTCTCTTTTATCAGTGATCGTTCAAACTCAGCAAAGGCACCAAGCATGGTGAGCATAAGGGTATCCATCGGTGACGAGCCGTTACCAGTAAAGGTTAGGTTCTCTTTGATGAATTTGACTGTTACTCCTTTGGCTGTGAGTTCTCTAACTGTTCTAAGCATATCCTCAGTGTTACGAGCAAGCCTGTCCATGCTATGAATGATGAAGGTATCTCCCTCACGCAAGTAGTCCAGTGCTGCTGCGAGCTCTGGCCTATTGGTGTCCTTCCCGCTGGCCTTGTCAGTAAACACCTTATCAAGCTTAACCCCTTCTAATTGCCTCACAGTGTTCTGATCAACCGTACTGACACGGATATAACCAACTTGCTTGCCTGACATGATGCCCCCTTAGGTGTATGTAAGGTTTGATTCTAAGACCCAATCAACATAATGTCAATAAATATCGAAATTAACCCATACCTGACACAATTGAGGGCGCAGTGGAGTGTATGTCTAGGGTGTACCCCAGCCTGACGATTGGTGTTGATAACCCGCTATAGTCGCTTGGTGATGACTAAGAACGCATATGGATAGCTTTGCAAGAGGGGAGAGGGGGGTGCCTTCTGAATATGGTTTATTGGGTGAGTAGAGAGATGTTTGCTGAAAATATATTTCGAGGTAATTGGTTTGGTATGATCAACAAGTTTCCTATTATCGGCTTCTTCTTTCGGCCAGAAGCAGACATTAGCGCTCGAAAATTTATCTGTTATACAAATCGCGGCGCACAGGTGTCTACATAGTTTGTCGATTTTGTTATTTATGCATATGGCATGGTATGCATGGCTAAAGATAGCAGGCTCTCTGGCTTCATAGGCTTGCGCTTATCTTTTTAATGTAAAAACTACAGTGTTAGCATGCAAATTCGCAATAAAAAGTCAGGTAGAACATCGCACTTAAACAGTCATCACAGGCGCTATCCTAATGGTTGACAACCAAGAATTCATTACATTTGTCTTAGGTGCTGGGGCGAGTTTCGAGGTTGACATGCCGACAGGCAACGAGTTGAAGGGCAAAATTGCGTCGAGTTTGTCATTCAGGGTAGAAAACTACAATGTTTTAGTTGGCGGCGATAATAAGCTTCGGGAGGCGCTATCTGCATTGGCACTACGGCGTGGCAACAGCAGCTCGTTACAAGACTATTACAACGCAGCAAGAAGGATCAGCACTGGCATGCTGCAGGCCCCGTCAGTTGATAACTTCATTGACTCCAACCGATCAAACGGTCTGATAGAGGAACTTGGGAAGCTTGCAATCGCCTCGGAAATTCTCAAGGCTGAGCGTCAAAGCAAGCTCTACATCAACCCAAAAAACATACACAACAAGTTGGACTTCTCTCGAGTTTCTGACACATGGTTTGACGCATTCTTTCAATTGATCAGCCTTAATGCGCAAGAAGAAGACCTACCTTCACGATTCTCTAGAGTAAGGGTAGTCACCTTCAACTACGACCGAACATTGGAGCACTTTCTCTTTAACTCGATTCAGAATTACTACGGCAGTAGTCCCGATAGAGCAGCAGAAATCCTTTCAAATCTCACCGTGCTTCATCCTTACGGGCAAGTTGGCAATCTGCCGTGGCAGAAATCTGAAATGGCTGTCCCATTCGGTAGCGATGAGCAATTGCCAACGCTGGTTAAGATTGCGCAAACCCTTAGGACATTTACCGAGGGAACTTCGGAGCTTGAGAGCCAGATCGAGCACATTCGTGCGTCAATCTTTGAGGCGGAAATTCTGACTTTTCTCGGATTCGCGTATCACGATCTAAATCTTCAGCTTCTCTTCGGTTCTTGGAAGGACATACCTGTCAGAAATTCCAAGCGGGTGTTCGGCACCGCTATGGGATTGTCTGAGAGTAACAAGAAGGCCATCATAGAAGAGTTGGCCCACCTTGGTCGATTCGATTCAAGTCAGATCACTCTTAGGCGCGAGTTGTCAGCCGCACAATTGCTTCCCGAGTATTCTCGCTCTCTTCGAGTGCCCGGTGCGGCTAACCCGATGTTAGATTGAATCAGATTTCCCGTGGACAGACGCAAATGCCAACGAAAACCTTATTAATGCTCGCGGACATCAGCTTGTCTATAGGTCTGATAGGCCACGATGAATATGATGAAAGAATTTCCGTGGCCTTATGGCTAGCTGATGAAAACAGCTCCACTGATCCTCGCCAAGCCAATAACGAAGAACTGCAAGAGCAAGAATCTAAGCGAGAAATATTGAACAATGAAAGTGAAGTCATCTTGTCCGGGACGCATGGTAGGACGCTAGAGCGCCCCGACTGGATGGAATTTATAGCATTTCAGAAATGGTTTTTCACGCGCTCTGATCCAGATCCTTATCCATCCACACCTCATGGTCACCTGCATAGCGCCAATCGGGCATGGCCCAAGCTAAATCCATATTCCGGCAGGGCATTTAGTGCAAAGCACAAAGAAGATTCTTCATTGCGACTTACTAAGCGTGAGATGAAAGAGCTATGGAGAACTGAAGCATTTCGAGATTTTTGTAGAAGCCACATACTTTGGTATATGGAAGCCCACCCATACCATAAATTTCATGTACGAAATGCCCTGCGGTTTCCCCACTGGTGAACCAACAGGTAGCGTCCCTCTTCTGAGTATCCAATCTAACCCCTAATGTATAAATGTACGCTTTGGTTCGGAAGCAGACTTAGCAAATTAGACTATCTTCAGCATCCATGAATGCAGCATCTCTATCGAATAGCCCTTGCCATATTTCTCTCCCACGCCCTCAGTAGCCCATCCTCCTATTCTGTCCATGATTTCCTTTGGACACTCAACCGCTCTTAAGCGATCCCGCAAAGAATGTCTGAGTGAATGGCATGTTTTATCAATGCCCTTTCTCCTGATGTATTGATTCAGCGCAGCAGAGGCATGAGTGGATTTGGTTACCGTCTCTGAGGTATATCGCTTGAAAAGAAACTTTCCTTTCCCTGCCAGTTTTACTGCGTTTCTGGCGGACTCCAAAGATTGACCTACTAGGGGAACTTTTCTTACCGAACTATCATTCTTCAGCCTTCTCCAACCATGCGGCCTGATATGAATATATGGGGTAGCTGTATCCAGCACAACATCCGACAAAGCAAGCCCAACAATCTCAGCCAGCCTGGCACCCGTATCCATCAACAACCCTATCATGCATGGAATATCCTTATTGGCTCTTTCTGCTGTCAATGCGTTGCGCAATGCTCCCATCTCATCGGCAGCAAATGGTTGCCGCTCTTTCGTGTCCTTGCCCTCTCTTGGAATGACTGCCTTTTCAAAGATATTAGGAATTCCAAGCTCATTTTCTCTAATGGCAATGTCAAAACCTGCACTCAGGCTGTTTAATCGCCTCCTGACAGTGGCCGTTTTGTTTCCACTATCTCGCCTATCCTGAATGTATTTATTCACATCTGAACGCCTGTAGCTCGTTAAAGGCAAATCAGAACAACAGTGGATGAAATCATTGAAGGCAATCTTGGTTGTCTTTTCAAAATCGCTAGTGCCCTTCTTCATCCTTAGATAAAAGGCCAGCGCATCCGAAGCCATAAAAGGTAATTGCCCCTTGGTTATCATTAAAGCCAAACCGTGTACTTCATCCAATAGCTCTACAGGATCATCAACCTCGCCTTCATACAATCGGCGGTTCCCTTCTTCACCAATCATATCCTGAAGGCGATCATGAAACACATCCATTTCAATAGATTGCAGATCAGGTTTAATAGGATCAATGCCATGATCCGCTAATAGCTGCTCAGCCTTAGCCCTGCTTGAAGCTTGTTTTGATTTAAGTAACCGCTCCCATTCAACATCATCCGCAGCAGCTTGCGTCATTACCATCTTTGAAGCTGTGACCACTTCAGATGTGTATAAGCATACAACTTTGAAAGGGTTACTTGTATTGAGGATTGAAGCAATATCGGCAGGTATGCGCCTGCGATAGTAGTAGGTACCGCCTTTGCGCCAAATATATTTGACCTTCAAGGTAACTGACCTACTTAGTTTGATTAGCATATATCATCAGTCCAAAATGGCCACCTGTGATACTCAAAGTGAACCGTTTGTGATACTGAAGATGCTGCAAAAGCCTTCGGAAACCCACGCTGGATAAGGGTTTGCCTTAAAAACTAGTGGTGCCGACTGCAGGACTCGAACCCGCCACCCCCTGATTACAAATCAGGTGCTCTACCTGATGAGCTAAGTCGGCATTGCTGAAAAGCAGCGTATTCTACCTTCTTATTTAATCCTCGTCAGCGTCGGCTTGCCGCCGCCTTTTGGTGGCTCAGGATTCTCGTCAGGCGAACTCATTTCGGTAATCGTCTTATTATCAGCAGGCACCGCATGCAAAGCGGGTGATGCTTCGGTGCGAGGGGCGTTTTTTCGTGCCGCAGGATCGGGAGCCTCGAAAGCCATCCCCTGTCCGTTTTCGCTGGCGTAAATCGCAATGACATTTTCGACCGGGATGTACACCTCCCGGGCAACGCCGCCAAAACGGGCGCCGAAGCGGATCGCGTCATTGTCCATCTTCAGCCCCTTGGTCGCACCATGGCTGATGTTGAGCACGATCTGTCCGTCCCGCACAAACTGCATGGGCACCCGCGTCGAGGAATCCACCATCACGGCCAGGTAAGGAGTGTAGCCGTTGTCGCTACACCATTCATAGATGGCTCGCATCAGGTAAGGCTTGGTCGTAATTTCGGTCATGTCTGGCGATCTGCGCTTTAGCGACGCATGATTTTTTCCGGTGGCGTCAAGGCTTCAATGTAGGCAGGGCGGGAGAAAATCCGCTCGGCATATTTCATCAGCGGTGCTGCCGTTTTCGACAGTTCGATGCCGTAATAGTCCAGGCGCCACAGGAGTGGGGCAATGGCGACATCGAGCATCGAGAATTCCTCGCCCAGCATGTATTTGCTCTTTACGAACAGCGGTGCCAGCGTGGTGATGCGATCGCGAATTTCATTGCGCGCCTTCTCGATGGCTTTATCAGTCGCGCGGCCCTTTTCGTTTTCGAGCACATGCACATGCACGAACAGCTCCCGTTCGAAATTGAACAGCATCAGTCGCGCGCGCGCGCGCATCAGCGGATCGGCGGGCATCAGTTGCGGGTGCGGAAAGCGTTCATCGATGTATTCGTTGATGATATTGGATTCGTACAGGATCAATTCCCGTTCGACCAGAATCGGCACTTGCCCGTACGGGTTCATGATCGAAATGTCATCCGGTTTGTGAAACAGGTCGACATCGCGAATCTCGAAATCCATGCCTTTTTCGAACAAGACAAGGCGGCATCGCTGGGAGAAGGGACAGGTCGTGCCTGAATAGAGAACCATCATGGTTGCAGTTCCTTAAAAAATACGAAAATCGGATGATACCGGGTGCGCCAACCTGCCATCGGCAGGCGAATGGCGTATTGTGCGCTTTTCGGCATAGCAATTGCAAGCCAGCCGATTTGACAAACAGGCTGTGAAGCAGTGAATAGCACCACAAAATCCGTCAAAATACAAAAAAACAGCGCAAAATGCGAAGCTCGCGATTATAGCGAATGCGCGAACGAAATCAAAGCTTGCACACCTCATATGTGCAGGTTATGCTTGAATCGGACCCAGTTGCAAGATAAAACCGGCTTTATAGTGCTTTTCAACAAGTATTGCTATCCACATCGAGGAGGTGACGCATGTCGATGATGAAGGAATTCAGAGAATTTGCTGTCAAGGGCAGCGTTGTCGACCTTGCTGTCGGCGTGATCATTGGCGGTGCATTCGGCAAGATTGTGGAGTCGCTGGTGCAGGACATCATCATGCCAGTTGTCAGCAAACTATTCGGCGGGCTGGATTTCACCAGTTATTACATCCCGCTGAACAACCAGGGAACGCATCTTGCGCTAGCCGATGCAAAAAAGGCAGGCGCTGTTTTGGCCTACGGCAACTTCTTCACCATCGTGCTTAATTTTGCCATTCTGGCTTTCATCATTTTCCAGATGGTGCGGCTGATCAACAAGGCGCGTAACGCCGAGCCGCCTGCGCCGCCCAAGACCCCGGAAGAGGTGCTGTTGCTGCGTGAAATCCGCGATTCGCTGAAAAAGTAGGCTCCGCAAAGTTGGACGGGCATGGCACCTTCCCGCCGCCTGCGGTTTAAAAGCCAAAAGAGACCGATCCTGATGGTCAGACCGGGTTTTCTACCTCGACAAATTGATGCCGGATGCCAAAGCGGTCTGCCAGATGCTCGCCCAAAGCCTCGACGCCGTATCGTTCGGTCGCATGGTGGCCACAAGCCAGGTAGGCAACGCCCGCTTCGCGCGCGAGGTGTACGGTTTGTTCGGAAATTTCACCGCTAAGGTAAGCGCTCGCTCCAGCCAGAACCGCCTCCTGAAAAAGCCCCTGTGCGGCACCACTGCACCAGCCGATTACCCCCAGCGATTGGGGCGCGTCACCAATCAGCATGGGCCGGCGCCCAAGCCGCAATTCGATCAGTCGGGCCAGTTCACCATTGGTCCGGGCAAGATTTTGCGGCACCGTGCCCAGCCAGCCTAAATCATTCTCGCCGAACCGTCCCTCCGCCTGAAACCCCAACCGTCTCGCAAGTTGCGCATTATTTCCCAGTTGCGGATGCTGATCCAGTGGCAAGTGGTACGCCAACAGGCTGATATCGTTCTGCAACAGCTTTTTCAGCCGCCGGTGTCGATGCCCGACTATGCACGGGTTTTCGTCACGCCAGAAATAACCATGGTGCACCAGAATCGCATCTGCATTCAGGTCAAGCGCCGCCTCTATCAAGGCCAGACTGGCTGTTACCCCGCTGACAAGCACCTCGATCTGCGGTTTTCCTTCCACCTGAAGCCCATTTGGGCAATAATCCCTGAAACGGGAGACTTCCAGCAATTGCTCTAGATATTTCGTCAGATCGTCCCTACTTACCGATTGTCCGTCCATTTCTTTAATAATCCTATGCGTCGTCTCTGGTTGTTGTTTGCACAAACTGTCACGGTCGGCCTTGCGCTGTGGTTTATTGTAATGGCGCTCAAGCCCGAATGGGTGGGTGGTGCGGTCGGCTCGCGCGGAAAAGTCGCCGTTACAACTTCTACCGTAGCCATCAATGAGTCCCCGCCGGGAGAGGTTCTGGCGACCGGCACTTACCGTGATGCCGCCAAGCGGGCTATGCCGTCGGTGGTGAATATTTTCACTGCGAAGCAGGCGCGGCAGCAGAAGAATCCGATGCTGGATGACCCGTTCTTTCGCAAGTTTTTCGGTGATCGCCCCAACGGCGAGCGCAAGCTGTCCAGTCTCGGCTCCGGTGTCATTATCAGCACCGATGGGTTCATCCTGACCAACAATCATGTGGTAGCCAGTGCCGATGAAATCGAAGTCGCGCTGGTTGACGGACGCAAGGCGCGCGCCAAGGTAGTCGGCACCGATCCGGAAACCGATTTGGCTGTCATCAAGATTGATTTGCCCAACCTGCCCGCCATCACGCTCGGCCGCATGGAGAAGGCAAAGGTAGGGGATGTGGTGCTGGCCATCGGCAACCCCTTTGGCGTCGGTCAAACCGTTACCATGGGCATCATCTCGGCACTTGGCCGCACCCAGCTTGGCATCAACACCTTCGAGAATTTTATCCAGACCGACGCGGCTATTAACCCAGGCAATTCGGGCGGCGCACTGATCGATGCCAACGGCAACCTGCTCGGCATCAACTCTGCTATCTATTCACGAACGGGCGGCTCACTCGGCATCGGCTTCGCGATTCCGGTATCGACCGTGAAAGCAGTGATGGAGGCGATCATCAGCCAGGGCCATGTTGTGCGTGGCTGGATCGGCGTCGAACCGCAGGACATCACACCAGAATTGGCCGAAAGCTTCAAGCTGCCGAAAAGCGATGGTGTCATCATCGCTGGGGTACTGAAAAATGGTCCGGCCGACAAGGCGGGGATCAAGCCGGGCGACATTCTGCTGACGATAGAAGGCTCCCCCGTACCGAACACCAGCGAACTATTCAACCGGATCGCACAGCTGTCACCTGGAAGCACGGCCAAAATGACCGTGCTGCGCAGTGAGGGCGAGGCGACATTGAATGTCGGCGTTGCGAAGAGGCCGAAAGTGCAGCGGCAAGAGTAGCCAGCTTCAAAATCAGGGCTTGTCGGTGTGCACAAATAGCGGCGCCACCAGCAAACCGACCTCATAGAGCAGGCACAACGGGATCGCCAGCAACAACTGACTCATCACATCCGGTGGCGTAACGATTGCGGCAATCACAAAAGCACCGACAATCACATACGGACGAGCCTGTTTCAGTTTTTGAACTGTGACCAGCCCGGTTCGAACCAGCAGCACCACCACTACCGGCACCTCAAAAGTGACGCCAAAGGCCAGAAACATCGTCAAGGCAAAGCTGAAATAACTCGCAATGTCCGGCGCGACCGTCACGGCCTGCGGCGCAAACTGCTGGATGAACTTGAACACCACGCCGAACACAAAGAAGTAGCAGAACGCCATGCCGGCGAAAAACAGGATCGAGGACGATACAATCAGCGGCACTACCAGCCGCTTTTCATGCGTGTACAGACCGGGCGCGATGAAGGCCCACACCTGATGCAGCACAAACGGCAGCGCCAGCACAAATGCCAGCAGCAATGTGAATTGAACCGGAATCATGAATGGCGTGATGACGCCAATAGCGATCATCTTCGATCCTTGTGGGAGTGCAGCCATCATCGGCGCCGCCAGCAGATCGAAAATTTCCGAAGAAAACGGCATCAGGCAAAGGAAAATAACGAGAACCGCTGCCGATGCGCGGATGATCCGGTTGCGTAATTCAATCAGGTGCGCAATAAATCCCTGTTCCGCTCCCGGTTCAGTCCGCTCAATCATGGCTGAAAGACCTGTTCAAGCCTCGCGTCGCGCGAAAAGGCAGTGTCCTGCCGCGCCGCCGCCTTCTGCTCAACAGGTTGTCCTTGTTGCGCCTGAACTCGCGCGACTTGAGGGCGAAAGCGTCAAGCGATCGTTTTTCTGTGGAAGAGGAACTATCCGAGAACGGCTGGATCTGTGAGAAGCTGGCCTCGATATCCTGCGCGGCGTTGCGCACATCGTTCCTCAGATTGTGCAAGTCATCCAGTGCCATGTCACGACTGACTTCGGCCCTGACATCGTTGAAGTAGCGCTGCGCACGGCCCAGAAGCGAGCCCGCCATGCGCGCCACCTTTGGCAATTTTTCCGGGCCGACCACAACCAGCGCAACCACACCTATCAGCACCAATTTGGAAAGGCTGAGGTCGAACATGGATTGTCCCGATCTGCTCGATTAAGCTTATCCCTTGGGCTTTTCCCTGGCCTCGACATCAACCACGCCTTTGTCCGGCGTCGCTGGCTTTTCTTCCTCGCCCTTGAGGCCATCCTTGAAACCTTTGACCGCCTTTCCGAGATCGGAGCCGACGCTGGTCAGTTTCTTGGTGCCGAAGATCAGCACGATGACGGCGAGAACAATCAGCCAGTGCCAGATGCTCAAAGATCCCATGTTCACTCCTTTTCGAAACAGCCCTAAAGAAACCGCCGCCGCTTGGCATGCCCGAGATGGAATTAGCGCGGCTTGCCAATGATGTGCATGTGCAGATGATACACTTCCTGTCCGCCTGCGGGGCCAGTATTGATCTGGGTTCTGAACCCGCCAACATACTGGCCGTCCGCACCCTGTACCGTCGAGCAGCCATGCACGGCGGCCAGTTTGGGGACGCGCGCAATCATTTTGCCAAGTATGGCAACCTCCTCATCGCCGCAGTCGGACAGCGTGGCAACATGCTGCTTGGGGATCAGCAGCAAATGCACCGGTGCGGCCGGGCGGATGTCCCTGAAAGCCAGCAATTCGTCATCTTCGTATACGATGTCGGCAGGAATCTGCCTGGCAACGATTTTGCAAAAAATGCAGTTGTCCACGATAGCTCCCCCCGATTCAGTTCCTTGCTGATTCCTGCGCGTCGCGCACGGCATCCTTGCGCGCCGCCTTTTCCTCGATGCCCGAGATGCCTTCGCGCCGCGCCATTTCCTCCAGCACATCCTGTGGCCTGAGGTTGAATTGCGCCAGCATGATCATCGAGTGGAACCACAAATCGGCGCACTCGTACAGCACCTTCGATGCGTCGGCGGACAAGCGCGCATCCTTCGCCGCCATCACCGTTTCGGTCGCTTCCTCACCGATTTTTTTCAGGATCGCGTCGTCGCCTTTGGCAAACAGACGCGCCACATAGGATTTTTCCGGATCGCCGCCATTCGCCAGCTTGCGCGACTCGATGACATCTGCCAGCCGGTTCAGAATTTCACTCATTTGTAGATGCTTTCAGGGTCCTTGATGACGGGCTCGACAACCTGCCACTCGCCCTCGCTAAGCTTCTGGTAAAAACAGGCGTGCCGCCCGGTGTGACAGGCGATGCCGCCAGCCTGCTCAACTTGTATCAGCAATACATCCTCGTCGCAATCGAGGCGAATCTCATGCACTCTTTGTGTGTGTCCCGATTCCTCGCCCTTGCGCCACAGCTTCTTGCGCGAACGGCTCCAGTACACGGCTTCGCCGGTTTCCACCGTCTTCGCCAGAGATTCGTGGTTCATCCACGCGAACATCAGTACCGCATTGCTGCCGACTTCCTGAGTAATGACCGGCACCAAGCCATCCTCATTCCACTTGATTTTGTTCAGCCATTTGCCGGAAGCGATCATGCGAGCCTCACCGGTATGCCCTGTTTGGCCATGAATTGTTTGGCTTCCTGCACGGTGTGCTCCCCATAGTGAAAAATGCTGGCTGCCAGCACCGCGTCGGCATGGCCGAGTTTGATCCCATCCGCCAGATGCTGCAAATTGCCGACGCCGCCGGAAGCGATCACCGGAATGTTGACCGCATCCGAAATGCCGCGTGTCAGGTCAAGATCAAATCCGATCTTGGTGCCGTCCCTATCCATGCTTGTCAGCAGGATTTCGCCCGCTCCCAGCCGCTCCATGTTTTGCGCCCATTCGATCGCATCCAGCCCGGTGGGGTTGCGCCCGCCGTGCGTGAACACCTCCCATTGTCCCGGCGCGGTCTGCTTGGCATCGATCGCGACCACAATGCATTGCGAACCATAGCGATGCGAGGCGTCAAACACCAGCTGCGGATTGGTAACCGCAGAAGTGTTGATGCTGACCTTGTCCGCGCCTGCATTCAGCAGCCGTCGCACATCCTCGACCGTGCGCACGCCGCCACCGACCGTCAGCGGAATGAAGACCTGCGAAGCGACCGCCTCGATGATATGCAGAATCAGATCTCGCCCATCGCTCGAGGCGGTTATATCGAGGAAGGTCAGCTCATCTGCGCCCTGCTCATCATAACGGCGCGCAATTTCGACCGGATCGCCCGCATCGCGCAGCGCCACGAAATTGACGCCCTTGACCACGCGACCAGCGGTGACATCCAGGCAGGGAATGATTCTTTTTGCGAGCATATATCCAATTTCTGTTGAACCCGACAATTTCGTTGCAAAACGAACGCACTATCCGCCGGTCAGCTTGTCTGCGCGTGCTTGTGCCTTTTTCAGATCCAGCGTGCCTTCGTAGATCGACCGGCCGCAAATCACGCCTTCGATACCTTCGTCCCGCACCTTGCACAAAGCCTCGACATCCTTGATATCGTGCACGCCGCCAGATGCAATGATCGGGATCTTTACTGCCTGCGCCAGCCTGACGGTCGCCTCTATGTTCACACCGCCCATCATCCCGTCGCGCCCGATGTCGGTGTAGATGATCGACTCAACGCCGTAGCCCTCAAACTTCCTGCCCAGATCAATCACATTGTGCTTGGACAGCTTGCTCCAGCCGTCGGTCGCGACTTTGCCGTCCCTCGCATCCAGCCCGACGATGATCTGTCCGGGAAAGGCGCCGCAGGCATCTTGCAGGAACCCCGGGTTTTTGACTGCTGCCGTACCGACAATGATGTACGAGATGCCGCCATCAAGATATTGCTCAATGGTGTCGAGATCGCGGATACCGCCACCCAGTTGCACCGGGATTTCCTTGACATTGTTGGCAAGGGCGAATGCCTGCACTGCCTCGACAATCATCGCGATCGCGGCCTTGTTCTTCGGTTTTCCGGCAAACGCACCGTCCAGATCAACCAGGTGCAGCCGACGGGCGCCTTGCACCAGCCAGTGCCGCGCCATCTCGGCCGGGTTCTGGGAAAAAACAGTGGCTTGATCCATGTCGCCTTGTTTCAGGCGGACGCACTGACCATCCTTTAGGTCGATAGCTGGAATGAGCAACATGACTGAAAACGAATAGTTAGGTTAAACGGAGGTTTGCTGCCATTTTACGGAATCATGGATTCCAGTGTACGAAATTGCGGTAAAGCTGCAATCCGGCTGCCGCGCTTTTTTCCGGATGAAACTGTGTCGCAAACAGGTTATCCCGTGCGATGGCACTGCAGAACGGCGCGCCGTACACGGTTTCCCCCACCTTGTGCGCCATATTATCCGGTACGGCGTAAAAACTATGCACAAAGTAAAAATAACTGTTGTCAGCGATGCCTTTCCACAGCGGGTGCGGAACGGCCTGCCGCACCTGGTTCCATCCCATCTGCGGCACCTTGAAACGCGAACCATCCTCCTGCAGTTTGCCGTCAAGCTGAAAGCGGATGACCTTGCCCGGCAACAGGCCGAGACCCGGCGTGTCGCCTTCCTCGCTCCGGTCGAACAGCATCTGCTCACCCACGCATACGCCAAACAGCGGCTTCGATCTGGATGCCTCGATCAACGCATCCTGCAAGCCGGATTCGCGCAAGCTGCGCATGCAGTCCGGCATCGCGCCCTGACCGGGCAGCACGACACGGTCGGCACCGCGCAAATCGGCAACCGCGCCGGAAATTATCACTTCCATGTCTGGTGCGACTGCTCTCAGCGCCTGGGCAACCGAACGCAGATTGCCCATCCCGTAATCGACGACAACAATTTTTTTCATAACTGCATCAGAAAAACCGAATCGAAGTTACAGGCTGCCTTTGGTTGACGGGATCGTGCCGACTGCGCGCGGATCAAGCTCTGTCGCCATGCGCAATGCGCGACCAAAAGCCTTGAACACCGTTTCGCACTGGTGGTGCGCATTTTCGCCGCGCAGATTGTCGATATGAACCGTCACGAGCGCATGGTTCACAAACCCCTGGAAAAACTCGCGGGTCAGATCAAGATCAAAGGTGCCGGTCATGGCGCGCACGAACGGCACATGGAATTCCAGCCCAGGCCGGCCGGAGAAATCGATGACCACGCGCGACAGCGCCTCGTCCAGCGGCACATAGGCGTAGCCGTAGCGGCGAATGCCCTTGCGGTCACCCATCGCCTTGGCAAATGCTTGTCCGAGCGTAATGCCGATGTCCTCGACAGTATGATGCGCATCGATATGCAGGTCGCCCTTCGCCTCGATTTCCAGATCGATCATCCCGTGCCGGGCAATCTGATCCAGCATATGGTCGAAAAACGGCACGCCGGTATTCAGCTTTTGCTTTCCGCTGCCATCAACATTGATAGCCGCGCGGATCTGTGTTTCGCTGGTGTTGCGAGAAATCTCTGCAGTTCTGGGCGATAACATAAATTGTTCTGAAAAATTATGGAGCCAGGCAAGACTTGAAAGCCTCGAGGAACTGCTTGTTTTCTTCAGGCGTACTGACATTCACGCGCAGGCAAGCAGCCAGCAATGGATGCATTTTACCCACATTTCTGATCAAAACCTTGCGCTCAATCAGTTTTTCAAAAATGCGGTCAGCGCTGGCGATGCGGAACAGCAGAAAATTCGCGTCTGACGGGAACACCTCTACGCCTGGCAAGGACGAAAGCGCCACCGTCTGCTTTTCCCGCTCACCGCGCAGCAGCGCGGCCTGATAATCCAGCACCTCCAGGTTTTCCAGCGCGTACTCAACCGCAGCCTGCGTCAGCACATTGACATTGTACGGCGGGCGCACCTTTTCGAACTCGTTCAGCAAATCATGGCTGGCCGACATGTAACCCAACCGCACACCGGCAAGACCGAGCTTGGAAACGGTGCGCATCACGACCAGGTTCGGAAATTCCGGCAGACGCGGCATGAAGCTGGTCTGCGCAAATGGCTGGTAGGCTTCGTCAACCACCACGATGCCCCTGTCACCGGCGGCGCGGATGATCTCGACGATATCGCTCTCGTCAAACAGGTTGCCGGTCGGGTTGTTCGGGTAAGCCAGATAGACGACGGACGGCTTGTGCTGGCTGATTGCCGCCAGCATCGCTTCCTTGTCCAGCGAGAAATCCGCTTTCAGTGGCACGCCGACGAAATCCATGCCGGCATACTGCGCAAACATCGCGTACATCACAAAAGTCGGCACTGGCGACATGACTTTGGCAGGCGCGACCAGATCACGGCGCGCGCAAGCGACAGAGATCAGGGAAATCAGCTCATCGGAGCCGTTACCCAGCATGACATCGTAGCCAGCCGGCACGCCCATTTTTTCGCAAATGGCTGTCTTGAGCGAAGTGTACGACGGGATCGGGTAACGGTTCAGCGCAACATCCGACAACCGTCGCCCGAGCTCAACGCGCAACTCATCCGGAAGCATGTACGGATTTTCCATCGCATCCATCTTCAGAAAGCCTTCAGATGCGCCAACATGGTAGGCGCTGAGCGCGCGGATGTCTGGACGGATTACATTTTCAATCAGGGACATGGTTTTCTTCCGGAATTATTTTGGCGCAAACCGGTATTCGGCGCTGCGCGCGTGCGCATCCAGGCCTTCACCCTGCGCCAGTTCGGACGCAATTTTGCCCAGTGTCTGCGCGCCGGCCTCACTCGCAAAAATGATGCTTGATCGCTTCTGGAAATCGTACACGCCCAGCGGCGATGAAAAACGCGCCGTGCGCGCTGTCGGCAACACATGGTTCGGGCCGGCGCAATAGTCGCCAATTGCCTCGGACGAAAAGCGGCCGAGGAAGATCGCTCCCGCATGGCGCACGCGATCGGCCCAACGCTGCGGATTCTCAGTCGATATTTCCAGATGCTCGGCAGCAATCAGGTTTGCGATGTCGCAGGCCTCTTCCATGTCGCGCACCTTGATCAATGCGCCGCGATTGGTCAGCGAAGTGCGGATGATGTTCTGACGCGGCATCTGTGGCAGCAGGCGATTGATGCTGAACTCAACTTCAGCCAGATAGCCCTCATCCGGACAAACCAGGATGGATTGCGCCAGCTCGTCATGTTCTGCCTGCGAAAACAGATCCATCGCAACCCAGTCTGCCTCGGTCGTGCCGTCGCACAGCACCAGGATTTCGGACGGCCCGGCAATCATGTCGATGCCGACCGTGCCGAATACGCGCCGCTTGGCTGCAGCGACGAAAGCATTGCCCGGACCGACAATCTTGTCCACCGCCGGTATGGTCGCCGTTCCGTACGCGAGCGCCCCGACAGCCTGCGCGCCACCGATCGCAAACACGCGGTCGACTCCGGCAATGGCGGCCGCTGCCAGCACCAATTCGTTTTTCGTGCCATCCGGCGTTGGCACCACCATGATGATTTCCGGCACGCCGGCAACCTTCGCCGGTATCGCATTCATCAGCACCGACGAGGGATAGGCCGCCTTGCCGCCCGGCACATAGATGCCGACACGATCGAGCGGAGTGATTTTCTGCCCCAGCATCGTGCCATCAGCCTCGGTATACAGGAAACCATCTGCGCCGCACTCCTGCTGCTGGCGCTGGTGGAAGGCGCGCACACGATCCGCAGCCGTTTGCAGGGCGGCGCGGCGCGCGGGCGACAGGGCGTTCAGCGCAGCGTGGCATTCTTCCCAGCTTATTTCGAGGGCGGCAACATCGTTTGCCTTGAGCCGATCGAAGCGGTTTGTGTATTCCAGCACAGCCGCATCACCGCGCGTCTTCACATCCGCGAGGATGTCGGCGGCGGCGCGATCGATCGCCTCGTCCTCGCCTGCCTCGAATGCCAGCAGCGCACTCAGTTGCGCCTTGAAGTCCGGGTTGACTGTATCCAGCCTGCGAATTTTTATCGACATGTCCTTACCCGATTGAGGCCTTGCTGAATGCGTCCAGGATGGGTTGCAGCAAATCACGCTTGAGTTTCAGGGCCGCCTGATTCACGACAAGCCGCGATGAAATGTCGGCAATATGTTCGACCTCCACCAGATCGTTGGCGCGCAGCGTGTTGCCGGTGCTGACCAGATCGACGATCGCATCTGACAGCCCGACCAGCGGTGCCAGCTCGATGGAGCCATACAGCTTGATCAGATCCACATGCACACCCTTGGCGGCAAAGTGCTCGCGCGCTGCCTGCACATATTTGGTCGCAACGCGCAGCCGCGCACCCTTGCGCACCGCACTGGCATAGTCGTAGCCTTTCGGCACGGCAACCGACAGATGACACTTCGCGATGTTCAAGTCGATCGGCTGGTACAGACCGGCGCCGCCATGTTCCTGCAGCACATCCTTGCCTGCAATGCCGAAATCGGCCGCACCATACTGCACATAAGTTGGCACATCGGAGGCGCGCACGATGATGACCTTCACATTCGGGTTCTGGGTCGGGAAGATCAGTTTGCGCGAGGTTTCCGGATCTTCGGTCACCGTGATGCCTGCCGCCTCCAGCAAGGGCTGTGTTTCCTCATAAATGCGACCCTTCGAAAGCGCCAGGATCAATTGTCGGTTGTTTGCGGTCTGGTTCATTGTTTCACTCTTCTGATGTCGGCACCCACTGCCGACAGTTTTTCCTCCATCCGATCATAACCGCGATCCAGATGGTAGATGCGATCAACGACCGTCTCGCCCTGCGCCGCCAGCCCGGCAATCACCAGAGAGGCGGAAGCACGCAGGTCTGTCGCCATCACCGGCGCACCGACTAGCTTGTCCGCACCCTTGACGAAGGCCGTGTTGCCCTCTGTCTTGATCAATGCCCCCAGCCGGTTCAGTTCCTGCACATGCATGAAACGGTTCTCGAAAATTGTTTCCGTCACATGGCTGGAATCCCCCGCCAGACAATTGACCGCCATGAACTGCGCCTGCATGTCAGTCGGGAATCCCGGGTATTCGGTGGTGCGAAAATTTACGCCTTTCGGGCGCGAGTCCATGCGAATGCGTACCCGGCCGCGATCGATCGTTAACTCCGCACCCGCTTCGCGCAGCTTGTCGAGCACCGCATCCAGAATGTCGCCACGCGTGTTGGTCAGGGTCACATCGCCGCCAGTCGCCGCCACTGCGCACAGGAAGGTGCCCGTTTCGATGCGATCCGCAATCACTGTATGCGACGCGCCGTGCAGCTTTTCTACCCCTTCAATCAGCAAGCGATCCGTGCCGATGCCGCCTATTCTGGCGCCCATCTTGACCAGCAGGCGAGCCAGATCGGTCACTTCCGGTTCTCGTGCGGCATTTTCCAGCACGGTTTCGCCCTCGGCCAGCACCGCCGCCATCAGCAGGTTTTCGGTTCCAGTGACGGTAATCATGTCCGTCACAATGCGTGCGCCCTTGAGGCGCTTGACCTTGGCGTGGATGTATCCGGCCTCGATGGATATCTCGGCTCCCATCGCCTGCAAACCCTTGATGTGCTGCTCGACCGGGCGAGAGCCGATGGCACAACCGCCTGGAAGCGACACCCTCGCTTCGCCGAATCTTGCAAGCAGCGGCCCCAGCACCAGTATCGAGGCGCGCATGGTCTTGACCATGTCGTAGGGCGCATCAGGATTGTTGATGGCGCCACCATTCAGATAGACGCTCTCGCCGTTCTGTTCTGCTTGCAGACCCATCTGGCGCAACAGCCGCAACATCGTGGTCACATCGTGCAGGCGCGGCACATTTTTCAGTTCAAGCGTGTCGGCCGTCAGCAAGCCTGCGCACAGTATCGGCAGCGCAGCGTTTTTTGCCCCGGATATCCGAATTTCCCCAAATAGGCGCTTGCCGCCCTTAATGATCAGTTTATCCATGTTCCCGTAATTCGTCTTTGAAGCTCCAGTCGCCAATTATCCCCGAATCAGCGGGGTCAGAGTAATTTTCGCTGCGCGAAAAAAAATGCTGCACCGATCAGCGGGGGTCAGAGTAATTTTCGCTGTGCGAAAAAAAACTGCTGACCCCCGATATTGCTAAGTTCGCAATTTGTAACCACTCCGAAGCATATTGACCGCCAGCGATGCCAGCAAGACAAAAAATACCGATACCACCAGCAGGCTGGTGAATGGACTCATGTCGGACTGGCCGAAAAATCCGTGGCGAAAGCCATCAATCATGTAAAAAAACGGATTGCAATGTGACACCTTCTGCCAGATCTCCGGGAGGGAGTGGATTGAGTAAAACACCCCTGACAGGAAGGTGGCAGGCATGATCAGAAAGTTCTGGAAGGTGGCCAGTTGCTCGTATCTTTCTGCCCAGATACCTGCGATCAGCCCCATCGTACCCAGTATGGCAGCACCCAGCACAGCAAAAATCGCGATCCACCATGGCGCAACGAGCGACAAAGGCGCAAACCAGACAGTTATGGCGAACACGCCAACACCAACCGTCAGGCCGCGCACCACGGATGCCAGCAGGTACGCCCAGAAAGTTTCCCAATGCGAAATGGGCGACAGCAGCAAAAATACCATGCTGCCGTTAATTTTCGACTGTATCAGCGAGGAGGAGGAATTCGCAAACGCATTCTGCAGCAGGCTCATCATCACCAGTCCCGGTATCAGGAACGCGGTGTAACTCACGCCCGGATACACCTGTACATGATCGTCAAGCGCATGGCCGAACACCAGCAGGTACAACAACGCCGTCAGCACCGGCGCAGTGATAGTTTGCGCCGCCACTTTCAGGAAGCGCAGCACCTCCTTGTACAGCAGCGTCAGAAATCCGGTCGAGAGCAGGTTCATTATGTTCCGGCCTCCATGACCTGCAGGAAAACCTCTTCCAGATCCGCCTGTTGCACCTGCATCTCTGCGATCACAGCGCCGCTTTCGCGCACCTTCGCCAGTATCTGCTCCACTTCGGAAGCGTGAGAGATGCGCAGCAAGTATTTCTTCCCTGTCGCCGTGATTTCCTGCTGCGAGATCAGTGGTTTCAGGCTTTCCGGCAGGCTTCCCTGTGACAGTTGCAGGATCAGTTGCGAGCCAGACAGGCGCCTGATCAGACCCTCGGTCGTATCCAGTGCCACCACCTTGCCGTTCTTGAGCATGGCGATACGGTTGCACAAAGCTTCCGCCTCTTCCAGATAGTGCGTGGTCAGTACGATGGTATGCCCGTCGCGGTTCAACCTGCCGATGAACTGCCACAGCGTCTGGCGCAATTCAACATCGACGCCGGCGGTCGGCTCGTCCAGCACGATGACCGGCGGCTTGTGCACCAGCGCCTGCGCCACCAGTACGCGCCGCTTCATGCCACCTGACAAGGCGCGCATGTTGGCGTCAGCCTTGCCGGTCAGATCAAGGTTTTCCATCACCTCGTCGATCCAGCGATCATTGTCCTTCAACCCGAAATAGCCTGACTGCAAGCGCAAGGTTTCGCGCACGGTGAAAAACGGGTCAAACACAATCTCCTGCGGCACCACTCCCAGCAGCTTGCGCGCCGCGCGAAAATCGCGCACGACATC